>LBYD01000001.1 GCA_000995965.1 Candidatus Moranbacteria bacterium GW2011_GWC2_40_12
GGAGATGGAATTTCGTTTCAATTACAGACAGCAGAATTTAGGCTTAATTATCAGGAAATTGTTAAGTAGCTCTAATCGTGTTCTAGACTAACTCCTAATATTTTTATCAATATAAATTAAGATTTGTTTATGCTAAAAGCCATTATTTTTGATTTCGACGGAGTGATCGCGGATACGTTTGATCTTTGTTTTGGCATAAATCGGGAACAAAAGGTTGATATAACAGTTAGGAAATATAAGGATCTTCTGGATGGGAATGTTTTCGCAGGCTCCGAGCTGACTTTTTCAAAAAAAGAAATTGAATATTTTTGTATGAATTACAATAGCCGCATCAGCGATAAATATTCATTTCCTCTCGAAAATCAGATCAAAAAGCTGGCAAAAAAGTATGAACTCTCGGTTATTTCAAGCAGTCCCGAGAAAGGAATCGAGAAATTCATGAAAATGGCGGGAATTTCAAAATGCTTCCGAAGAATTTTTGGGATGGAAACGCATAAATCGAAGGTCGAAAAATTCAAACTTTTATTTCGGGAACACAATCTGAAACCGAAAGAATGTATTTTTGTTACAGATTCTTTGGGAGACATTCGCGAAGCGAAAAAAGTTGGAGTGCCGACCATTGCCGTCACCTGGGGATATCATGGCAAAACGCGGCTCAAAAAAGGAAAACCGAATGTGATGATTCATGATTTCGGAGAGCTAATGAACGCCGTAAAAAAGATAAAAAATAATTTGTAGTCCGTTTACATTATTCTAGTATACTGTAAACCGATTAAAATATCATAAAATTCATGTCCAAAAGAGTCTTTATCATCCATGGCTGGGAAGGAACCCCGGATTCAAATTGGTTTCCGTGGATCAAGAATGAACTTGAGAAAAAAGATTTTGAGGTGGCAGTTCCGCTAATGCCGAATGCGGATTTTCCAATAATGGATGAGTGGGTTGCTCATCTTCAAAAAATCGTCGAGAAGCCGGATGAAAATACATATTTGGTCGGGCATAGTTTGGGAGTTGCGGCAATCCTCCGCTATCTGGAATCACTTTCTGCGGGAAAGAAAATTGGCGGAGCGATTCTGGTGGCCGGAGTCGCAAAATCAATTGGCATCAAAGAACTGGAAAATTTTTTTACCAAAAATTTTGATTATGGAAAAATTAAAAAAGCCGTGAAGCATATGGTAGTTGTCAACTCCGATAATGACCCGTATATTCCAATGGAACACGGAGAAATATTGCGGGACAAACTGGGCGCCAAATTGATTGTCATCCCAAACGGAGAGCATCTCAACGCCGGCAACGGATTTTTCGAATTCCCCTTGGTTTTTGAGGAGGTATTGAAAATGTCTGGAGAAAATAGCTAGAATTTTTCCAAAATAATCCGTTTGCGCCCGTATGGAGATTTATGGTATAATTTAAAAAAGAGTAAAACAAAAACAAATGAGCAAAAAAAACAACAAGAGCTTTTTTACTGTTCCCGGCATTTTTCTGTTGGGTTTTTTTGTTTTCAGCGCCGGTTTTTTTCCGGCGAAGGCTGCCGGCGGGGAATGGGAAGCTGTCGGCTATGACGAATGGCTGGCCAGCAATTCAATTTTCAGCAGTCTTGCTTTTCATCCGACCACGAACGATCTATATATCATTTATACCACAAGATCTGGAAGCAGTTATACCCCAATTTTCAGAAAATATGACGGATCCAATTGGTCGGATCTTTCAACGAATGGACTTTCTGCCGACACGCCACTAATTTCATTGACATTCAATCCGCGAACCAAAGAGCCCTATGTTTTCTATCCAGATGGCCAAAATGGCGATAAGGCAGCCGTAAAAAAATTTGACGGAAGCTCATGGGCGGCGGTCGGGCAAGACGGCTTCAGCAATGGGCAGGTTTTTGATGATTTGGAACTTTCCCGTGTCGCTTTTCATCCTGAAACCAACGAAGCCTATGTCGCTTATACTGATCAAAGCTTCGACGCTAAAGTCGCGGTCAAGAGGTTTGACGGGAATTCCTGGCAGAATGTTGGCGGGGAGTCAATAAGTGATAAAAACTCTTATATGATCGCTTGCGGCTTCAATCCGTCGACGGAAGAACTTTATGTGGCTTACTCCGACATGACCGCTCAAAAAATTTACGTAAAAAAATTTGACGGATCTTCTTGGGTTCAGGTCGGTTCGTCTGTTGAAGGAAATGACTCGGCGGTAATGACACTTGCTTTCCATCCAGCAACGGGAGAGCCGCATATTCTTCATTTAGAGCAAGCGGGAATCGATAAAGGCGTCGTGAAAAAATTTGACGGCTCTTCTTGGGTTCAGGTCGGTTCGAAACTCGGAATCGGCGAGGCCATGTATATGTCGCTTGCTTTTTCTCCCACTACGAATGAGCCGTGGGTTGTTTATTATGACGACGGCAATTATTATAAGGCCGTTGCCCGTCGGTTTGACGGCTCTTCTTGGATAGAAGCGGGGACTGTCGGGCTTGATTCCGGCGATCCAATGTTATTTGATCTCGTTTTCAATCCTCAAACAGGAGAACCGTATGTAACCTACTCGGATTATATTAACGAGCCGGAATCGAGCTATCGGGTCGCGGTGAAAAAATTCAATAAACTCCTGACCGACACGCCGACGCTTGCATATAACTCTTCAAAAAAAGCCAAAAAGAAAATTACTTTCAATTTTCAGGACCTTAATTTGAAGATAAAGAAAAAAGATGCAAAAATAAGGTTAAACGGGAGAAAAATCAAGCTTTCAAGAGTGAGAAAAAGCGGGAACAATGTGCTGATGGCATCCAATTTGAAATATTCGAAATGGTCGGCTGGAAACTACAATCTGTCTCTTACTTATAAAGGAAAAAGAGGAAAAACAACCTATCGCGGCACCTGGCGGGCGAATAATGTTTTAACGATAAATTAAAAGATGAAAAACAATAACAAAATCGTACTGACCATTGCGGCACTAGCAGCAGTATTTTTGTGGTCAGGAAGCGCGAATGCGGAAGGGGACACAACGACCCCGGTCATTACCTCTTTTGAAGTGACACCCAAGGCGGCGGACGCTTCGGCTCAAGACCAAACTTTCACTGTGGCAATTCACATCACCGACGATCAATCGGGTGTATGTGTGAGCGGTGATTGCGGAAATGACTATGTCGGAACGCCGACGTATGTTCGGTTTCAGTCAATTGGGACGGAAGTTTTGGATTTTTATAATTTCAACCTGATTTCAGGAAACGCCAATGACGGCGTTTATCAAGCCACGGCTGTGATGCCAGCCGGGAGCAAAATAGGTCCCTGGCAGCTTGACTTTATATATGCGGTGGACAAAAACGGTAATATGAGAACCTATCATGCGTTTCAATATCCCGATCAAGCCCGTCAGCCGAATGACGACGTTTTTTCGTCAATTGCCAGCTTGAATTCGACCACGATCGGTAATTCAGCCGAAGATGATTCGGTGACGATTGACAGCGAATATTCGATCATCAATCCAATGAACGGCGATAAAGTCACCTTTCCTCAAGGAACGGTTATCATGAAGAAAGAAGGAGGAAATTTTGCTTTTTACCAGATGCTGATCCAAGACTATGAATTCGATGAAGTGACTGATAGCGGCCTTGCCGGCTTTCCGCTTTCAACGTTGAGGATTGGAGTGCCGGGACTCAATCTTTCTTTCAGTAAACCCGTTGAGATTGAACTTCAATTCAATGATTTGCGGGACAAAACGAAACTGAAGATCCAATCTCTCGGTGAAAACAGTGATCAATGGGCCAATGAAACCACCTGCACGATTGAAGACGAGGCTTGCCAGTTCACGGTGAGTCACGCGACGCGATTCGCGATTTTGGGAAAGAAAAAAATAAAGTTGAGCGTAAAAAAAATTCCCAAAAGGACGACGAACACAACTGTCTCCGTGAGGGGAAAAACAAAAAAAGGAGCAAGTGTTTCCGTGAGCGTCAACAGCCTGATCCAAAAAACGCTCACAGCCGGAAAGGGCGGGAGATACAACACAACCATTGATTTAGAAAGCGGACTAAACACAATCAGAATAATGGCCGGCAATTCAAAAGGATCAAAGACGGTGACGAAAAGAGTGAATAAGATATAGCCTGTTCCGGACCTAAGCGCAAATAATGGCTTGTATATAATAAAAATTAATATAAAAAAATGCAAACAAAAGCAAAAGCAAAAATTGTTTTTCTGGCGATAATGGCTCTTATTTTTTTATCCGCCGGAAGCGCAAACGCCGACACATGGACGCAAAAGTACCTGGTGAACAAAGCGACGATGAAAACGAGAAACGTGAATGCGGCCGTCCAGGATACAGCCGGCAACAAATGGTTTCATGCATATGAAAGCACCACGTCCGACGGTTTTAATGACAGCTTCCTTTATGAGTACACCGTAGCCGGAGCATGGGTGGATCACACGGAAACTCTTCGAAATCTTGTGAGTCAGAATGTTACTTGGGAAGATTCATCTAACTGGGGGATAAACTCCATCTATGCGGATAAATCGGGCAATGTCTGGGTCGGGGCGACGCCCTGCACGCTTTTGAAATACGATGGGGCGGATTGGAGCCTGGTTTCTCCTCAAACAGTTTGGGAGCAGGTTCTTGGACAGTCCGTGTCGGGAATAAACGGAGGATATTTCTATAGCATGTTCGGAGACGAATCCGGAAATCTGTATTCTGTCGCATCAGTGTCGGCTACGGGGATCGGCAGCCAGGATAGCGTGCGACTTATAAAAAGAAGCACCAGCGGAATCTGGTCCACGGCTTTGCCCGCAGATTCAGTCATAAGCTATGCCAATCAGGCAAAGCTAAAAGGTGCCGTGAGCGACACGAACGGAGATTTCTGGTTCTATTTATATTACGGAGAAACGACTTCATCCGGAGTTTACCGATATCACGGCGGAACATGGACGAACTATACGACAACCGACGGACTGGCCAGCAACTTTATCGCAAGTCTCAAAATCGATTCGAGCGGCAATGTTTGGGCGGCAACCCACTCCGGGGTGTCAAAATTCGACGGAGCGAGCTGGTCTGTTTGGACGAAAGACAACAGCAGTCTGCTTGATAACAACATATTTCAGATTGCTGAAGACAATTCGGGCCGGATCTGGTTTACAACCGTGAAAGACGCCGATTATGATTCTGTCGGAGGAGCGGCGATTTTTGATCCGGTGACGGCAGAGTGGACATATTATTCCGTTCGAAACGCAAATGACGATTTCAACGATGTTCGAAAGATATTTTTTCTGGGTGATGACATGTGGTCAATGACAACTGACTATAGCGATGGCTTTGTTATCCTCTCGCAAAATGACCTTCGAGCTACTCTTTATGGGCAGGTGAGCGGAACAATAGTCGAAAAAGCAACGCACAAGGTGTCTGCTTCAGCAAAATCGAAAGGCAGCCGGGTGAAAATCTGGAAAATGAAGCAGAAGAAAAAGAACAGCAGCCAATGGAAAAGAACCAAAATAGTATATAATAGACGGAGTTCCGGCGGGTGGTATAAGGCCTTGAATCTCGCTACGGGCAAATATTATATCAAAGTACATGGCAAAGCGGGTCAGGTTGTGGATATCACGGATGGAGATCCGCGCCGTTTGAATTTCTAATAGTTTTCGTTTTGTTGAGGTAACTATTTTTGCTCAATAATAATTAAGAAAAAAACATGAGACAAAAACAAAAAAGGGCGATTTTGGCGAGTATTGCCATTTTCGCAATGGTGGTGATGGCGGCGCCGGTAATGGCGGAGCCGAGTGATCACGAAATGCCGGCGGAGGATGACATTTTCTGGACGCTTTTCGCGCAGATGACTCATCCAACCGATACTTCTGGATGCACAACGGCTGTTACCAACTATGTGAACGGACTGGGGTATGACGCAGAACGAACACAAGCGGAATTGCAGGGAATGTTGGGATTCTGCACTGGAATTGCGGGTATGCCAGCTGATATGCAAAGCAGTATGGTGGCGGAAGGGGTTGAAACAAGCTTGTTCAGCAATTCCAACTGGCACAGTGTAACCGGTCTATATTTCCAGAAATCGGAAAATGGATTGCCAATGGGACGTATCAGTTTCAATCAAACTATTGATTTTATGACTTACCGCTTTTTCAACTTTATGAATAATTTCGGAAATCTCGTTCAGTTCAATGACGGCTACATCAGCCTTAACGCAGCGATGGTTCCGGAGATGGTTAATTATGGAGCTTCTTTTACGATGTACGGACTGGATCAGTTTTCCGAACAGCCTGATATCTATGTTACTGCCGAGAACGGCAGGCAGATGAAAAAAGCAGTGGAAGGAGTTGATCTTAGCGACCTGTCTTGGAACAGCGCCGAAAAAAGCCTGACTTTCACACCAGAACATTTCAGCGCTTTTCGCGTGGTCCAGAAAGGATCAAAAGTGAAATCAATGAAAATAACTAGTGTGACAAAAAGAAATATTCGCTACAATGCGAGAAAGAATGATTTCAAGATAAAAGTTAAGGGAAGAAATTTGAGAAAGGCAGGAGTGGGAACATCCTGCACACTTGGTTTTGAGCATGCCCAAGCGGTGAGAACGAGCTCAAACGGAAAAAGAATAATCTGCACTTTTGAGATGGCTGATTTCAGCACGCTTGGTTATTATCCTCTGGCAGTTTCTGTTCCCGGCATTGGAGAAGTGACAAGAGTGAACGCTGTGAGAATGAGATAATTTTGTTTTCTGCAGGTATATTTTGTATCGACAATCTCCTGCATTTTTGGCCGTTATAGCAATTAATGTTGACAATAATTCAATTGGCGGGTAAAATGCCAAAGTATTTTAGTTTTGTAAGACATTGTCGTTATGCTAAAAATTCGATTGACAAGACGGGGAAAAAAGAACAAGGCGTTTTTTCGGCTGGTAGTGGCCGAGCATACGTCACCGATCAAAGGGCGATTTTTGGAAGCGCTCGGTTTTTTGAACCCCCACACAAAGGAAAAGAACCTCAAAGCCGACCGCATAAAATCCTGGATCGGAAAAGGAGCCCAATGCTCGGACACAGCACATAATCTTTTGGTAAAAGAAGGGATATTGAGAGGTCCCAAAAGAACGGTCAAAATGAAAAAGAAAGAAAAATCTGAACCAGTCGAAAGCGTTCCCTCCGCCGCTGAGGCTTTGCCGGGCAAGGAGAAATCGCCTGCCTCCGTTGAAGCTAAAGCAAATAAAGAAACATCAGAAAAAAAAGAGGAAGTAAAGACAGAAAAAACCGAAGAAGCCAAACAGGAAGCGGAGTCTAAAAAGAAAACAGAACAAGAGCCTCCGGTTGAGGCGGCAGAAGAAGAGAAATAAATGCTTCAAAACAGCAATTTATGAGGAAAATAAGCTGCTCATTCGGGCGGTTTTTTTCGTTTGACAAAAGAACAAATTTATATATAATGCTAGATAAGCGGAAAGATGGCAGGGCAGTGGTCGATGCCGAACAGCCAAATTCCGAAATTATTAGCCTAAAACTGAAAAAGATGGAAAAAGACCAGGAATTTGTGGAGTATGTCGTGAAAGCTCTCGTTGACACGCCAAAAGCTGTGAAAGCCAACCGCACGATCGATGAAAGAGGAGTTCTCATCACTTTGGATGTCGATTCAAAGGATATGGGAATGATCATCGGACGTGAGGGCGCGACAGCCAAGGCTATCCGCACCCTTCTTCGGGTGGTCGGAGCCAAGAACAATGCTCGAGTCAACCTCAAAATCAACGAACCGGAAGGTTCTCAAAGAGGCGAGCGGAGAGAAGAAAAAAAGAGTATTGACGATGTTGTCAACGATATCAATGTGTAAAGTCGTCAGCTGACTTTGTTTAAGGCAAAAGCCGTGCTAATATAAAAGCGCGGTTTTTGTTTGGTAAAAATTCAAAATTTGGCACAATTCAAAAATGAAAGAAATAAGCTGGAATAAATGTATGAATAAAGTGAAAAAGGCAGGTATTGTTGGTTACTTGACAAATCTTATTGTTGATGATAGTATTTATATAGCTAAAACCACCCGCTCTGACCCTTTTGGGCACGGCGGGTTTTTTTGCCTAAAAAAAGATGCAAATTGATCAAAAGCAAAAAAGAGTCGCTGTGTATATTGATGGAAGCAATTTCTTTTATAAGTTGCGGGATATCGATATCTCTAATATAACATACTTTGACTATGGAGGCTTGGCTGATTGGTTGGCGAGAGACAGAGAAATTATTTCAAAGAGATATTATGTCGGAGTCATAAGAGCGAAGGAATCTGATAAAAGAGGACAAATACTTCGAAAAAATCAAGTGAGATTATTCAATCATCTTTCGTCTCGTGATCAAGGGTTTATTGTGAAGCAAGGATATTTGATGAAAAACGATGGAATCTATCACGAAAAAGGCGTTGACGTAAAATTAGCGGTGGATTTGTTGGTTGGCGCTTATGATAATATTTATGATACAGCAATTCTGATTTCTTCCGACACGGATTTAATTCCCGCGATTCAGAAAGTGAAACATCTGGGAAAGGAAGTCGAATACATCGGCTTTTCCCACAAGCCAAGTTTAGCCTTGCAAAGATACGCAACTATTTCGAGACTGCTCATCAAAGAAGAAATCAAGCCTTTTGAAAGGCCGGCTTTTTCTAAAGTCAAACTTAAGAAATAAAATACGTATTTAAATACTTACCTGAAATATATGTCAGTCAGAAAACAAGAAGAAAAAAATATCAGGAAAATAACCCGGGTGGGCAAAACCAGCTTAGCGGTGACTCTGCCTGTCGAAATGACGCGGGAGCTCGGCTGGCGATAGAAGCAGAAAGTGGTTGTGAAGCGGATCAAAGGCGGGGTTGTGGTGAGGGATTGGAGGAGCAAATAAAAAAGTTAATTTGGCAAAGTTTATTTTTAAGTTGAAAACCATGGGAACAATAAACACAATTTTATTTATTCTGCCTTTCGTATCAGCCATATTTATTTTCCTTAATTTCCGAAGCATGACAGTTTTGTATGGATTGCTTTTGATTCTGGCAACAATTCTCTTTTTTGTTATTAGTTTTCCACTGGAAAAAGTCCTTACTAAAAAGTTTTCTTTTAAAACATTGAGTTATTTGATGCCAATGTATTATTTTGTGTTAGTTGTGATTTCGATTACATTGTCATGGAGATTAATTAATTCAACCGCTATAGGAAAATTTTGGATATTTTTATTTGCCTTTTCATGTTGCTATGTTCCATACAGCTATATGCTTCAAAAAGAACAGGCAGTATCTGGAAAAATTAGCATATTGACTAATTCTACAAATAATTACTCTGTTTTGGGATATTTACTTTTTGGAATTTTAATGAATTTCACTTCGATTAGTATTTTCTGGTCTTATGGACTAATTATATTACTCGGACTTTTTCTATTAAATGGATTACCCAGCAGAATTCAAAGAGAGGAAAATAAAAAATTATAAAAAATATAGTTTGAAAGTTATTTACTGCTTTCATAGCCAACTCCAACATTTAATGTTGGGAAAACGGAAAACTAACCGCTCATAAAGTTGAACTTTAGAAATAATAATCATTGATTTAACGAAATTTAATGGACAACACTTGGTATTATACTTTAAGTACTATTGCGCAAACCCTGGCCGCTATTATGGGATTATCGGTTGTATTTGTGTCACTTAGATTGCAAAATATAATCGAAAATATTAAAGAGTATAAAAGAAGAGCTGATTATATAGTAAAAAATAAAAATGAACACATAGACGGAAATTCTGGTAAAATTAATGAGCGAAGCGTTAGTGGTTTGATTAACGAATTAAAGGAAATTGAAAAAGATTACCCTGAGAAATTCGAAAATAATTCTGGATTTAAACCCGAAATTGAAAGTTATGCAAAAAATTTTAACTTTTTGGATAATTTGAGTTTTATAAAAGATACTGCTGGGAATCTGAAAATTTATCGAAATCAAAGAGAAAAATTATTTGAATCAACAAAATATCCAGGTGTGATTGCTTCTGCTACGATCATATATGCAATTATTTTGCTTTCGATGAGTAATCTGTTTTTTTGTGATCCTATTTTAGGAAAGTTATTATTTTTTTTAGCAACTTTATTTTCCATTATAAGTATTATTTCAATAGTAAAGACCTCTTGGATACTTCTAAGAGATAGTGTGCAAAAAATATAACCCATGCTATTTCCCAACATCCAATATTGGGAAATAGGAACATCATCAAAAATTTAATAAAAACATATGTCAAAAGAAATTATCGCAAATTCGCTCAACAGAAATTTCGAGAGCCTCAAAAAGGTTGATGAAAACGGCGTTGAGTATTGGGAGGCTCGAGAGCTGATGCTAATTTTAGGTTATAAGAAATGGGAAAAAGCGGAGGAAGTTGTAGCGAGAGCGGCGCGAGCCTGTATTAACAGCGGTCAGGCTGTGGATAACCATTTTCACCGAATGGGGAAAATGGTCTATATTGGCTCAAATACGGTGCGCGAAGTGCGTGATTGGAAACTTGACCGCTATGCTTGCTACCTGATCGCCCAAAATGGAGATCCTAAAAAGCCGGAAATCGCGATGGCGCAGACATATTTTGCCATTCAAACCAGAAGGCAGGAAGTGTTTGAACAACTTTCCGGAGCCGATAAAAGGCTTTTTATTAGGGGAGAGGTGTCAACACAAAACAAAAAACTTTTTAGCACCGCGAAACGGGCGGGAGTCACCAAATTTGGATTGTTTAACGACGCTGGATACAAAGGATTATATGGAATGCCACTTTCCGAAATAGAAAATAAAAAGGCTATAAAAAAAGGTGAACTTCTGGATAGGGCGGGGACGACAGAACTCGCTGCCAATCTTTTTCGAATTACCCAGACGGATGAAAAAATCCAAAAAGATAATATAAAGGGAGAGAATGACGCAACTCGGACCCATTTTATGGTTGGAGGAAAGGTGAGGCAGACAATAAAAGATATCGGCGGAACTCTTCCCGAAAATCTGCCGACAGAAAAACATATCAGGGAATTGAAAAATAGGAAAAGAAGACTGTTAAAGAAAAAAAGTAGCCGTTCCTAAGGTTGGACTCCAGGATTAAGAAATACGTATTTAAATACGTATTTCCGGCGGGGGAATAATAAGTTCAATCGCAATAAAAAAACCTGTCGGTTTCGCATTGTTAAGAGGCGTGACAGGTGTTGATACTCTTAATTTTACAGTATGCAAAATAAGAGTCAAGGTACCTCTTCTGAAGTTGAACTTTAGGAACAAATTACTCGATGTAAATAATAATTGACAAGTAATCCAGGTTTTATGTAAAGTATAATTGACAAGTAAATATGCAATAGCGAAAATTCCAATGAATAGCGAGCAAAAGAACAAGATAATCAATTATCTCAATGATCAAATAGCCCAAGCCGAGTTCAGAGCCAGGGCTTATGTTTTGGATGAAAACAATAAAAAGCGTCCGACCCGGAATGTTTATGTCAAAATCAAAAATTACATAGACAATTTCTATAGGGGCGAAAAAACAGTTCGCTGGCTGACCCTAACAGGCTTGAGGGGCTCCGGCAAAACAACCTTGATGTCGCAGGCATACTGGGATACTCGAGGCTTGGAGGCTTACCGCCTTTTTATCTCTGCCGATCACATAGTGCAAATATTAGGGCTGAATCTGCATGATGTTTTATCAGTATATGAGGAGATTATAGGGGCGTCCTTTGAAAAACTGGAAAAGCCGCTTTTTCTTTTCATTGATGAAGCTCAATACGACGAAAAGTGGGGTATAGTGTTAAAAAGCATATATGATCGCACAAATAAAGTTTTTATCTTTGTGACAGGATCGTCCGCATTGGCGATGAATGCGAATCCGGATATTGCCCGCCGCACAGTTTATGAAAAGCTGTTTCCTTTGAGCTTCACTGAATATTTGAAAATTAAATACGAAAAGTTTGAAGAAAAAGGATTGTGTTCGGATATGCGCCAAGCTTTATATAATTCTGAAACAGCGGAAAAACTGTTTTCGGCAGTCAAAAAATTGGAGACGAAAATTAATCGCTATTATTTAGGAACCGAGAGAATGGAGATTGACAGGTATATAAGATACGGATCGCTTCCTTTTATGGTTTCGCTTAAAAATGAGGCGCTAGTTTATGATCAAATAAACAAAACGTTGGACAGGATAGTAAACAGCGATGTTGCCAAAACGGGAAAATTTGGTTCGGAAATCGTTTCAAAAATATCGGCAATTTTGTATGCGGTTGCTGATATGGATCAAATAAATTTTTCCAAAATTTCCGGGATATTTGAAATCAGTCGTCCAAAAATAATGGAGATTTTTGATATTTTAGAAAGCACGGAAACCTTAACTCGGATTTATCCGCATGCGTCCCATCTCGGACAAGCAAAATATCCTTCCAAATATCTTTTTTCTTCTCCAGCCTTTCGCGCGATGTATTATAATATGGTAGGAAATATTATTTCCAGGGAGAATTCTCAGGGAAAATTATTGGAAGATTTGGCCGGAATGTACTTAAGCCGATTTTTATATAAAAAGATAAATGCATCTTTGACCTATGACAGCTCTCAATGCGGTGCTGATTTTATTGTCGGATTTGGCAATCAAAAAATAATAGTTGAGGTTGGCGCGGGAAGAAAAGGCTACGGACAAGTTTCGAAAACTGCCGAAAAAGTTAGCGCCAAATACAGCTTAGTTGTATGCAATTCTGATTTTGAATATTCGAAGGAACATAATGCGGTAAAAATTCCTTTGAAATATTTTTTGCTGACATAGTTATTCAAAAAGTTTATCTTTAGGAATGAAAATAAATACGTATTTAAATACGTATTTCCTTCTGACAAGAGTCGGGCTCTTGTCAGAAAATATCTTATGACTTTTCATATTGTCACAATTTTTCCGAAGATTTTTGACTCTTATTTCGGCGAGAGTATTGTTAATCGCGCGCAAAAAAAGGGAAAAATCAAAATAAAAGTCCATAACCCGCGCGATTACGCGGCCGACAAACACAAGACGGTTGACGATACGCCGTATGGCGGGGGTCCTGGCATGATCATGAAAGTGGAGCCGATTTATAAATGTCTCGAGAAAATAAAATCCGAAATCAAGAATTTTTCTAAGGTTCGGCCTTTCCCTTCCTCGAGCAAAGCTCTCGGAATTCCTCAAGGCCAAACCTTAAAAAATTCCTCAAAGTCGAACTTTTTTGGAATTTCTCAAAGTCGAACTTTATTATTTTCCGCCAAAGGGAAGGAATACACTCAAGCTGACGCGAAAAGGCTCGCGAAATATGAGAATATAATAATGATTTGCGGGCGATATGAAGGGGTTGACGAACGGGTCGCGAAGCATCTGGCGGATGAAGAAATATCAATCGGAGATTATATATTAACGGGAGGTGAAATTCCCGCGATGGCTGTCGTTGATTCCGTCACGAGGTTATTGCCGGAAGTTTTGGGGAACAAGGAATCGGCAACAAAAGAGTCATTTTCCAAAAAAGGATATCTGGAGCATCCGCAATATACCAGGCCGGCTGAATTTCATGGGTGGAAAGTGCCGGAAGTTCTTCTTTCGGGAGACCACAAGGAGATTGAGGAATGGAGGAAAGAGAATGCAAAAATCAAAATGCAAAAATCAAAATGACAATTCAAAATGTTAAAGTGCCTTTGCTATTGAGGCTTTTAAGTTCAAAGTTTTTTTGCATTGTCATTTTTTCAGCCAAAGGCTGATCTGCCTCTGGCATGACATTTTTATTTTTTAATTTTACACTTGAGTGAAAAGCACGAACAAGCCTGACCAAATCCTCACCATCACCACCTTTGCCCTCATTGTTTTTGGGCTGGTTATGATTTCTTCAGCGGGAGTGGCGCTCTCTCAGCATCGCTTCAATGACGGCTATTATTTCTTCAAGCACCAGCTTTTTTACGGAGTTCTGCCGGGCCTTTTTATGATGTATATAGCCCAAAAAATAGATTATCATTTTTGGCGCCGAATCGCTTTTTTGCTTTTCGCGGCCAATCTAATTTTGCTGATCCTTGTTTTTATACCCGGTGTAGGGCTCCGGTTCCAGGGAGCCAGCCGCTGGATAACCCTTGGACCTTTTTCCTTCCAACCAACTGAAATGCTGAAACTCACGATGATCTTGTATCTTGCGGCCTGGCTTGAAAGCAAAAAAGATCTGAAGAGGGATTTATTCGAGGGATTTTTTCCCTTTTTGGCGATTCTTGGGATTGTGGGATTTCTCATCATCAAGCAGCCGGATATGGGGACGCTCGGGACAATTGTTGTCATTTCAGTGATAATATTCTTTCTTTCCGGCGCCAA
The DNA here is from genome assembly GCA_000995965.1 of Candidatus Moranbacteria bacterium GW2011_GWC2_40_12. Classification (GTDB taxonomy): domain Bacteria; phylum Patescibacteriota; class Minisyncoccia; order Moranbacterales; family UBA11712; genus UBA11712. The sequence goes on from LBYD01000001.1 coordinate 14,302, forward strand.
AACTGCTCACATCGCATCCATGGCCGGCATGGGCATACTTGCTTTTTTTGCTTTGGTGAAATTTGAATCCTATCGAATGAACCGGCTTCTTGTGTTTCTTCATCCGGAGCTGGATCCGCGCGGGATAGGATACCAGATCAATCAGGCACTTCTCGCGATCGGATCAGGAGGCCTGTTTGGATTAGGATTGGGACATAGCCGGCAGAAGTTCAATTATCTTCCGGAACCAGTTGGAGATTCCATTTTTGCCATAATTTGCGAAGAAATCGGGCTCATTGGAGCGGCAATGCTGATATTGTTGTTCGTAGTTTTCGCCATGAGGGGGCTCAAAATTGCAAAAAAGGCACCGGATATGTTCGGAAAACTGATTGCAATCGGCATAACTTCCTGGATAATTTTTCAGGCTTTGATCAATATTTCTGCCATTACCGGCCTCATTCCGCTGACAGGAGTCACTCTTCCTTTCATCAGCTATGGCGGGACGTCGATTATTTTCTCCATGGTCGGAGTTGGAATCCTGTTGAATATTTCCAAAAAGTGTGGGAAAATATAATTATGAGAATTGTATTAACGGGCGGCGGAACGGGAGGACACATTTTTCCCATCATTGCCGTGGCACAGGAGCTTAGAAAACAGGCAGGGGAGAAGAATGATGTCGAATTTCTTTTTCTGGGACCGGACGGAGAATTGGAAAGGGAGGCTATGGAAAAAGAATTTGTCCCCATGAAAAAAATTCAATGCGGAAAGATGCGCCGGTATTTTTCGCCGCTTAATTTTCTCGATATTTTCAAAATTCCCGTAGGATTTTTCCAGTCTCTTTGGCATCTTCTGGTTTTTATGCCGGACGCGGTATTCGCAAAGGGCGGGTATGCCAGCATTCCGGTCGCCGCGGCTGCCTGGATATATCGAATTCCGATCCTGATCCATGAATCAGACGTTGTACCGGGCTTGGCCAATCAACTGATGGCAAAAGTTGCCAAAAGAGTGGCTGCATCTTTTCCGGGATCAGAAAAATTTTTTCCTGAAAGCAAAGTTTTTTTGACTGGCAATCCAATCCGTGAAGAAATGATCCGGGATGATATGGCAGGGGGAAAGGAAAAATTTTCTCTCCAGCCTGAAAAAAAAACCATTTTGGTTATTGGCGGCAGCCAGGGATCCAGGGTTATTAATCAGGCCATCGTGACTTTGCTTCCAAAAATCCTCAAGAAATGGCAGCTTATTCATGTGACCGGAAAGAAAGAATTTGAAAGCGTTGTTTCTGAAGCGGGAAAACTGGGCATAAAAGCTGGCCGAGAAGGATATAAAGTCTTCCCGTTTCTCACGAAGGAGCTCCCATATGCCTTCGCGGCGGCTGATTTGGTTGTGAGCCGGGCGGGAGCCGTTACGCTCACGGAAATCGCGGCAAACAAAAAGCCGGCGATAATCATCCCCATCAAGGGGTCAGCCAATAAGCATCAGGAGCAAAACGCCTTTGTTTTTTCGCAAGCCGGAGCGGCGGTCGTGCTTGAGCAGGAAAATCTTGGTGAAAATATTTTGTATTCGAAAATTGATCAGATAATAGATGACAAAGGACTTGGATTTGAGTTGAGTGAAAGAGTGAAAAGATTCTATAATCCGGAAGCGGCAAGGTTGATTGCCGGAGAAATAGCTAAGATCGCAAGTTGATTCTAAGGCTAAGCCTTGGCGGCTCTGCCAAGGCTTAGCCTTAGAAAAATAAAATGCAACGAAAGAAAATCGGTGTAGCCCTCGGCGGAGGAACAATGAGAGGGATGACCCACATCGGCGTTTTGGAGGTATTTGAGGAAAACAATCTCCCGATTCATTTTCTTGTCGGCTGTTCAAGCGGGGCGATTGTCGCGGCCGCCTATGCATGCGGAAAATTGAAGGAACTCAAAGAAACGGCACTTCCTCTCAAAAACAAAGACCGCCGCAAAATGCTTGATTTGAGCTTTTCCGGCGGTGGCTTGATAAAAGGGGAACAATTGAGGTCCCTTTTTGATTTCTTGACCGATGGGAAAAAATTTGAAGATATCAAAGGCTTGAAATTGGCTTTTGTGGGAACAGATGCCTTGACAGGAAACGAAGTCGTGATTGATTCCGGCAGCATTGCTGAAGCCCTTGAGATCACGACGGCTCTTCCTGGGCTTGCTCCGCTCAAGAGGCACCACGGGAGGCTGGTCTTTGATGGCGGGACAGCCATGCTTGTTCCAGCCAAAATTGCCTACAATTTTGGGGCGGAAGCTGTGATTGGGGTTGATGTGAGCGTAGGCAGAAGCGTTATCACTAGAACGGTAGGAGATTTCAGAAAAATGATGAGAAAAAGCACTTTGAGGCGGGTTTTGAATCCGGTTTTCAAAATGGGAGACAAGGCGTTGAATTCCAGCGAAGAAAAATTTTTCGGGAAAGTGCGGAATCTCATGAAAAAATTGAAACTGCTTGATGATTATGAAAAACATAAGTTCAATTTTTTCGAGGCTTATCTCATCGGTCTTCGAGCCATTAGCGCTGATTATAAAAAAGGCCTTTTCCTGGATGGCGACTGCGATATCGCGATTCGTCCGGACGTACTTCATTTCAAGCGCTCGGATATTTCCCAGACAAAAGAAATGATCGAAGAAGGAAGAAAGGCGGCAGAAAATATATTGGGAGAGATAAAAAAATTACTTTTGTAATTTGCAATTGGTAATTTGAATTTGGATTTTTATTATTTCCTTATCCGAATTACGGATTACTAATTACCAATTACGCATGATAGATTTTTCAAAAGCGAAAAAAATATATTTTATCGGCATCAAGGGCTCTGGAATGGTGGCCCTGGTTGAAATTTTGCAGCGCCGGGGATGCCAGATTAGCGGGTCTGATACGGACGAAAAATTTTTCACGGACGATATTCTGAGGAAAAAACTGTTTGTGAAATTTCACGAGGGATTTGACGCTGACCATATCACTGGCGACATTGACCTTGTCGTCTATTCCACGGCCTACAATGAAAAAAATAACGAAGAATGGAAAGCCGCGCGCTTCAAAAGGCTGCCGATGATTTCCTATCCCGAGCTCTTGGGGCTCCTTTTCAACGGCAAATACGGAATTGCGGTTTCAGGAACTCACGGGAAGACGACGACTACGGCAATGCTCGCCGAAATTTTCAAGGCGTCCGGGTTTGATCCGACGGCTGTGGTGGGATCGCAAGTTCGCCAGTGGCGAAGTTCGGCTCTTGTCGGCCGGAGCGAGTTTATGATCATCGAAGCCGATGAATATCAGGGAAAATTCCGCTACTACAGCCCGCAGGCAGTCATTCTCACGAGTGTTGACTGGGACCATCCGGACTTTTTTCCGACCTTTGAAGATTATAAAAAAACATTCGTTGAATTTGTCCAAAAAATTCCCCGCCATGGGTTTTTGGTAGTCTCGGGCGACCGGAGCGACACGCTTGAAATTGCCAAGGGCGCGAAATGCAATGTTTTGAAATATGGATTTGGGAAGGACAATGATCTGAAAATAAAAAACTATGAGATCGCGGGCGGAAAGCAAAATTTTGAGCTGGTATATGGCGGAAAAAACTTGGGGAAATTTGAGATTGAACTTCCCGGGCGCCACAACGCGCTGAATGCCGCGGCGGCTGTGGCAATGAGCTACAAATTCAACGCGGATATGAAAAAAGCGAAGGAGGCTCTGGCAAATTTTGAGGGAACAACGCGCCGATTTGAGTATATCGGCAAACGAAACGGGGCGATTCTGATTGACGACTATGGCCATCATCCGGAAGAAGTGAAAGCCACTCTCAAGGCGGCGCGGGAATTTTTCCCCAAGCGCCGGATTTGGTGCGTTTTCCATCCCCATACTTTCACCCGGACAAAAGCCTTGCTTTCTGAATTTGCCCAAAGCTTTGAAGACGCGGACCGGGTGATTATTCTCGACATATATGGCAGCGCGCGGGAAGTCCAGGGAGGAGTCCATTCAAAAGATTTGGTGGAACTCGCCAAAAAATACCACGTTAGTGTCGAATATATCCCGACGATTCCGGAAACGGTTGAATATCTCGCCGGCCAGATTGGCCGCGAGGACCTGGTCATCGCGATGGGAGCGGGAAATGTCTGGGAAGTAGCGGAGAAATTAGTATCTGAAATTTGAAATTAGTTGGTGGAAATTAGAAATTTGTAATGGATAATTGAAATTGGGAATTGGTCCATTTTCTATTTTCCAGTTTCTATTACTATTTTCAATTTACCAAGAATCATTTTCTATTGAAATCTGAAAAATTAATACCAGATATGAACATTCAGGAGAACATCCCTTTGGCTCAATATACAACCCTGAAAGTCGGCGGGGCGGCGAGGTTTTTTTGTGAAGCAAAAAATGAAGAGGAAATTTCGGGAGCGGTGAAATTTGCCGAAGAAAAAAAACTGCCGGTTTTTGTGCTGGGCGGCGGAAGCAATATTTTGGTGAGCGACAAAGGGTTTGACGGAGTCGTTATACGACTCCGAAATTCGCAATTAGTAATTCGCAATTTGGATATTATTTGTCACGGTGGCTGCCAATTGAGTAAAGCCGTCAGTGAAAGCGTAAAAGCCGGCCTCACCGGCCTCGAGTGGGCGGCGGGGATTCCGGGAATGGTTGGGGGCGCGGTTTGGGGGAATGCGGGGGCGCCTTGGGGCTCGATGGCGGACTGTGTGGAATCTGTAAAAGTTTTGGATAAAAAAGATTTACGATTTAAGATTTACGATTTAAAAAAATGCGATTTTGAATACAGAAACAGTATCTTTAAGCGAAATTCGAATTTGGTAATTTTATCTGTTAGCTTAAAGCTGAAAAAAGGCAAAAAAGAAGAAAGCGAAAAAAGAGTGAAAGAAATTTTGGCTCAAAGGAAAGAAAAGCAGCCCATGGATTTTCCTAGTTCGGGAAGCTTTTTTGCCAATCCCACGATAAAAGATCAGAAAGTGATTAGTGAATTTGAAAGAGAAACGAATACGAAAGTAAAAGATAATAAAAATTTATACCAGAATTCCGGTTCGGAAGTAAAAATACCCGCGGCTTATCTGATTGAAGAAGCCGGACTCAAGGGTAAAAAAATAGGCGGGGCGCAGGTGAGCGAAAAGCACGCAAATTTTCTGGTGAACGCGGGAAACGCGAAGGCGGAAGATTTCATCATCCTTGCCGCGGTCATCAAAACGCGCGTCCGAAACAAATTCGGCATCCAGCTCAGAGAAGAAGTGCAGATGGTGGGATTTTGAAGTCATTACGAATTACTAATTCGCTTTGCTCTACGAATATACAAATTACGAATATTTTTGAATTTGTATATTCGTATAAGATTCGTAGTTCGTAAAGGTTTACATTTTTCCAAAAAAAAATTATAATTTAGAAGATATATTTTCTGAAAAAAATGAAAGAAAAAAAATCTAAATTTAAAAAAATAGACGAAGCGTATGAGACAAAGCGCGATCTGAAGCATGACGGATTTTCCGATAACCTGAAACCGATTTCTTCGCTTGATTTGGGAAAAGCCGGGAACGTGGATGAGCTGGTGCGCGGAATGTCAAAGACCGCTTTCGGCGGAAGGAATCTCGGCGAAGCGGCGGATGTTCTCGAAGCGATGGTCCGTGACAAAGATTGCTTTGTCGTGCTGACGCTTTCCGGAGCAATGACGGTGGCAAAGATGGGCCTTTTGATTTGCGATATGATTGATCGCGGAATGGTGAACGCTGTTGTCTCAACAGGAGCGCTCATGACCCATGGCATGGTTGAGGGTTTTGGCATGAGCCACTTCAAGTATGACGAGGAAATGGACGATGAAAAACTTTACGCGTGCGGATATAACCGGGTTTATGACACGCTGGAACTTGAAAAAAATCTGGACGATCTGGAACTCATTGTATTCGAAGTTTTCAAAAGCCTGGATCATAAAAAAGTATATTCGAGCAATGAAATCTTGAATGAAGTCGGAAAATATCTCCAAAAAAATACAGACAAAGAAAGAGCGATTCTCAAAAGCGCTTATGAAAAAAAAGTCCCGATATATATTCCGGCCTTCACGGATTCTGAATTTTTTCTTGATATCGGGATCTTCAATCGGCGACAGAAACTTGAAAAGAAACCAATTCTGAACACAAGCGAATATCTGGACCTCGAACACTTCACGGAACTGATCAAAAAACAGAAAAAAATCGGTATTTTCACGATTGGCGGCGGTGTGCCGCGAAATTGGGCCCAGCAAGTGACATGTTATCTCGACCTTATCGGGAAACGAGTGGGAGTCGGCGGAAAATTTTTGCGCTACAGTTATGGCGTCCGAATTTCCCCCGAGCCGGTGCACTGGGGCGGCCTCTCCGGATGCACGTATTCCGAAGGAGTGTCTTGGGGAAAAATGGTTCCTCCCAAAGAAGGCGGGCGCTTCGCCGAAGTTTATTGCGACGCGACGATCGCCTGGCCTATAATTTTGAAGGCGGTGATGGAACGGCTGGATAAAAAGTCTGGAAAATAGTTGTATGAAGTTTGAAATTGGTAATGGAGAATAGAAAATTGAAATTCGTGACAATTTTCCAGTTTCAAATTTCCATTACAATTTTCCATTCTCTAAAAACAAATTTCAGATGATTACACAGTAAATATCTCAATCTTGACATGCAAAATAATATTCAGATTTATGGATAAAAATCTTTACGAACAATGGCCGTTTAATTTTGGTTCGATCCATGAACAGGATTTTGAAAAGGCGAAAATTGTGATCGCGCAGATTCCCTATGACGCGACGAGCTCTTATGGAACCGGACAGCGAAACGGGCCCTTCGCGATCCTCAATGCGTCGCGCTATGTTGATGAGCTTTTGGACGCGCACGAAGGAAAATTGATCGGCCTCGAGCCAACTGACGTTTTCACGCTGGATGAAATTGTTGTTTCGCGAAACAGCGTTCCGGAAGCGATGGCCGGAATTGAACAGGCAATCGAAAAAGAAATAGTTTCAAAAAACAAAAAACCGCTTGTTCTCGGCGGAGAGCATTCTATCACTTTTGGCGTCGTGAAAGCGCTCAAGAAAAAATACAAAGATTTATCGGTTTTGCAATTCGACGCGCATACGGATCTTTTGAACGAATATGAGGGCAGTAAACACTCCCACGCCTCGGTGATGCGGCGTATCCTTGATGAGGGAATTTCTTGTGCCCAAGTGGGAATCCGGAACATGAACGCGGAAGTTCAGGATTATATTTCGACGAACAAAAAACACGCCAAAAATATCCATTTCGCGCCCGGAATCCCGCCGGTCGAAAATATTTTGAAAGGCCTCACAAAAAATGTTTATCTCACTTTTGATCTCGACGTTCTTGATCCGTCCATCATGCCGGCGGTCGGGACAGCCGAGCCGGGAGGGTTATACTGGAACGAAACAGTTGAGGCGATTGAAAAAATAAGCCAGAAAGTGAATATCGTCGGCGCGGACGTGGTGGAACTTTGCCCGATTCCCGGCCTTGAAGCGCCAAATTTCTTGGCGGCGAAGCTGGTATATGAAATAATCAAAGCCATCTTGGCAAAATAACACAACCTGATGGCGAGCAAAAATTTTGGAAAAGAATATTTTCGTTCCGGTTCGTATGAAGACTATAAAAAAGAAGCCGAACGGTGGGTGCCAAAAACTGCCCGGAAAATAAATAAAATTATCAGCAATAAACCGGCGAAGATCTTGGATGTCGGGTGCGCGCATGGGTACTTGATTGCCGAGCTCCAGAATAAACATGGACATAGCGTGCGAGGGGTTGATTATTCGCCGTATGCCGTCAAAAATTCAGAAAAATCCGTTCGGGGAAAAATAAAGAGAGGAAATATTCAAAAACTAAATTTTCGGAAAAATGAGTTTGATGCCGTGATTTGTTTGGATGTAATAAATTACCTGGAAGAAAATAATATCCCAAAAGCCATTCAAAATCTGGCGGGAGTCTCGAAGAAATACATTTTTTTTGGCGCGATATTCAAGCATTCCTGGACGGCGAGCCAAAAATGGAATCCGGACAAGTTTCGGAAAAGCGTCCTCGCGAAAAAAGAATACATTGAAATTTTCAAGAAATACGGAGCAAAGTTTGCGGAAAGTTTCGATGGGGAAAATGGAGGTTCAATACTAGTGCTAAAGAAGTAAATTTTGAAGATAACATAAATGGCAAACGGCAACGGAGCGAAAAATTTCCTTTTTGTTTCCTGGATCGCCCTCAACGGCGATTTGGCCTGGAAAGTAAAAAAAGAAAACCATAACGTCAAATACTATATCGACGACAAAGAAGAAGCGGATGTCTATGACGGCCTTTTGGAAAAAGTGGACAAGTGGCGGGATCATATCGGCTGGGCGGACGTGATTATTTTTGATGATACCGGATTCGGAGAAGAAGCGGAAAAACTCCGGAAAAAGGGGAAACTGGTTATCGGCGGGACGGTATATACTGACCGGACGGAAGAAGACCGGGAATTCGGGCAGGGAGAAATGAAAAAATTCGGGATGAACATCCTGCCGAATTATAATTTCTCAAGCTTTGACGAAGCCATCGAATTTTTGAAAAAAAATCCCGGCCGCTATGTTTTCAAGCCCAATGGCAAGGCGGCGGATGAAAAAAATCTTCTTTTTATCGGTGAAGAGGACGACGGGAAGGATATGATTGAAATTCTTGAAGACAACAAAGATTTTCTTTCCGGAAAAATTGAAAGTTTTCAGCTTCAAAAATTCGTAGCCGGGGTGGAGATTGCGACTGGAGCCTTTTTCAACGGAAAAAAATTCGTCCATCCGATAAACATAAATTTTGAGCACAAAAGGCTTTTTCCGGGCGATCAGGGGCCTTTCACGGGCGATATGGGAGCGCTGATGTATTGGACGACTCCCAACGCGATCTATAACAATACTCTTCTTAAAATGGAAAGCGTGCTGGCTGAGCATGGCTATGTCGGCTACTATGACATAAACTGCATCGTGAACGGGCGGGGAATATACCCGCTCGAATTCACGGCCCGTTTCGGATATCCGACCATCAGCACGCAGGTGGAAGGAATCATCGAGCCGATGGGAGAGTTTCTTTTGAAATTGGCGCGGGGCGAAGATTTTGAAATCAAGACGAAAAGAGGCTTTCAAATCGGCGTGGTTTTGGCGGTTCCTCCTTATCCTTTCTTTAGCGAAGAAATATTTTCTGTCTATAAGGGATCTTCTATTCTGTTCAAAAACGAAGCGGCGATGGAAGGCATCAATTGGGGGGACGTGAAAATGACGGACGGAGTTTTGAAGTTGGCGGGGTCGTCCGGATACGCGCTCATTGTCACCGGTTCGGGAATCACGGTGGAGGACGCCCGGCGCCAAGCCTATAACCGGATAAAGAACATCCGGCTCCACGACATGTTTTTTCGCGTGGATATCGGCACAAGATGGTTTCAGGACAGCGATAAACTGCAGTCGTGGGGATACATACAATAAATGAAAAATTAAAAATTATTGTGTCGCGGAGCGACTTTACTATTAATACATTGAGAATATGATGCAAAATGTTCAAGTGTTGAAAATTACAAGAACTAAAGAAATAATTTTTTCTGCCGTTTTTACGGCGTTAGCGATTTATGCGCCGATGGTTGTCCATCACTTCGCGGGCGTGGACGGCGGGCGGAAATTTTTGCCGATGCCTTTTTTTGTTTTGCTCGCGGGGCTGACTCTCGGCTGGCGGGCGGGGATTGCAGCCGGACTCGCGAGCCCGGTTATAAGCTTCCTTCTTTCCGGAATGCCGATGCTCAATATTTTGCCGATTATTATCATACAGCTCTCCGCTTACGGTTTTTTGGCGGGGATATTGAAAGAAAAGTTCAACGGATTCATAGCACCTGCTGGCGCGATAGTTCTTGGCCTTATTTTGACCGGTTTTGCGGTTTTTTTATTTTCAGAAATGAATGCCGCGGCGTATGTTATAAATGCCGTAAGGGATGGCTGGGTTGGAATTGCTCTCCAACTTCTTATTTTGCCGATTATTATAAAGTTTTCTAGAGATTATTTATTCGACTAATTTTCAGGGTAGTCATTTTTATCTACGTGGATATAACTGACTACTTTTAATTATGACTGTAAAATATAATCTCGAATACTTTTTTGAGAAATCCTGGTCTTTTGTTTTGATGAAAAACGGGAAAATCGTTTTCAAGTCAAAAGCGCAGCATCTCAAGCCTTTGATATTTTGCATCAAAAGACATAAAAAAGAAATGCGCGGGGCGGTTGTTTTTGATAAGATTATCGGACAAGCGGCGGCGATATTTCTTGTTTATGCCAAAGTTAAAGAAGTTTGGACACCAACCATCAGCCGGTCTGGAAAAGCCTGTCTTGAGAAGCATAATGTGAAAATTGACTACAAAAATCTCGTCAGTTGCATAAAGAACCGCAAAGGCGATGATCTCTGCCCGATGGAAAAAATGAGCCGAAAAATGACAAAAAAAGAGTTTATTGAAAAAAAATTGGAAAATTAGTCAAAATTAACATTATACAAGCCAAAAAATAGCTTACAAAAAACCGCTTTTCGGGCTTGATTTTTTACTGAAAATTTGCTATTATACAATAGTGGAAAAAGATGCGAAATAAACACAAAATTTGCCTTGTAGCTGTCTAAGGCTAAGCCTTAGCAGTTTCTGAGGCTTAGCCTTAGAAATGACAGTCCGAACCTACCTTTGGGGAATGCGCCTCAGCACTCTTGCGGCGTTGGCCGCCTTGGGGGCAGTTCTATATTATGTTGATCCTGTCCGGGATGGAATTCTGGGAAGAGTGCTTTTCTATGTAAGCTTATTTTTCTCAATTACGGGAATGGCCACTCTTTTTTTATTTTGGGTCCGAAGACGATGGAATGTGAATGAAGTGGTCTACCAAAATGTCGGATTGAGTTTCCGCCAGGGAATGCTCGTGGCTTTCGCTGTTTGCGGAATGTTTGCCCTTCAAAGTTTCCGGCTTCTTGTCTGGTGGGACGCGGGGATAGTGATTGCGGGAATTCTGCTAATTGAATTGTGGTTTTTATCTAGATAATTTCAAAGAATTGCGAATTTGGAATTGGGAATTGAGAATGGGAATTTTGAATATCGAATAAAAGGAAAAAATATATTCTCTCAATTCTGTATTCCCATTCACAATTCAGAATTCTCAATTCTAAATTCTATATTTTTATGCCAAAGAAAAAGGAACAAAAATCAGCTGAGTATACAGCCAAATCCATTCAAGTCCTTGAGGGTCTTGAGCCAGTCCGCAAGCGTCCGGGAATGTATATCGGGGGAACTTCCGTCGAAGGCCTGCATCATTTGGTCTGGGAAGTGGTGAACAACTCGATCGACGAGGCGATGGCGGGATACTGTAAAAATGTTGTGGTTGAGCTTCTTCCGGAAAATGTTGTCAAGGTGACCGACGATGGCCGCGGCATTCCGGTCGAAAAGCATCCCCAAACGAAAAAATCAACGCTAGAAACGGTGATGACCAAACTGCATGCCGGCGGAAAATTCGGCGGCGACGGATACAAAATTTCCGGCGGACTGCACGGAGTCGGCGTGAGCGTCGTGAACGCGCTTTCCGAATGGACAAAGGCCGAAGTCCTGCGCGATGGAAAAATATGGACGCAGGAATACAAGCGGGGAAAACCAACGGGGCAAGTGAAAGCATCGGGAAAATCAAAAACAACGGGAACAATCATCACTTTTTCTCCGGATCCGGAAATTTTTCCGGAAATCGATTGGAATTGGGGAAAAATAGTCGATTATATCCGCCAACAGGCCTATCTCACGAAAGGCGTCAACGTGAAAATTTTCGACAAGCGGGAAGTCACGGACGAAAAAAACCTTCATCTTGAAAAACGAATTGGCTTTTGTTTCGACGGGGGAATCGCGTCCTATATAAAATTTCTGAACCGCGGGAAAGAAGTGAAAAATTTCCGGCCATTTTACGTTGAAAAAACAGTGAGCGACGTTTATGTCGAAATATCCCTTCAATATATCGAAGGCCTCAAAGAGCATCTTTATTCTTTCGCCAACAACATTTTCACGACCGAGGGCGGAATGCATATCACCGGATTTCGGGCGGCTCTCACAAGAGTGCTGAATGACTATGGCAAAAAAAGCAACCTGATAAAAGAAAAAAATGGCGGCAGCCTCACAAGCGATGATGTTTTGGAGGGTCTCACGGCTGTGGTGAGCGTGAAGCTCAAAAATCCCCAATTTGAAGGACAGACCAAAACGAAGCTTGGAAACAACGATGTGCGCGGGATTGTTTCGTCGGTAATGTCGGAGGGATTTTCTGAATATCTCGAAAAAAATCCTAATGACGCGAAAGCCATCATTGGAAAGTGCTTGATTTCCGCGCAAGCAAGACTTGCCGCCCAGGCCGCTAAGCAGGCTGTGATCCGCAAAGGAGCACTCGAGGGAATGACTCTTCCCGGAAAATTGGCCGATTGTTCGTCGCGCGACGCGGAGAAATGCGAGCTCTACATAGTGGAGGGTGACAGCGCCGGCGGATCTGCCAAGCAGGGACGGGATCGCAATTTCCAGGCTATTTTGCCGCTTCGGGGAAAAATTCTAAACGTTGAAAAAGCGCGCATCGACAAAATGCTCACCTCCCAGGAAATAAAAAATCTCATCATCGCGATGGGGACAGGGGTGGGGGACCAGATGAATATCGACAAGATGCGGTATCACCGGATCATAATCATGACCGATGCCGATGTGGACGGATCCCATATCCGCACCTTGCTTCTTACTTTCTTCTATCGAAACTTCGAGGAGATAATCAAGCGGGGATATCTCTATATTGCCGCGCCGCCGCTCTATCGCATCGCCAAAGGAAAAGAAGCCCATTACGCCTATAACGAGGAAGACAGAAGCGAAATTATTGAAGATCTTTTGAAAAGAAGCAAAGAAAAGCAAAAAAATGCGGCTAAGTCGAAGAAAAAAGATACGCAAGCAGAAGAGGAAATTGAAATCAGCGACGAGGAAAAAAAATCCGGAGTGAATGTCCAGCGCTACAAGGGCCTCGGGGAAATGAATCCGTCCCAGCTCTGGGAGACAACCATGGATCCCCAAAACCGCGTGATGTATCAGGTCAAAGTCGAGGACGCCGCCGAAGCGGACAAGATTTTCGAAATTTTGATGGGCTCCGAAGTCGAACCGCGCAAACGCTTCATCCAGGCAGAAGCGAGAAGCGTTGCGAATCTAGACGTGTAGTCCACTAGAAAATTCGGTTTCCAATTGAGAGATTTCATTGAAAAATGGCCATTTCAAGGCTTTTTTTTGTTGTGCTAAGTTCGACTATTGACTAAATTCCTAAAATATGCTAACATTACAAGTTGTCAATGAAGCCTTATTGGCAATGTTCCTAAAAATCAATTGGAGGTGCGAGATGAAACAAGAACATCTCGAAAATTTACTTTGTCCGTCGTCAGTTTCACTCATTGGGGATTTGAAAGGTTTTTGCGAAGATTTACGCAAAGCTTTGAAATCCGAAAAGCAGCGCGAAGACCTGGAAGCTCTCGGTATTGTGTATACCGAACCGGAGTGCCTGGAAGAGGACTGGGATGACCAGACAACGACCATGGCATCATATTGCTTCAATGATTTCTGGACTTATCCCGAAATTTTTGAGGATATGCTGGAGCTTCTGGATAGCTACAGATGGGGTGACCATGAATTTTACAGGTTGCCTTATCCTGGCCGGGACATTCTATTTGTTACCGAATATGGCGGACCGAAGTTGCTTTCGCTGTAAGAAATACCTCGTGAAGAAAATTTGTTCTTTGATTTAGAAAAGGATAGTTTAGAACATAGCTCGAATGGATTTAAAAATCACGATTATTACTTTACCGTCACTATGCTTAGAGGCGGTCTTTTTTTTGCCCGTTTGACACAATTTAATTCGTATTATAAGATATGAGCAGATAAAAAAGCCCCAAAGGCTTTTTAAAAAAGGCTCAACAGGGAATCCTGAGACTAAGTCTTGGGAATTTCCCAAGACTTAGTCTCAGGAAACAATGAACAAGCTTTGGACATTCACCAAAGAATCCCGCGCGGAGCTTCGGAAAGTCAATTGGCCCACCCGCGCGCAGACAATCAAATTCACCGGTGTTGTGATCGGAGTGAGTTTGGGAGTGGCGGTATTTCTTGGAGCACTCGATTATTTTTTTGAATATTTATCGAGAACGTTTATTGTGAAGTAGATTTACGAATTACGAATCTCTTACGAATATACGAATAAAATTCGTAATTAGTATATTCGTAGAGCGAAGCGTATTCGTAATTCGTAATAAGTTCATGGCGAAGCAAACCCAACATCACGGCCGCGCCTGGTATGCGATTCACACCTATTCCGGATATGAAGACAACGTGGCCAAAAATTTGAAACAGAGGATCGAATCACTTGATATGCAGGATCGAATTTTCGACGTGATGGTTCCCAAGGAAAAAAAGATAAAGATCAAAAGCGGCAAGCGGTCGGTTATCGAAGAAAGAATTTTTCCGGGATATGTTCTCGTAGAAATGGTGGTGACGGATGATTCATGGTATGTGGTCCGCAATACTCCTAATGTCACAGGTTTCATAGGGATCGGAACGACTCCAACGCCGATTGCCCAGCAGGAAATCGACCAAATGAAAAAAAGGATGGGTGTTTCCGAGCCGAAATACAAGATTGATGTTTTGCGCGGCGACGCGGTGAAAATTGTTGACGGGCCATTCAAAGAATTTGACGGGAAAGTTGACGAGATTGACGAAGCCCGCGGGAAAATAAAAGTTCTGGTCTCGATATTTGGGCGGGAAACTCCGGTGGAACTCGATTTTTTGCAGATAAAGAAGATATAAATAACTCGCGAATTAAGTAGCGAATCGAAAGCGAATATGAGCGAACTTTCTAAAATGATTAGCTCTAAATTTGCGATTAATTAGCTATTCATTAGCGAGTAGTTATTATGGCAAAGAAAATTAAAACAATTGTCAAACTTCAAATCAAAGCCGGACAGGCCAATCCTGCTCCTCCGGTCGGGCCGGCTTTGGGACAGCACGGGCTCAATATCCAGGATTTTTGCCTGAAGTTCAACGAAGCCACGAAAGATAAAATGGGGGATGTGATTCCGGTCGAGATAACCGTCTATGAAGACAGAAGTTTTGATTTTGTTCTCAAAACTCCTCCAGCTGCCGAACTTCTCAAAAAGGCCGCCAAAATTGAAAAAGGTGCGTCTGATCCCCTGAAACAAAAAGTGGGAACAGTGACCAAAGAACAAGTCCGCAAAATTGCCGAGACGAAGATGGTCGATCTCAATGCGAATGACGTCCAGCAGGCGATGAAAATCATTGAGGGAACGGCCAGGAGCATGGGGATTAAAGTTGAGTAATAATTTTACGAATTACGAATCTCTTACGAATATACGAATCAAAAAATATTCGTAATCAGTACATTCGCAGAGTGAAGCGCCCGCCTGCAACGCTTTGCGCAGCAATGCGGGCAGGTATTCGTAATTCGTAAAGAGATATCATGGAAAAATCAGAAAGTATGCAATTATCAATAACCGACGCTATCGCTGAAGTCAAAAAATCAGCGGTCGCCAAATTTGACGAGTCTGTTGAGGCGCATGTTCGCTTGGCGATCGATCCGAAGAAATCGGACCAGCAGGTGCGCGGCGTGGCTGAGCTTCCGCACGGGACGGGAAAGAAAAAGAAGATCGCTGTTTTCACAACGACGCAAAAGAAAGAAGCCGAAGAAGCGGGTGCGGATCTGGTCGGCGGTGAAGAGCTAATCGACAAAGTGAAATCTTCCGGAAAGATTGACGCTGACATTGCCGTTGCCACGCCTGAAATGATGCCGAAATTGGCGACAATAGCCAAAATTCTCGGTCCCAAGGGCTTGATGCCAAATCCTAAGAACAAAACGGTCACTCCCAAAGTAAAAGAAATCATTGAGGCGCTCAAAAAAGGGCGGGCTGATTTCAAAAATGACGATTCCGGAAATATCCATCAAGTCATCGGAAAAAAATCATTTGAAAACGTGAAACTCGAAGAAAATTTCAAAGTATTTTTGGAGGCGCTCCGGAAATCAAAACCGGAGGGAGTCAAAGGAAAATTCATTAAAAGTGTTTCGATCTGCTCAACGATGGGAAAATCAGTCAAAATAAGCCAATAATGAAGCAATATTTTCTTTATTTGATAAGGGTTGACATTGTTTTCAAAAAATTATAGTATTACAAAGCGAAACAAAACTAATCCTTAGGCATTCTAAATGAGAAAATTTGTTGTCAGTCTAATAATAAGAAGCGGATAAACTTTTGCGTTTTTCTTTTGCGCTCGAGCCCGCTTCACTGGAAGCGGTTTTTGTTTTTAGGTTACGAATTACGAAGCTATCACGAATATACGAATTACGAGTTTTTAGCGCCGAGACGTTGGCTTATAAAAGTTATAATTCAACGTTTCCGTGCTAAAGGGAACTTTGACAATTTATGTACCCGCCTGCAACGCTTTGCGAAGCAATGCGGGCAGGGGTGAAGCTGAAATTATGTTTTGATTCCAAGTCGGCGCGGGAAAATCCAAGCATAAGCCAAACAGCTTCAAAATATGGCGATTAGCATCAATTTAGTGGTTGCTAATTGCTGGTCTGTATCGTTCGCACTCAAATGCGAGCGATGCAATTGCGATAGAGCGGTATTCATGAAGGGCGTATGGTGGATGCCTTGACTCAAGTGAGCGATGAAGGACGTAGCGATCTGCGATAAGCCTCGGGGAGCTGATGAGCAAGCTTTGATCCGGGGATTTCCGAATGCGGCAACGCATCTCGATTCATATCGGGATATTACTGTCTGAATTCATAGGACAGTGAAGCGTACCCAGGGAACTGAAACATCTTAGTACCTGGAGGAAAATAAATCCAAAAGATTCCGTCAGTAGTGGCGAGCGAAAGCGGAGAAGCCTAAACCGTTTCACTTCGGTGAAGCGGGGTTGCGAGATAATAACGTCCTATCTTGTAAAACGTTGAATATAGTTGTCAGCGTTTTACTCGACGGGAGTGAAGTTACAAATTGTTTTGTTAGCTGAACAATTCTGGAAAGTGAGACCAAAGAGGGTAATAGTCCCGTAAGCGAAAACGAAACAACTTTATTGTTATTATTCTCAAGTAAGGCGGGACCGGAGAAATCCCGTCTGAAGCCGGGGCCACTATAGCTCCAAGGCTAAATATCACTTGAGATCGATAGCGAACTAGTACCGTGAGGGAAAGGTGAAAAGAACCCCGATGAGGGGAGTGAAATAGAACTGAAACCATATGCTTACGTAGAGTTGGAGCCCCGACGCAAGTCGGGGTGACAGCGTGCTTTTTGCAGAACGAGCCAACGAGTTAATTTTATGCGGCAAGTTTAACCCAGCATTGAATTTATAAAGTAAAAAACTTTAAGGAGGTTCCACAGTGGGAGACAAAAAGGAAATGAAATTATGGTTAATCATCCTTAGTTGTCCCTTTTTATGGTATATGGCAATAGCTTTAATATTGTCATATTTCTAAAGATAGAGGATCTCTACGGCGTGGCGTGCGGAAATACTTCGTGCGCCCGCCGCAACTTTATAAGTTTGATGCTGGGGAAAACGTAGTGAAAGCGAGGCTTAATCGCCGAAAATAAGTCGCATGGATTAGACCCGAAGCCGGGCGAGCTACATATGAGCAGGGTGAACGCAGAGTAACATCTGCGGGAGGCCCGAACCCACGCGCCGTACAACACGCGGGGATGACTTGTGTGTAGAGGAGAAATTCCAATCGAGCTCGGCCATAGCTGGTTCTTCCCGAAATAGCTTGAGGGCTAGCGTCGGATAAATGATCACAGGAGGTAGAGCTACTGAATGAGGGATCGTGGAGCAATCCTAGGTCTCTCAACCAAACTCCGAATGCCTGATGATTTTATCCCGACAGTCAGAACGTGGGGGCTAAGCTTCACGTTCGAGAGGGAAACAGCCCAGATCGCAGTCTAAGGTCCCTAAATCTATGTTAAGTGGTAAAGGAAGTGAAGTCTCCGAGACACCTAGGAGGTTGGCTCAGAAGCAGCCATCCTTTAAAGAGTGCGTAACAGCTCACTAGTCTAGAGATTTCGCGCCGAAAATTCAACGGGGCTCAAACATAGTACCGAAGACGCGGACTCCAGCGCTTGCGCTGGTTTGGTAGGGAAGTGTCCTCATCTGCTGCGAAGCGGAAGGCGTGAGCCACCGTGGAGCGTTGAGGAGTAAGAATGTTGGCATGAGTAACCGCAATGTGAGTGAGAACCTCACACGCCGAAAGTCCAAGGTTTCCTGGGCAATGTCGATCAACCCAGGGTTAGGCGGTCCTAAGGCGAGGCCGAAAGGCGTAGTCGATGGACAGCCGGTTAATATTCCGGCCCCGCAATATTATTCGATGGAGTGACGTACTCTAGTAGTCTCTGCCCCTTATTGGATTGGGGTAGGCGCATTGAGGACGTTCGCGAGGAAAATCCCGCGAGCACAAATCCAAGATGCGACTGGAAGTCCGATTTATCGGGCGAACGGAGATGAGCAGGGTACCAGGAAAAACTTCTAAGGTTAATAATATTGCGTCCGTACTTAAAACCGACACAGGTGGACAGGGCGAGTAGCCCAAGGCGAACGGGAGAACCCTCGTTAAGGAACTCGGCAAAACAACTAGACGTAACTTCGGGAGATGTCTTCCCCGACGCAAGTCGGGGTGCAATTAAAGATTCCAAGCGACTGTTTATCAAAAACACAGGTCTCCGCAAACCCGCAAGGGGAAGTATGGGGGCTGACGCCTGACCAGTGCTGGAACGTTAACGGGAGCGGTGCAAGCCAATCCCCGAAGCGCCAGTGAACGTCAGCGATAACTATAATCGTTCTAAGGTTGAGGACATTTGCAAAAGTGACCTCAAGGACTGGAACGATTATAGTGAAAGTGTGAAAATCTAGTTGAAGAGTTCAAAAAAAATGAGACACAAAATAGCTGCTTCATTCTGCAGCAATGCAGAATTGGTCCTAAAATACATGGCTATATGCTGGGAAGTCCCGACTCGTCGGGATGATCAGCAGGGAAGGCCCCGACACAAGTCGGGGAACCCTCAGATACCATACGCCGTGCCCCCGGCATAATGTCGGGGAGAAGATATGGTACATCGCCCAAAGGAGCGATCAGCGAAATTCCTTGTCAGGTAATGATGTCAGATATTTGCCTGAATATCGCAGCAATGCGATAAAAGTAAACTGGCTAATAACGGTGAAGGCTAAATTTTGCGCAAGCAGGATATGCTAATACCGTGGGAAGTCCTTCGATGGATTATCGGAGTGACCCCGTAACGACTGAGGCGAAAGCCAAGATCCCGAAAAAACGGGATAACACGCCAGCGCTTATCAAATAAAAGAAACATATGGATTTTGCTTCTTATGTGACAGGCTTTATCGATGGCGAAGGATGCTTTTCAGTGTCTTTCAATTATCGAGAGAAGCTGAAAACTAAAATTGAGGTGCGTCCGAGCTTTGCAATCGGACAAAACAAGCGCAGCCTGGAAATTCTGAAAAAGATTCGCCAATTTTTCACTTGCGGATACATAAGATTTTCCAAAAGCGATCAATGCTTCAAGTATGAAGTGAGAAATATTGACGAATTGCGCAAATTCATAATCCCTCATTTTAGAAAGTTTCCCTTGATGACCACAAAAAAGGCGGATTTTGAAATATTTTCAATAATCTGCGGCAAAGTGGCGCAAATGAAACATAGAAATTCAGAGCACTTGAAAGAAATTATTCAAATGGCTTTCAGGATGAATTGTTCTGGAAAAAGGAAATACAAAGAAGCAGAACTCCTAAGTGTTTTAGATAAGCTGAAGATATAGTCTGATTTTTCGCGAAAGCGATCAAACGAAATGAAGTTCTGACCCGCATTAAAGGCGTAACGACTCGGAAACTGTCTCAACGAGGGACCCGGTGAAATCGCAATGGCAGTGAAGATGCTGCCGACCTACGGCAAGACGAAAAGACCCCGTGGAGCTTTACTACAACTTGGTATTGGGTTGTGATTTTAGCTGCCTAGCATAGGTGGGAGGCTTTGAAGCCTCGACTTCGGTCGAGGTGGAGCCGCCAGTGTAATACCACCCTGCTGAAGTCGCAATTCTAACCCTGGTCTGTTAGTTGAATTATATAATTTTCAATTGATGGTACTCGGAACAAGAGTAAAGAATTCACATGAGAGTATCATCGATGATGATTATAATTTTCACTATACCCAAAATATATAATTCAGCTACCAGACCGGGGACAGTGCCTGGTGGGTAGTTTGACTGGGGCGGTCGCCTCCCAAAAGGTAACGGAGGCGTTTACAAAGGTTGGCTAGCTCCGGATGGAAATCGGAGCGATAGCGCAAACGCAAAAGCCAGCTTTACTGGAAGACCCATAAGTCGACCAGTCACGAAAGTGGAAGTTAGTGAACCGACCATCGCTTGTAGGAGCGTGGAAGATCATCAGATAAAAGTTACCCCGGGGATAACAGGCTTATTCCTCCCAAGAGTTCACATCGACGGAGGAGTTTGGCACCTCGATGTCGGCTCATCGCATCCTGGGGCTGGAGAAGGTCCCAAGGGTTTGGCTGTTCGCCAATTAAAGCGGTACGCGAGCTGGGTTCAACGTAGGCGCCGTTGCTTGAGAAGAGTCTTTCTTAGTAAGAAAATTGCTACTTTTTCGAGTAATCGAAATTGAAAATCCGACTAATAACGGTGAAACCTTCATAAAATTGTGGCCAATTGAGCTTATTTCTTTGCGGTCCAGAGAAAATATGCTAGAATAAACTTACTTGAGGACCATAATTTTATAAGGCAATACCGTGGGAAGTCGTCCCAAAACTAATTTAGCTTATATAGCTGGTTTTCTTGACGGAGACGGAAGCCTGATGATGCAAATAAAAAAACGAAGCGATAACCAAAAAAATCGCTTTATGCTCACAATTTGCATGTATCAGGACACTCGTCATGAAAAACCGTTGCTTTGGATCAGAAAAGAACTTGAAATTGGATACATCTGCCGGAGAAACGACAATATTACGGAACTGCGGGTGAATGGCTACCAGCAGGTGGAAAGAATATTAAAATTATTGATTCCGTATATCAAGTTCAAGAAAATCCAAGCCGTAACATTGCTGAAATCCGCGAAAATTCTTCGTAAAAAAAAATTTTCTCAAAGAGATTTGAGAAAATTAGTTGACTATATTCTGGCGATTCAAAAAGAAAATTATGTCTCGCGAAGAAAGAAAAGCAAAAAAGAGCTAATGAAAATTTTAGGATTGACCCCGTAACGACTTTGGTCCGACGTCACGTCGGACCAGAATAGCGAGTTAATAAAAAATCTAAACCGCTATAATATGTCGGCCCCGCCCAAATTTCTTCGAAAATTGCGGCGGGTGAAGATATAGTCTGGGCCCGCAGAAATGCGGGATTACAACCGACGAGAGGACCGGAAAGAACGAACCTCTGGTGTACCAGTTGATCCTGCCAAGGGCAATGCTGGGTAGCTATGTTCGGAAGGGATAACCGCTGAAAGCATATAAGCGGGAAGCCCACTTCAAGATTAGGCAACTCTAGTGCTTGCACTAGATGGCTTCCTGGGAGATGACCAGGTTGATAGGCTTCAGGTGTAAGTGCGGCAACGCATTGAGCCGAGAAGTACTAATAAGCCGAAGAATATCCTCTATCGTTACTTCCGCCCAAATTTTTTGCGAAAAAAATTTAGGCGGATTCGACCAGCAATTAGGAGTCACTAAAATCTCAATGAAAGATTGCAAACAGAGTTTTATTTTGGCATTTTCTGTTTTGGCTGTTATTGTTTTATCGGTTGTTTTTTTCATATTCACATCTCCAGTGATCAAAGCGTTCTAAGGTTTGAGCTTATTGTTCCTAGTGCTTCTAGCGACAGGGTCACACCCGATCCCATCCCGAACTCGGCAGTTAAGCCTGTCAGCGCCGATGGTAGCCGCAAGGTGAGAGTAGGCCAGTGCTAGGAACAATGAACTCAAATATAGCATCGGCTAAAAAATCCCTTATAAAAGGGATTTTTATGTTGTTATATTGACTTAACATGTATCCCGTGCTAGAAATTTAATAGAAAAATTGCGATCAAAAAATCGTTACAGGGGGCTGGTATGGATTCGGAAATAAAGGAATTTTTTAAGGATTTAGCCGAAGCAGCGCAAAAATACGCTGAGTTTAAAAAGCTCTATGACCAGCACAAGGAGGTGCCGCCAAGTCTCCAGATAGTTATCGATGATTATCTGAAAACGGCGCTCCCATCGCACCTCGCTGTTGAAGCCCAAAAATGTGAATTTTTGTTTGGCGCCTTTCACAACGGCTGCGAGGCGGGAGGGGTTCGCCTAACAATAAAATTGCCGTTTAAACGGGAGGAGGTTGCGGAAGATTTTGTCGATTTACTGGCTGATTTCAAGGTCAACGTGAAAAGTGACCTGGCTGAAAAATTTTCCGTCAGCGCCAAGTGCTTTTGGATCGAGACTTTGTTTAAACCAAAGTTCGATTACGACTGATTAAGCCAATTGAAAAATAAGACAGAAAAAGCCGGAGATCCTCAGGGTCTCCGGCTAATTTATTTTTGAAATTATTCTTTATTCTGCTCTTACATCAAATCCCACCTGTCCCTCAAAACTCGGCACTGACTTCACCCAAAAAGGAAAAAACTTGACCTCGATAGAATCGATTTCCGGAAATTGAGTGAAACGTTCCCGAAGGGCCGATTTGTTGTAGCCGGCGATGGCTTTTTTGTCGAGCATTTTGCTCGGAAGTTTCGGGGTGAGAATGGCGGGCACGGAAACCTTTACTTCGGCCTTGCCGTCCGCGCCGCTGATGTCAGAAAGCTCATATTTGATGCTATTCTCGTCAATTTCCGAAATTTCCAGGTTGGCGCCGATTTGAGCTTTGAAGCGCTCGATGGCGGTGTCTTTCAGATCTCTTTCATTGAAAACGATTGAAGAAATATTTCCCCGGACAAACATGTCAAAGTTGCCTGTTTGGGTTTCCGGAGCGGCGCTGGCGCGGGATTCCAGAATTTCCACTCTTGTGAGGGCGGGGGACAGCTTTGAATCAGCGGGAACCTGATTTTTCATTTTTTCAATCTCCTGTTTTCCCAGTTCTTCGGCTGTCGTTTGGGTAGCGCGGGAAATATCGTCAGGAGAAACAACTTTTGTCTCGATTTCACCTCCGGTGAAATTTTCGCCGTTTTCCGCCCAGATTCGTTCGCGGTTCCATTTGCTCATCCGCAGAAAATAAAATTTACCCGGGGGAATATTTCCGGAAAAGCCCTTGTTTTTGGCAGTCGCAGTGGCCGTCACTTCGCTTTCAGCCGTGGCAACGGTATTAGTGTCTAAAATAAAAACATTTTTTATTCCAAAGCCAACCGCTTCAGGCGATTCGCCCTGGACAAGCTGTGCTCCTTTTTGCAAAAAGAAATCTTTTTTCCAGATGTTTTTTATTTTCACAGCTCCCTTGGCAAAATCTTCAGTTTTTCGAAGCGACACTTCGGAGATATTTTTTGTGATTTCTCCCTGGGATTCAAGAATCCTTCCCGGCAGGATTCCGTTTGCCGGATCGGGCTTCAGATTTTTCGTGTCGATCGTCAGGCTGACGGCACTTTCTTTTTTCTCTATTTTCGGGCGGATGACGATGGTCGCGCGGGCGATGGTGAAGTTTATGATAATGGCGGCGCCAACAACCGTCAAAAAAACGAAGATCCAGAAAATTTTGCGCGATGGAGAATTGTCGTAGCGTCCTAAATGCATAGTTTCCTTTTACGAATTACGAATCCGCATCGCTCTACGAATATACGAATTACGAATTATATGCATTCGTATATTCGTAAAAGATTCATAATTCGTAAAGACTAAGGCTTTTGTAATATTTCCCGAATTTTATCCGCCACATTTTTATCATAATCAATCCGATACGGCGTTTCAAGCCGGTTCAGGCTGACAGATTTTCCGTCCTGAAATTCGAGAAATATTTTGCAATTTCCGGATTTCGCCTCGCTCAAAATGCCGGATATTTTTCGCAGGAGCTCTGAATTTGATTCTCGAGGAAGCTTCAAAAATATTTTTTTTTGGCTCTTTTCACGTTCGTCCTCTGTTTTCCTCTGATTTTCTAGGGCCCGGAATCTTTCGATTTCTTCCTGGTTGACTATTCTTGCATTGTCGCAAAGCAGCTTCATTGTCCCGTCCTTGTCGGAAATTTTTCCCGTTGCCAGAATAATTTTTCCTTCTTCGAACAGGCCGCCATATTGATCGAGTGTTTTGGGAAAGGCGATTATTTCCATTTTCTGGCCGCCGGCATCTTCAACGCTGATGAATGCCATGCTCTTTTGGGATTTCAGAAAAATTTTCTTTACTTTTTCTATTATGCCGCCGATTGTCACGGATTGGCCAACAAAGCTCTCGTCAATTTCTGAGACCGGCTTTGAAAACTGGCGAAAAAAATCCAAATATTCAGCCAGAGGATTATCGCTTATATAAAGCCCAAGAAGCTCTTTTTCCCACGCGAGCTTCTGCATTTTTTCAGCCGGATCAGCCTCAGCCAGGCTGATTTCAGGCATCTTTATCTCTACGCCGCCGGATCCGAAAAGGCTGGCTTGGCTGGAAGCGGCCTGGCGCTGAAAATCCTTCGAATAGCCCAGTATATTTTCAACATTGGCGAGCAGCCGGTTGCGTTCGCCAAATTCCTCCATAGTTCCGCTTTTAATGAGGCTCTCAAGAGATTTTTTATTGAGGTCTTTCACCCTTATTCTTTCAATGAAATCAGTGAGGCTTTTATACCTGCCGCTTCTTTTTCTTTCATCAATGATTTCATTCGCAACATTTTTCCCCACATTCTTGATTGCGCCGAGGCCGAATCGGATTTTTTCTCTGCTCCTCAGCACTTCCTCTTTTTTGCCATCGCGTAAACCATTATTATTTTGATTATTTTTTTCTGGAGAAGTGGTGAGGGGCAAGGCGGCAAATGTGACAAAACTCTCGTTGATGTCCGGGGGAAGAACTTCGATTCCCATGGTCCGGCATTCTTCAATTTCAATGGCGATGCGGTCGATATTGTCCTGGTCAGAAGTGAGGAGAGCGGCCATGAACTCGGTTGGATAGTGGGCCTTGAGATAGGCCGTCTGGTATCCGATCAGGGCATAACAGGCGGCATGCGAGCGGTTGAAGCCATATCCGGCGAACGGCTCGATGAAGGCGAAAACTTTTTCGGCAATGCGGCGATCAATGCCATTTTCCACGCATCCATCAATGAATTTCACTTTTTCTTCACGAATAAGCTCCGGAATTTTTTTCCCCATCGCTTTTCGGAGCATATCAGCTTCAGAAAGGGAAAAACCGGCGAGGGCTCGCGCAATTTGCATTACCTGTTCCTGATATACAGCTACGCCATAAGTGTTTTTTAGGATCGGTTCCAATTGGGGATGGACGTAAGTGATTTTTTTCCTTCCATGTTTTCTGGAAATGAAATCCGGTATCCAATCCATCGGGCCGGGCCGATACAGGGCCACCATGGCGATCACGTCTTCAAAAGTTGTCGGCTTGAGCTGTTTCAGGTATCTTTTCATTCCGCCGGATTCAAGCTGAAAAACGCCGGTGGTGATTGCGTTTTGAAGAAGTTCGAATGTTTTCCTGTCATCGAGCGGAATTTCATCAATAACGATTTTCACGTCCTTGGTTTTTTCGATAATCTTGATGGCATGCTGAATGATAGTGAGATTTTTGAGCCCCAGGAAATCCATCTTGAGAAGGCCGATTTTTTCAACATAACTTGATTTTGTCGAGGCCGAGTATTGCGTGACAACGTTCTCCGTGTCTCCGGAGACATACTGGAGAGGAGTATAATTCACAACAGGTTCAGGCGTGATGACCACGCCGCAGGCATGCATCGAAGCGTGCCGACAGACGCCCTCAAGCCTGGAGGCGCTGTCAAGAAGTTTTTTGGCGGCGGGATCAGATCTGTATAAATTGGACAGTTCCGGAACGCCGGCAATCGCGTCCCGGATTGGCATATTCATCGGGATAAGCTTGGCGGTCAGGTCGCAGAAAGCATAAGGATATCCAAGCGCCCGGCCCGCGTCACGCACCGCCGCCCGGGCAGCCATTGTCCCGAAAGTTATGATTTGGGCCACGTGGTCATTGCCGTATTTTTCCCTTACATACGCTAAAACCTCATCACGACGGGTGTCGGCAAAATCCATGTCGACATCTGGCATGGAGATTCTTTCCGGATTGAGAAATCTTTCAAATAGAAGATTATATTTTATGGGATCAATATTAGTGATGCCTAAAATATAGGAAACAAAGCTGCCCGCCGCGCTGCCGCGTCCCGGGCCAACAATAATTCCCTGGTCTTTTGCCCAATTGACGAAATCCTGAACAATCAAAAAGTAGGAAGCAAATCCGGTTTTGGAGATGACGGAAAGCTCAAATTCCATCCGGTCGCGGTACTCTTTGGGCGTGCTCTTTTCAAAACGTTTCTTGAGCCCTCCTTCGCACAGCTTTTCGAGATATGATTCGGGCGTGAAGTTTTTAGGAACCTTGTAGAAGGGAAGTTTGGTATTTCCGAGCTCGATTTCCAAATCGCACATTTCGGCGATCCGGCTGGTATTTTCAAGCGCCTCCGGGATATCGGCGAAACTTTTTTTCATTTCCTCGGGGCTTCGCATGAAAAGTTCGAAATCCATGAGATTCATCCGGTTCGTATCGCTCACTTTGCGGTTGGTTTGAACGCAAAGCAAAATATCCTGGATAGAATTGTCGTCAGGACGAACATAGTGCATATCGGTCGTGGCGACGAGGGGGATGCCGGTGCGCTTTGAAATTCCAATCAGGGCGTCATTTGCCATTTTTTGGTTGGGAAATCGGGGGTGATCTTGGATTTCGAGGTAAAAATGCCCTTTTCCAAAAATTTCTTCGTATTCAAGGGCGATTTTTTCCGCCTCGTCAATTTTTCCGGAAAGAGCGACGGAGGGAACTTCCCCCTCGACGCAAGCAGAAAGTCCGATGAGTCCTTCAGAATACTTTCTTAAAACCTCTTTATCAATGCGCGGCTTATAATAAAATCCTTCAAGATGGGCGATGGTAACCAGTTTCATGAGATTTTTATATCCCGTTCCGTTTTTGGCAAGAAGGATCAGGTGGTGTCGAGTGTCGTCTATTTTCGGCCGCTTGTTTTGCCGGCCATTGGGCGCGAGATACATTTCGCAGCCAATTATGGGCTTTATGCCTTTCTTTTTCGCTTTTTCATAAAATTCAATCGCGCCATACAGAACCCCATGGTCAGTGAGGGCCAAAGAGTCCATTCCCAGTTCTTTCGCGCGGTCAAGAAGTTCGTCGATCTTGGCGAGACCGTCGAGCAATGAATAGTGCGAATGCACGTGGAGGTGGACGAAATTTGATTTGTTGGTATTTTTATCTAACATTAACAAAATAACCTCCTTTACCCCGTATCAATTTTAGCTGACTGTTCAAAGACTCAACTGATGCAAGGCGGAGCCGTTTCGCTCTCTGCGCGTGAAATAAGATAACGGATGGCTGGAATTGATGCTGGGGCCAATAAAAAGGCTTTTTTATGTTTTTTGTTATTATATATGATTTACGAGAAAGTTGAAAGTTTCAGAAAAACACCCGAAAGCTGATTTCTCGGGCATTTCGATGAAAAAAACAAATAATTTTGCTATTATGACGGAAGAAGCGATTCCAGATCGTCATAATCGTCGTCGTCTAAAACTTCAACCCACTTTGTTTTTGTGATAGTGTTCTTCGAGTCGTTCCATTTTCCGCGGACAAGCACTTTGTCGTCTTCTTTGAGGCTCGAAAATTCAATGTTGCGTCCGTCTTCATCTTCGATATCTGTCGATTTAAGAATGGCTACGGTTTGATCACCACGTTCCAATGTTTCAATCTTGAAAGTATTGGAGCTTTCGGTAAG
Source organism: Candidatus Moranbacteria bacterium GW2011_GWC2_40_12 (assembly GCA_000995965.1). Lineage (GTDB taxonomy): Bacteria > Patescibacteriota > Minisyncoccia > Moranbacterales > UBA11712 > UBA11712. The sequence goes on from LBYD01000001.1 coordinate 42,264, forward strand.
TGAATCGATCACGCCATAGAAAGTCGTCGTATGCTTGTGATAATAGCTCAAATTGCGGATTTTGGTAGCCGTCACATTTTCATCGTCAAAAGATCCTTCGATATTGATCACATCGCCCTCTTTTATTTTTGAGTAGGTGATTTTGTGGCTCCCAGAACTTCCCCTTCTTATTTTAGCGCTAGAGGCGTTCACAACATATGTTGTCCCGTTTTTCACCGCTTCAAGTGTTTTTGCGTCATAATCTATTTTCTCAACAATGGCGTTTTTGACAGTTTTTGCTTCGGCGCCCTGAACTGCAAAAAATCCGGACAAAGCTAATCCGAAAACCAGAACGGGAAGAAATATAATTTTTTTCATTTATATTTTTTTGATTAAATTATTATTACCTATATAATACAACTAAGCTTGAAAAAAGCAAAATGATATTACCAACCCTAAACTGCGAAAAAAAATATTGGGAAGGAGGCGTGAAAATCGTCGCCGGAATTGACGAAGCCGGGCGGGGGCCGCTTGCCGGACCGGTGGTGGCGGCAGCGGTTGTCGTGTTTCCTGAAACGCTGGAAGAGATCAAAAAAGACGCTCTTTTCGGGCTGATACGTGACTCAAAAACCCTTTCTTTTCGCCAGCGGGAGCGGGCCTATGAACTGATCACGGCCAGTTTCCCTTTTGGAGTTGGATGGTCGAGCCATGAAACAATTGACCGGGTCAACATACTGCAGGCGGCTTTTTTAGCCATGAAAAAGGCTATTTCAGATCTTAAAAGCAATTTGAAAAATGAAATCGGAATAGTGCTGGTTGACGGCCGTAAGCCAATTCCGAATATTTCGGTGAGGCAGGAAAATATTGTCGGTGGCGACAAAAATATTTTTTCCATCTCTGCCGCTTCGATCGTCGCTAAAGTGACCCGCGATCGGACGATGCTTGATCTCCATGAAAAATTTCCCGAGTATGGTTTCGCGCGACATAAGGGATATGGGACAAAATTTCATTTTGAAATGATCGAAAAGCACGGACCTTGCGAAGCGCACAGAAAAAGTTTTCGACTAAAACCAAAAAAGGGCTTGACAAACTTTTCAAAGAATCTAAAATCAAGTTAGTAAGAAATAATTTTCTAAATTTCCACAAAAATCATGTCGGTTCCAAAACAGCGTCACACGAAAGGAAGGAGAGACCGGAGGAGAGCGAACATAAAAATTGTTTCAAAAAATCTCGTGAATTGTTCGCAATGCAAAAAAAAGATAAAACGGCATACGGCTTGTCAGTTTTGCGGATACTACAAAGGTAAAAAGACGATTGATATAAAGATAAAGAAAAAGAAGGGGAAAGCCGGAAAGAAAAAAGGATAAAGCCTTGCTGTAAAAAAACATTCGCAGTATAATTTTAATGAAAATAATTTTTTCGACTACCGGTATGGACTTTATCTCGCCTGATTGCATCGCTCTGGAGCGTTGCGGGCAGGAGGAGGTTTTCAAAATTTAATCATTAGGCCAAAAACCCAAAACACAAAAAATGAAAAACGAAAAGTTGGGGGGCGGGGAAACCTGCACCTTTGGGGTACACCTTACCCTAGATGGTTACGGGGGAAGTCCGGAAAAGCTCAACGATCCAAAACGGATCGAAAAAGCGCTCATCGAGCTTACGGATAAACTGGGAATGGAGAGAATGATGGAGCCAGTAGTGAAATACGCCGAACCGCGAAACATCAAAGACAGCGGCGGATATTCGGGCTTCGTGATGATCGTCGAGTCTCATATCAGCATCCATACCTTTCCCAAGAAAAGGTTTGTAAGCATCGACGCCTACACCTGCAAGGACATAATGGACAAGGATACGGTCGTAAGATACTTCAAGAAAATGTTTGGTCTTGAAGACACAGAAGTTCAGTTTTTCAAGCGCGGTCTCAAATTTCCTTCGCAGGATTTGGTTTAAGTTAAATTAGGTCTATGAAATCAGCCGCAAAAAGTTTCTGCCTGACGGAAACTTTTTACCTGCAAAGATAAGAAAAAAAGCCATTTTTATTTCAGTGATAATATCCTTTTGACACCTTTTAATGGCTAAAAGGCATGAAAATTATTGGGAATTGGTCTGGGCGCTGGCCCGGACTGATTTTAAATTGCGCTACCACGGCTCGCTTCTTGGCTATATATGGGCGCTTCTCAAGCCTCTCCTCACTTTTTTGATCCTCAACTTTGTTTTCTCGACGATTTTCAACCCGAAAAATTCCGGTATTCAGCATTTTTCACTCCAGCTCCTCACTTCCATTATGCTTTTCAATTTTTTTGCCGAAGGAACGCTGGCGGGGCTCAATTCGCTTCTTGGAAAAGCATCGCTTGTGACCAAGATTTATGTTCCGCGCTGGACGATCGTGGCGGCTTCGACGATAAACGCAACTTTGATATTCGGGATGAACTTGATTATCATCGCCGCATTTTTTGTTTGGCAGGGATTTTGGCCGGGAATTCCGGCAATCCTGATGTTTGTTTTTTTTATAGTTTTGACTTTTCTTCTCATCCTTTCTTTTGCATTCATTGCCGCGCCCCTTTATGTGAAGTTCCGCGACTTGTCGCAAATCTGGGAAGTGGCGGTTCAGGCGCTTTTTTATGGGTCGCCGATTGTTTATCCGCTTCAGATTATTCCCCAAAAATACCATGCGATTCTCCTTGCCAATCCGATAGGCTTCATAATCCATTTCAATAAGCTGGCTTTGACGGAAAGCCATTATCCGACATGGGCGCAAATCAGCGTATTTACGACGCTGGTTTTTGTTTTGTTTATCGCGAGCCTTTTCGTTTTCAAAAAGCTTGAGCCAAAAGTGGCGGAGAATATATAAAATTGAAAATGTAAAAAAAATGAAAAATGACAGTAAGAAGTTCAAAATAGTCAAATGTCGAAATCGATTTCGGGATTCAAAAAATTTTTCATTTTGAATTGCCATTTTTCATTTTGAGATTTCAATTTTACATCTTTCTTGTGTTAAAACACAAATACAAGCTCGCCGCTATTTTTATCTGCCTTTTATTTTTCTTTTTGGCGCTTTTCTCAAGCGCCGGTTTTTCGCGGAAAAACATGAAATACTCCGGAAACGGCATTCTGGCGGACGAGATTCCCCATATCGCCGGCGGCTACTACTATCTCAAAACAAATCGCTATTATATCAATCCTGAACACCCTCCTCTCGTAAAAGACATCGCGGGTCTGGGAGAGCTTCTCATCAGTCCAAAACTTCCAAATATCACAAACCAAACGGAACTGCCGGCAGATTTTCATCGTGCCGAATATCCATTCGTTGGCGCTCAGTTTCCAAAAGCTCTCGAGTGGCAGAACAATCAGGATCATTTCGGGACGATGTTTCTTTACCAGCCGCAAAATAATCCGGACAAAATCGCTTTTTTTGCGCGGCTGGCTGTTATTCTTGCCAATACGCTCTTATTATATTCATTATTTTATCTTCTCGCGGAAATATGGTCCGAAAGAGCGGCGCTACTCGGGCTATTCTTCTTCTCTGTTTCCCAATTCAGCATCGCCCACGGATCGTTTGTTGTGATAGATTTCATGTCGGCGCTTCTCACGGGCATTGCGATCGCCGCCTTGGCGATTTATCTCAAAAGATACGCGGATGGCAGTCACGCCTCGAGATACTTCTTCATCACTTCGCTTTTTTTTGCGCTGGCGCTTCTTGCGAAATTTTCTTCCGTCGTTCTTCTTCCCGCCGCATTTTTCGGCGGGCTAATTCATGTAATCTTTACAAAGGTCCGGCTTTCCCGGGAGGATCGAACCATATTTGCGGCAAAATATATTTTTTCCTATGCGGCGATTGTGATTCTCGCGCTGTTTTTCATTTCCGCGTTCTATGTTTTTCATACCTACAAGATGGAAAATGAAATTCTGGTCCAGAAGCTCCATGAAAACTATCCCGAAGAAAATCTGCCCGCCTTGGGGCATAGAATTCTCGAGCTGATGGTCTATCTTAATCCTTTCACAAAGGGCCTGGCGGCGTATATAAACGGGGCTTTTATGGTTGTCAGCCGGATGGTTGTTTCCGCACAGAACACCTATTTTCTCGGCCATGTCTTCGGCAATGAAGGAGCCGGCTGGAAATATTGGCCCGTGCTATATTTCACAAAACTGTCGCTCGGGCTGCATTTTTTCACACTGCTGGTTATGTCACTGATTTTTTTCGGCCTGTTCAAGAAAAAAAGAAAAATAAAGCAAAAATTGGCGGGTTTTATTTCCAATCCGCTCTCAGTGTTACTGCTAGTCTTCATAATGGCCTACATGGCCGTCACACTCCACTCGACTTTTCAAATTGGTCTTCGGCACATAATGCCCGTCATTCTGGCCGCCTCGCTTTTGACTGGAAAAGGTGCCAATTCTTTTTGGGAGTTTTCATTTTTAAGGCCGAACCTTAAAAATTTGAGAAGGTTTGACCTTAGGTTGAAACATTTATTTTTCGCCGTCGCGGTGCTCATGCTTTTCTCCGTTTTTTGCTCATTTCCGTATTATCTTGAATACTACAATATCTTGGGCGGGGGAACGGACAAAGGGTATAAAGTTGCGACTGATTCCAATTATGACTGGGGGGGATCGGATGTGCGGCGGCTCGCCAAGTGGACGCGGGATAACAACGTCAAGGAAATTTATACTCAAATGTTCGCGGATGTGCCTTTGAAATACTATCTCGGCGACGGGCAGAAATATTTCAATTTGCAGGACGAGGGACATCTGCCGCCCTCCGGGTCGTATCTGGCTGTTTCAGTTTTTGAATATATGAACAATCTTTATTCCTGGTATATCCCGCCGGAGCGAAAATACACGATTCTCAAGGACAATCTTGTGGCGAGAGTTGGGAAGACAATATTCGTGTATCGCATCCCCTGAGATATTTTTTTTGATTGGCCGTTTTTTTTATTTTCTATCTAGTAAGAGAAAAAAGATGAAAAGTGGCAGAAATCTGATGATAATCGCGCTGGCGCTGGCTGGCACGCTGTTTTTTGCGTTTCCGCGGAATATTTTCGCAAAGGTGGAACTTGGTTCAGGCGACCCGATTCCGCCCGTCTGGAGCAAATCTGACAGCCCTTATGTCATAAAGAACACTATCCAGGCAGCGAGTCCTGTCACGATTGAGCCAGGCGTCGTGGTCAAGTTCAAATACGCGGCTTCGGCAACTTTTCTTGATTCAATCACCGCCATCGGGACCGAAAAAGAAAGAATCGTGTTCACGGCCTGGACGGATGATGAGAACGGGGGAGACACAGACGGTGATCTCGGATCGCACCCTCCCCAAAAAGGATATTGGTACAGAATTCTGATTGGCTCGAGCGCCAAGGCTCAATTCGAAAATACCTCTTTCCTTTATGGAGGAGAGCATCCCTGGGGGACACTGTCGTTTGATTCAGCCTCGAAAAACAGCGTAAGCGTGAGAAATTCCGCTTTCAAGCACAACCAATATGCGGGAATTTACATCAACTATAATCCTGATCAAATCATCGAAAACAACACTTTCTTGGATAATGGAGAGGGGATTGTGCTGAATGATTGCTATCACGGCTTGTCCGCAACAATTTCCGGGAATTCTTTTGAGAAAAATGCCAATTTCGGCGTGAGGGTCGCTTATCCTTCCTATAACACGCTGGATGCGAGAAATAATTGGTGGGGCGATCGGTCCGGTCCCTATCAATCAACAAAAAATCCCAGCGGGAAAGGAGATAAAATTTCAAACGGAGTCTTGTTTGATCCCTGGATTGGAAAAGGAGGATTTGTTCCAGTGGTTGTTGTTCCCGGTGTAATGGCGTCCTGGGAAAAAGACGGGGAATGGCAGATTGATCCGATTTTTCATACTTACGACAATTTGCTGGAAGAATTCAAAAATGAAGGATATATCCCGGAAAAAGAACTTTTCACTTTTCCCTATGAATGGCGGGACAGCAACGTGAGCAATGCGGTGAAACTAAAAGATAAAATTCAGGAAATAAAAAACCAAACCGGATTTCCAAAAGTTGATATTGTCGCCCATTCCATGGGCGGGCTTCTCGCCAGGCAGTATATTGAATCGGATGATTATCAAGATGACGTGAGACAGTTGATCACGGTTGCAACTCCGCATTTAGGAGCGCCGAAAGTTTATGTGAAGTGGGAAGCCGGCGCGTTTTTTTCGGATATTTTTGAGACGGTGGGAAAATATATCTTCGAGCAAGAAGCCAAAGAAAACGGATACGGCAGCGTATTTCACTATATTCGGGACCGGATTGCTTCCGTCAAGGAACTTTTGCCGGTTTATGATTATCTTTGGGACGACAACGGGACAGATTATGATTTGCGAGTGGGCTACCCGGAAAATTATCCAAGAAATGAATTTTTGGAAAATTTGAATAGCGCGGAAAAAGTGAAAAAGTTGGAAAATGTTGAGTTTACGAAGATAATAGGAAAACCGGAAGGCGCAAAAACAACAATCTCCGGTTATAATGTAGTTGACGCTGATATAAGGGAGTTGTGGGAGCATGGATATCCGCATGGATTTGAAATTTCCAAATTAGGAGATCAGGGAATAAATAAAGATTATGGAGACGAGACCGTGCCACTATATTCGGCGGAATCATCTAATATTCCAAATAACAAAACATTATATTTTGAATCCGAACATAACATTATTCCTACTGATGCCCAACGAGATATTCTTCAAATTCTCACCGGGAAAAAACCGGAAAATGAAGTGAAAAATTGGGTGATTGATGATATTCTTATCGGGCTGGTTTTTTCTCCGGTTGATATTCAAATAGTTTCGCCTAGCGGAAAAAGACTTGGAAAAAATTTCGAAACAGGCGGGGAATACGGCGAAATCGAAGGAGCCTACTATAGTGGTTTCAAAAATGACACCGAATTTTTCACCATTCCGAATCCTGAAGACGGCGAATATAAAATATTCGCGCAGGGGACGGGCGAAGGCGGCAGCTATAAAATCGAAGTGGCCGAAATTTCAGAAAATCCGGCTGATCCAGACAATGCCAAAGAATCTTCCGTCGTGATTGAGGATGAGGCTCAAGCGGGGAAAACACGGGAAGCCAAAGTGGAAGTGACCGAGGATCAGATAAGATACAATCCCGACAAGACGCCGCCGACGATCACGGTTTCCTCTCCGGAAAAAAAAGATTATACTAATGATGAGATTCTGGCAATCGATTACGAAGTTCAGGATCCTGAATCAGGAGTGGCAAGCAATGTTTGGCAGGTTGAAAAAGACGGCCAAAATGTTGGATGGCAGAAAAATGCTGTTGATCTTTCGTTCGAGCATCTTGGGAACTATGTTTTGCGGATAAATGCCGCAGATAATGCCGGGAATTCGATCGAAAAGGAGGCGAATTTTCAGGTGGTGACGAGCCTTGAGGCAATTCGAAACAATCTCAACCATTATTTCAGCCTGGGGCTTATCAAAAAGAAAGTCGCCCACAAATATTTCGATGCCAAATTCAGAAATTTGGAAAAACTCTTGAGTCTTCTCAAAAAAGCAGAAAATTCAAATCTGAAACCCAAGCCGAAACAGGAAGTAGTTGCATCACTTGAGAAAAAAATCAGCAAGAGTATCAGCGTAATTATTCGTCAGATCAACCGAAAAACTCCCCAATGGATTGACCCGAAAGCGGCAAATTTTCTCATTGAAGATCTCAACTATATTAGAAATAATTAAAAATTAATTGAAATAATTTCCGCGAAACGAAAATTACGTGGGAGTTATAAGAAAAATTATGTTACTTCTGGGAAGTGCTCGAGCAGATATTTGGATTACGCTTTTTTTGCTGAGTATATCTTTTATTGTTTCGCTTATATTTTTTGCTGTGGCGAGAAGAAAGATTCTGGCTCTGATCGTATTTTCTGTTTTGGCAAATATATCTGTGTTGTTAAATGCAGGATCAGGGATGTTTGATTTTTACAGTATCGGGTGGCTGAAAACCTTCTCCGTCTTAATCTGGCCGCTTCTCAACATTTTTTTCATAATTCGCTATGTGCAGACGAAGCCTGCCAAGCCGAAGAAATAGCGCCAAAATAAAGCAAAAATAGTCAGTGAAAAATCCTCGACAAAACGGGGATTTTTTGGTATCCTTTTATTGTTGCTATGGAAAAAGAAATTGCTATCAAAGCCGAAAATATAAGCAAAACCTTCCGCATTCCCAACGAGAAAATCCCAACTCTGCGGGGGGCTTTGCGCAGTTGATTATAAATACTAAGTTTATGATTAGTTGGGTAATCATAAAGTGAAATAATTGAAAAAGAGCTTATTTTCAGGGAAATTTTGGCTTAATTATCGAAGTTGATGAGCTATAATAAAAGCAAAAACCTTTGAAATCAAAAGCGAATTGGAACCGCGATACAACAAAAGGATATTGAAAAGATACAAAAACCGCGAAAAGTTATTCAAGGAACGGACGGAAATTATCCGAAAAAGGCGCTATGATTTGCCACAGCCCTTGAATTATGTCGATTGGCGGAGCCCCTACGACAATATTTTTGTGTGGCAAGAGAAAGGAAAAAATATTTTCGAAAAGGCGGAAGCGGATCGTCTGGAGCGCGGCAAACCAATTCGGAATTCATTTTCGGTTTCGTACTTATAAACAAAACAAATCCGGTCAAATCGTATCTGTTTTTGTACGCGGACGATAATCAACTCTATTTTATCAAAGAATTTCCATCTCTGGCTGTTCCGTGCTATGAAATCGGATCAAACTATTTTCAGCCAAATCGCGAGGGAGAGAAGATTTTTTCGAGAACAAGATTGATGGAATGGGAAAGCTTCTATAAGGCGGAAAAGATAATCATAAAGTGAAAAGCACAAACTCTTTGATCTTCGACAAGTCAGGCCTTTTTTGGTAAACTTGATTTATCGATTATGAGATTTCATAAAAAATATAATGAGAGTTTATCAAACAAAAGCGAAAAAGTTGTCCGGAACTGATTTTCAGGAAGTCAACCGCAAGGCCCACGAAATTTATACTCAAATAAAAAAGAAATCAAAAAGACGCCCCTACGTCCGTTCAGCGTATTTTAGGAAAGAGAAAATATTTCTGGAATTGTTTTGGAAACATTTATACGGAAAAGAAAATTGGCGGGACAGAATGAGGCGACTGAAATACTTTGCTTGCGTGATTGAATTGATCCAAAAATCCCGCTTTGCGCCGACTTCCAAGAAAAATCCAAACAAATCAAAAGAAATGCTTCATCGGTTTTATGGACTCACGGCAGATAATGAATTGTTCTGCATCCAAATCAAGGAAGATGTCAAAAACAAGCAAAAATTTTTGATTTCCGTTTTCCCAACCGACGGACCATGGGATTGGGATATGTGAACAAAAAAGGACCTTCCGCTATGCGTGGTGTATAAACCACAGGCCGAAGGACCTTTCTATGAATAATACTACCAAACTAGAAAAATTCTGTCAATATGCAATTTATTGCTTTATACAAGCTAAAATAGACAATCAGGATAATTTTTGCTAGGCTGAAATATAGGTTATGGAAAAAGAAATTGCTATCAAAGCCGAAAATATAAGCAAAACCTTCCGCATTCCCCACGAGAAAATCTCGACGCTTAGGGGAGCTTTTGTGAACGCATTCAGCCGGAACAAAGGATATGAGGAATTCAAGGCGCTGGACGGCGTGAGCTTCGAGGTGAAAAAAGGGGAGTTTTTCGGGATCATTGGGCGAAACGGCAGCGGGAAATCAACACTTCTCAAGATCCTCGCCGGGATATACCAACCGGACAAGGGGAAGGTGAAAATCAACGGTCTCATTTCACCATTTCTTGAGCTCGGCATCGGCTTCAATCCGGAGCTTTCGGGACGAGACAATATATATCTCAATTCCGCTGTTTTGGGGCTCACGCACAAGCAGATCGATGAAAAATTTCAAGATATTGTGGATTTTTCGGAGCTCGGGCGCTTTATTGACCAAAAGGTGAAAAATTATTCTTCGGGAATGTATGTCCGTCTCGCATTTTCAGTGGCCATCCATGCGAACCGGGATATTCTGCTGATGGATGAAGTTCTCGCAGTGGGGGACACAAATTTTCAGAGTAAGTGCTTGACAGAGTTTAACAAATACAAAGACGCGGGGAAGACCGTGGTTTTGGTGACGCATGATATCGCGACAGTCCAAAGATATTGTGACCGGGCGATGCTTCTTCGCAACGGAAAGATTGAAATGATCGGAGATCCGCAAGAAGTCGGCAGTAAATATGTCTATCAAAATATGAGTGACGAGGAAAGAAGAATGGCTGAAGAAAAAGGAAGAATAAAAAGGGAGATTTTGCGAAAGAAGGGAGAGGAAAAAAGCAAGGTAGTGGAAATAGCAAGAGTAGAATTCTTGGACAGATACGGAAAAGAAAAAAATGTTTTTGAAACCGGGGAGAATATGTCAGTAAGAGTTTATTTCAAAAAAAATAAAAAAGTTTCTAAGCTCAATTTTGGAGTTGCGATTTATAATCAGGAAAATAATTATATCTTTGGCATTAATACGGTTATCGACAAAGTTAACACGCAAAAATACATAGAAAATAGTTACTTTCAAGTCGATTATGAAAATATTCCGCTAAAAACGAACACTTATTTCATCAAGACCGGAATTTCTGGGGAAAATGGTGCGGTTGCTTATGATTTTCTTGACAGGTCAAAGATTTTTAAAGTAATTTCAAAAAATCATAATGAAGGTTTAGTTGATTTATGTTACAGATGGAATTAATTATTATATGAAAAATAAGAAAATAATAAAAGGACGGGTTGTCTGGCTGACTGGTTTGTCTTGCAGTGGCAAGACGACTATCTCGAAAGAACTGATAAAATATTTCAAGAAAAATAAATTGCCTGTCCAGTGGCTGGACGGCGATGTTGTGCGAAAAACCATAAACAAAGATTTGGGGTTTTCAAAAAAAGACCGGGATGAAAATATAGAGCGCGTGACACATATTGCGCAGATGCTGGCTGAAAATGGCGTGAATGTAGTTGCGGCCTTTGTTTCACCGTATCGTAAAATGCGAAATTTCGCGAGAAAAATTTGTCCCAATTTCATCGAGGTTTATGTCGAATGCGACATCAAAGAATGTATCAGAAGGGACACAAAAGGCTTGTATAAAAAAGCACTGGCGGGAAAAATAAGGGATTTTACCGGGATTCAGGATCCGTACGAACTGCCAAAAAAACCGGAAATTATCATTAATACGGAAGGAAAAAAAGCGGGAGAAAGCGCCCGAGAGCTGATTAGTCGGCTTGAAAGATTGGCCAGGTGGCCTAAATATACCGATCATATAAACGACAATTCGACGAGATCCTAAGCACGCTAAAATGACCTCGGATAATGAAAAAAATCACGGTGTCAGACGAAATTTTGCAGGAAGCAAGAAATATCGCGGATAAAGTCTATCACCCTCTCGGGGAGTTTTTAGATGAAAAAAACCTGAAAGCGGTCTTGACATCGATGCGGCTCAAAAACGGAAAAATTTGGCCGATGCCAATTGTCCTGGATGCTGAAAAGAGCATCGCGGAAAAAATAAAAGGCGAAAAAGAAATAATCCTGGCAGACAAAAAAAACAAAGAAATCTTCAAGCTATCCGGTATTTCCACATTCAAATTCGACAAATTATTTTTTTATAAAAACCTATTCGGGAGCGAAGACAAAAACCATCCCGGGGTTGCGAAAACATTGGAAATGGGGGATTATTTAGTAGGAGGAAAAGTTCATTTGCTCAAGAAAAAATTGAAAAAACTGCACAAGTTGTTTTTTTCTCCTTCTGAAACAAAAAAGATATTTGAGAAAAGAAAATGGAAAAAAGTGGCCGCGTTTCAGACTCGCAACCCGCCCCACATTTCCCATGAGTATATCCAAAAAGACGCGCTCACGAAAGTCGACGGGTTGTTCATTAATCCGGTAATCGGCGGGAAAAAAAAAGGCGATTTCAGGGATGAGCACATTTTGGGCGCGTATGGCATATTAATGAAAAAAAACTATCCCAGAAATAAAGTCATTTTGGGGACTCTCCATACGTTTATGCGCTACGCCGGTCCGAAAGAGGCGGTTTTCCACGCGCTGATCAGAAAAAATTTCGGGTGCACGCATATGATCATCGGTCGGAACCACGCCGGAGCAGAAAATTATTATGATCCGTATGCGGCACATGACATTTTTGACCGGTTCGAAGAAAAGGAATTGGGAATAAAAATTTTGAAATATGAAAATGCTTTTTATTGCAATGAATGCAAAAAAATAGTTCTGGAAAAAGAATGTAGGCATGGAAAAAAGGCAAGAGTTGATATTTCCGGCAATAAATTGCGGGAAAAATTGACAAACGGCGAAATCATTCCAAAAGAATTCGTGAGAAAAGAAGTAGCTGAATATTTAAGAGCGAAAAGGAAAAATATTTTTTGCTAATGAATCATGAAATTTTTAATATCTTTTTGCAACCAATCTGGAGATTCTAGAAACAATCTTCTTCTGATTGATCTGAAAACGGGCAAAAAACGATATTTATTGAACAATGTAGGTGGGTTTACCGGACTTGGGCAAGATAGCAAATATTTATACGCGCTTTCACAGACCTCGCCAACAAGGATATATATTATTGAGAAAGGCTCTGGAAAAAGTATATTGTTGCAGAAATTGGAAGAAGTTCTTGATCCTCATTCTTTGGCTGTTTCCGAAAATTTTTTGTATGTTGTGTCTACGGGTAATGATCAAGTTCTACAATATAAATTTGATAGAGTTAAAAATAAATTGTTTTTTCAGAAAATATTTTGGTGGCCCAACGGTTCCGATAAAATATCAGATACTCATCATATAAATTCCTTATTCATGCTTAACAATCAGATGTATGTTTCGGCTTTTGGCCCTAAAAAATCGGAAAAGTGGAGTTCTGCAGACGAAGGTTATATCCTGAACATCACTGAAAATAGAAAAGAAATCGAACATATTTATCACCCTCATTCAATTTTTACAGAAGGCAGTATATTTTCAAAAAGAAATATCTATTATTGCGAATCCTCGACAAAAAGTGTTAAAAAAAATAATTTAACATTGATTAAATTGGATTTGGGATATACGAGGGGATTATATTTACAAGGCAAGTATTTGGCGTTGGGGACGAGTAGCGGTCGAAAACATTCAAAAAGCACTGGGCTTATAAATAATCCTGCGGATGAGGGAACACCAGAGGATGATTGCCGGTTGCTTATTTTCAAGAAAAATTTTTTCAATAAATTTGTGCTCAAAAAAAGTTTTGATTTCTTGCCAAATCATAAAGAAATATATGCTATTATCGCTTTAACCTGAAATAACATGATCTGGAAATACCATAAACCAAAATTTGAATACGAAAGAGTGCTGAATCCGCTGGAAACCGGGTGGGTTGGCCATGTTTTTTTTGCCTATGACCTGGTCAGAAACACGAAACCAAAAAGAATCGTTGAGCTCGGCACTCATTTCGGACATTCTTTTTTTGCTTTCTGCCAGGCGGAAAAAGACGAGGGGACAGATGATGCGGAGCTGGTCGCGGTTGATACCTGGGAAGGGGACGAACATTCCGGTTTTTATGACAATTCTGTTTATAATGGTGTGGAAAAAATAAAAAATACTTTTTATAATGGTCTGAACATCCGGCTCCTTCGGAAAACTTTTGACGAAGCAGTTTCTGATTTTGAAGATAATTCAATTGACATATTGCATATCGATGGGCTGCATACTTATGAAGCCGTGAAGCATGATTTTGATTCATGGATCGGCAAAGTGAAAAAGGACGGCATCATTCTTCTCCATGATACTGCGGTCAGAGCAGGAGACTTCGGTGTTTATAAATTGTGGGATGAAATCAAGAAAAAATATAATACTTTGGAATTCGATCATTCACATGGCCTAGGTGTAATGTTCAAAGGTCCAAAACACTATAAGAAGATAAATATATTCAAAGAAATTTGGAGACATTACTACACAATATTTAGCGAGAACAAGCTTATCAAATTTGAAATTGACAATATTAACAAAGAAATACAGAAAAAAGATAATGAGATAAAATTGCTTAGTGTTACAGAGCAGCAGAAGAATCAAAATTTAGCCGAACTTCGCAATTTCTTACAGCAAAAAGACAATAAAATATCTAATTTAAGTAGCGAAATAAAGCGTAAGGATAATGAAATCAGGCAGAAAGATCAGATTGTCCAGCAGAAAGATCAGATTGTCCAGCAGATGGAAGTCGAAATCAATCTAATGAAGTCCTCAAAATTCTGGATTTTAAGGAATCGCTATATAAAAATAAGATACTTTCGGATGAAACACTTTTTTCAGCTTATTCCGAAAGCCCTTAGGATACTCTGGAAAGATGGCGTCGGGAAATTTTCATGGGCAACTTATAAATATCTTATTCACGGATGGGATTATTTCAAGCCAAAACCGCAGCCCGAAAAGCCGAAGACCGATTACGAAAAATGGGTCGAAAAAAATGAAAAGTGGGATAGCGTTGAGATAGAGAAAGAGATAGAAAAATTCAAATACAAACCGAAAATTTCCATAATCACTCCTGTTTATAATGTTGACCCAAAGTGGCTCGACAAATGCATCGAATCTGTAAGAAGTCAATTCTATGAAAATTGGGAGCTTCGTCTTCACGATGACGCTTCAACAAAAAAAGAAACGGTCGAGTGTCTCAAAAAATGGGAGAAAAAAGACGACAAGCGGATAAAAATATCTTACGGAAAAGAAAACCAGCATATTTCCGGTGCCTCAAATGAAGCCCTGAAGTTGGCGACTGGTGAGTTTGTTGCGCTTCTCGACAACGATGACGAGCTTTCTCCGAATGCGCTTTTCGAAAACGCGAAACTCATCAACGAACATTCGGAAGCTGATTTCATATACAGCGATGAAGATAAAATTGAAACAAATGGGAAAAGAAATGATCCCTTTTTCAAACCCGACTGGTCTCCCGATCTCTTTCTTTCGCAGATGTATACGTGCCATCTGGGAGTTTATCGGAAATCAATCATTAATGAAATCGGCGGATTCCGTAAAGGCTACGAGGGATCGCAAGATTATGACCTGGTTCTGCGATTCATTGAAAAAACAAAACCGGAAAATATTTTTCATATTCCTAAAATTCTCTATCACTGGAAAAAAATTCCCGGTTCGATGGCCAGAAATGAAATTGCTAAAGATTATACTGCCGCAGCGGCCCAAAAAGCTCTGAAAGATTATTTGGTAAGGAACAATATTGAGGGTGAAGTTTTGGACGGAAAATTTCCAGGGACATATCGAGTGAAAAGGAAAATCTTGGGGAATCCGAAAATTTCAATAGTTATTCCCTTTCGGGATAAAGTGAAAGTGTTAGATACATGCGTGAAAAGCATTCTCGAAAAAACTTCTTACAGCAATTATGAAATTATCCTAGTCGATAATCAAAGCAATGAAAACAAAACCGCTGATTATCTAAAATCGATAAAGGAAAATGAGAAGGTGAAATTGATAAAATACGACCGTCCGTTTAACTTTTCTGCGATAAATAACTATGCAACGAAAAAATGTCACGGGGATTATATATTGTTTCTCAATAATGACGTCGAAGTCATTTCGCCGGAGTGGCTGAATTCAATGGTCGAACATATCCAAAGAAAAGAAGTGGGGGCAGTAGGAGCAAAATTATTATATTTTGACAATACAATCCAACATGCAGGCGTGGTTGTAGGCCCGGGAGGAGTTGCCGGCCATGCATTCAAAACTTTCTCTGACGAAGAGACGGGATATTTTTCTCACCATCACCTAATAAAAAATTACAACGTTGTCACAGCTGCCTGCATTCTTGTGAAAAAAGAAGTTTTTGAAAAGGTTGGTAGTTTCGATGAAAGCAATCTGCCTGTCGCGTTCAATGATGTTGATCTTTGCCTTAAAATAAGGGAAGCGGGATATTTGATTGTTTGGACGCCCTTTGCGAAACTTTATCACTATGAGTCGTTGAGCAGGGGAAACGACGAGGATTTCAAAGAAAGCGATCCGAAAGAATACGAAAGAGTAATGTCGGAAAGAATTTATGCCAAAAACAAGTGGAAAAAGTATATCGAGAATGATCCCTATTACAGCCCGAATTTGACCCAAAAAAAAGAAGACTTCAGTATCAAGATTAATTGAAAAACCTTAGCAACTTTCGCAAAATACTCTGCAATTTGCCGTTTTTTTGTTTTCTCAATATTGTTATTATCTCTTCTCCATTTTCTTGCAATTCTAATATTTCAAATGAGTTATTGAGATATATTCGAGATTTTGTTACGAATTCTTTGAAGGTTAGGGCATCCCAAACATGGAAATGAATGCTATAATTCATATCCAGAAATTTTTTAGTAGCTTCTTCCCGTTCAGAAAGTGGTTTATCCTTATATACAGCGTTAGCGAACTCAAAAAAATGTTTTCTCCTTAAATTATCATCAGCTATTCCCTTTTTGTCGTCATTGACAAGATGTTTGAAATCCGTGAGTTCTCTTCCTGCATCAAATGTGTGTCTCTTATCAGGAACAGCATAATAGAGCACTCCGTTATTCGTTAGCTTTGCCAAATGATTTCTAATTGTGCCGATAGGGTTTTCGCAGTGTTCCAGCATATGGTTCGCAATAATAAAATCAAGGCTATCATTTTGTATAGTAAGGAGCCTCTCCCCGTCATCAATAATATCCACTCTTGTTAATTCATATTGGTCGAGCTCCGGATAATGAGACTTGAGGCCAGGATTATCAAGGCGGTCAACATACTTCACGGCGGCTTTTTCATTTACCCAAAGAGGGCGGTGAAGAGCACCAATTTCGATACCGTTTCCATGAAGATATTTATTGCTTAGATCTTTCCTGACTTTTTGAATATCCTGTTTTTCTATGGCTTCATTTGTCATATTTAGTCTGCTTGAATTATATTTAGAGCGTTTATTTTAAATTGTATCGGCGAATTGTTCTGCAGGGATAGCCACGTATTTTGATAATCTTTCCAGGCATACTGTGCGCTTATTCGTATGACATATTTGTGCTGTTGGCCGTCATTCACGGCAGTAAATTGGACTGTTCCTCGAGTTTGCGTATTATCGCCGTATTGCAATATTATGTTGGGATTATTTGTTTCACTAACTTGAAACGATTGCAAGTCAACCACAACATATGTTCCATATTTTTTTTCTTCATCGGTTAGCGGCGGAAAATCGTAGCGGTAGGCGTTGTTTGAATCATCTCCCGAAGCCGAAAGAAATGATACATTAGTTTGTTCTTTATTTGGTCTATTTTGTAAAAATCCTTCAGCTTTTCGCAAAACAGGAAGATTTTCCATTATTTTTGAATCATACTTCCCCCAGATATAAGGCAGATAATTTATTTGAAAATTTTGTGGCAAAACAGAATCCTCAATTGTTCCGATGATTGGATCGGATGATTGAATAAGCTGCATTGTTTTTAAATCGAAAAGATCGTTTTCAACGAAATCAAGACGAAGATCATCCAGCTTTGCTGCTTCCTTTTTCGGAGTGACAGGGAAATATAAATAATTCTGGCCGGAATTTGCCATTAGCGTGCTCGAATTTTCCTCTTTGAATTCGGAACCGTCCAAAGCATAGAAAAGTTGCATGATTCCGCCGAGTTGAGATTCTCCCTCGGCATAAAGATAATAATAACTTTGTTTTTGCAGCTCTAATCCTTTTTTATCCGAAATTAATTGATATATAAAGGGATCCTTTCCGTTTGCCTGAAACAAAGTTTCGTTTGGATTATGAGCGATGGAGTTGCTGCCAACATCGGATAATAGTTTCTTTGAGCCCAGTAATTCTTTTTTCGGGGAACTATTTTTGGGCTGCCAATCATTGCGGATCCAAATTTCGCGACTGTTGATAATTGCATATGGATGATAATTTTGGTAGAAGTATTCCGCAAGCTTATAGTAGCGAATTTGAAAAGGAACGCTATCCAAATTATAGGGAACAGTATAAGCAAAAACTAATACGGGGATTTCATATTTCTTCAGTCTTCGAAGAGCACTTTCCTGCAGATAATCATCATGCATCAGCATTAAGTGGTTTGTGAAAAAAGGTGTCTCCTTGTGAGTATAAACGTATAGCATTGGGCTATTGCTGAAATCAAAAAAAGTTTCTTTGTCCTTCATCTGATTATTGATAAAGTTCGCAAATTCATTGAAATTTGAGTTCGCAATATTTTCTGGTATTATTCCCCGCTCAATACGGCCTTGTTCCGGTTTGACGGCTGGAAGCTGTTTTAAATGTGCTACAGCATCGGACATGATTCCAGTATTTTTCAAGAGTATCGGCGTTTTAGGATTAGACGGAATCAGATTGAATTGGTAAATAATAAATGTAGTCGCGATCATAAATCCTGAAAATTGAACGTAAACACCTTTTTTTTCAAGCATAAAAAAAACTAATCCGCCGAAGAGAAGCGTGGCGAAAGTCGAAAGCTCCATTGTCGTGTTTTCGAAAAGATTGTGGCGCACAGTCCCGCGCAAAGCCATATTTATTAGCGTAAAAGCAGCGAGAAAAAAGTAGCTCAATAATACCACCCGACTGACAGTTAAGCGTCGCAGTCGGCTATAAATGATAAGCGCGCATATGCTAGTGACGAGAACAAACGGTGTGATGAAATAGTGCCAAATCGAGTATCCGTCTATCCTGTTGTTCCATAGCGCTGGATAGGCGAAAGCTTGATTGGAGTTGAGGATATGAGAGAAATCTCTGAGCCAAGGAATGATCGGGGTTTCACGAATTGCAAGCAGAGCCATGAAAAGACTCGATGCAAAGATAAAAATAACGGCAAAAATTTTGACCAATTTTTTCCATTGGATCGATAGAGGCAATGAAGCCGAAAGGGCAAGTATAACAGCCGCTATAATCGCGATAATAGAGGATGTGCCTATATCAATTCTGAATAAAATCGCAAGAGGAAGCGCTGATGCCAGCATTACATATGACGACAATTTTTGCGTGCGAAGAGCATAAATGAATAAGCCCAATACCAGAAGCGATATCGTATAAAGAGCAGGAAATAATATTCCAAGTTGTGGAACCAAAAGGATAGTGCCCAGGGAAATATAAGCGTTTTTAGTTATCCCTTTAATGAAAAAATAGATAACCAACATTTCAAAAACGCTTTGCAAAAAATCGTAATGAGACCATCCAGTCGCGCTGTATCCATTCAGTCCGGCATATATAAATCCCCATATCGCGTCAGAAAAGACATGAGCATTAAACGATTCAATGATTGGTATTTTGCCGAATTCAAAAAACTGTTGGATCATCAAACCCGAGTTAGCCGGCTCGAACATATCGGTCGGAACCGGAACTAATGGAGTATACCAAAGTAGTGTGCCAAGGCTGACAATTAGCATTGGAAAATAAACAAAGTGGAGTAACTTGGCGGCGCTGGGCTTCCAGAAACGGCTGATCCAAAATAAGACTGCGGAACAAAAGAATATTGCAATCACTCCAACCGTTGAAATGGCTGTTGGCGAAACTAAATTTATGCCGTGATGGTTCGCGACGAGGTAAGCTTCCTTACTAAAAAAAGGCAAAAACGAAGCAAACGCGAGTGGCGCTGTGGAAAGAAGCAGGGTTGATAATTGTCCATCACTTGTTTTTTGTCGATATTTTTTCGGGATTATTAATTCCCAAAACAATGAACCAACGAATGCGATTATTGTGCAGATGATAAAAATAAAGATTGTATCATGAGGAGGATGGGAAAAGCCCAAAAGATTGAAAATTTTCGAGTTGTCAGAAATGAATGCTGCACCCGAGAAAGAAATAATGAAAAGCCAGCTCATGTATGTATGCGCGTTTAGATACTGCAGGACCGGCCAGCGTCTCGAAAGAAATTCGCTGAGAATGCTGAGCAGGTGAATACTGAGGATAGCAAAAAGAAAAAAGAACGGGGGATCCTGAGGAATGAATAGATAAAAGAAGAAAGAAAATAATCCCACAAATGACGATGCTTTGATAACAGTGCGTGTTGCAGAAGAAAGGAACCGCTGGAAAAACGAGAAGATTAAAGAAACAGCAAGGCCAACAAGAACAACCAAAACAAGCGATATTACGGTCGTTGTTATTCGGCCAGAGACATCCAGCTGGCTAAGCGTTGCAGCTGATATAATACGTCCCTTGAAATTTGTAAGCTTAAATGATTGATGCGACAGCCAAAGATTCAATATCCAAAGAGTATAGAAAAAAATAGCAAAACCATATTCCTGCGCTAATTGCGGTATACTTTTTATAAATTCATTTATTTTAGATGCTATCAATTTCCGCATTTTTTATTTTTCGGATTGGCATTAAATTTTTAGTTTTACTTTATTCTCTTTATTGTTTGAACGGTAAAAGTGGGTTTGTCCTTTGTCTCCTCTAATATCATTGTCAGATACTTTCCCAGAATAGTCAGAATAAGAAACAATCCTGAAAAACCAAAGGAAAGAAACAGCATTGTTGTTGTCCATCCTGTCACGACAATTGATTTTTCCGTGAGGTAGATTACAACAGCGTAAATTCCAATCAGCACAGAGAATATAAAAAATAACACTGACAACAAAAGTGTTAGCTTGAGACCAATTCCTGAAAAAGAGAGAAGCACCTCAACGGCGAGTTCAATTTTTTCTCCGAAAGTCCTGTCCGACCTTATTTTTTTTGTAGGAGTAAAATAGATTGTGGCCGTTGGAAAGCCAGAACGCCTGTAAATGATTTTCCTATAACGATTTTTTTCTTTTGATTTTAGTATTGTGTTTAGAGCCCTTCTGGTGATTAGCTTGAAAGACTCAGTCTCAAGATTCAATTTTTGATAAGAAAAACTGTTCAGCATTTTGTAAAATATTGCCGAGGTAAAATTGAGTTTTCTGTCAGGGGAAGCAAAAACTATATCATAACCAGTCCCACTTTTTTCATATGCATTCCAGAGTGTCTCAATCGGGTATTCCAAACCGATAGATTCAATTTCGTATATGAAATCCCCAATCGCCATTTCTGTCCCTGCGAGCATGGCTAATTCGCTATTGTGCTTCCAAGCAGTGCTGATAACCGTGACTTTGCCGCAAAATTTTTCTTTGCTTGCGACTATAACATCAAGAGTCTTGTCCGAGCTTGCGTCATTAACAAGTATAATTTCAAATGACTCGAATCTTTCAGAAAGGAAGCCATATATTTTTTCTAGGAATTTGATTATTGTTCTTTCGGCATTATGCACATAAACTACGGCCGAGATGAAAGTTTTCTCTTTTGTTGAAATAATCATTGTAATATTGGGTCCAAGTCATATATCGTGTTTATCTTTCCAGACAACACAGATATAAAAGTCGGATTATTAGAAAATTGGCGGATAACGGTTGGCCTTGAATCATCCAGTTCTGACATTTTTAGAATTGGCTTTATGGCGAAATAAGAATCTTTATATTTTATTTTAACTTCTTCATTTAAGTATTTCTTTGCAAGCTGATTCATATAGCAATAAGCCGATTTTGGCCGAGCTGGGCAGTTATTGCAATTCTCGAGTTTTTTAGGTGTGCATTTTGGATTTTTATTTTGACAGGTAAAAACTGGGAGTTCTTTCTGGGAGTCAAGATGCGGTGTGAATTCAACAGCGGTTAGGGAATGGGTTTTTGTGAGCCCAAAGGGCATTACTGAGAAAAACGGACCATCCATAACCGTAATGCCCATGTCTTTTAGGCTGTTGGAAACTTCGCATGTAATGATTTCGCAAATTTCATATTTGATCTTAAATTTTTCAAAACCGAATAAATCTATAATCTGATTAACCCCTGAATATGTAGCGTTTATAACAAATCCGCTGGTGAAAATTCCTTTTTCGCTGTTGAGTTCCAGCTCATATTTATCTTGTTTCTTTTCAACCGCAACAGGGTGTGTATTATAGAAAATTGTGACATTCACATGCTTTTTTAACTCGGTTATAAAGTAATCCCTTATTTTATCTGCATCGAAAGAAAATTCCTTGGTTTCGTAGGTCTTTGCAATGGTGTCGTAATTTAAAATATTGTTTAATTTTATTTCATTGCAAGGAATTTTAGCGTTCTCGCAAAATTTTTCGAATTGTATCCCATCGGTAAATGAGAAATTTTTTGCGATAGCATATACTTTCTTGAAAGAAGAATTAATAGCAAAATCAAAATCTTTATTGAATTTGTCGAAATATGACGCTGATTTCAAAGCCGTTGAAAGACTTCTTGGGTAATGATAACCATTATGAACGCGTGCCTGGTTTATGAAACTAGCTCGCTTGAATGAAGCACTGTCGTGTTCGAGAACGGCAATCTTATAATTTTTCTTGCCAAGTTGGAGAGCAGAATATAGGCCGAATATTCCTGCCCCAATAATCATATAATCAAAATTTTCCCGTCTCATATAGTTGCTTATGGATTATACCAATGCAATGCCAGTTTAAACAGAATCTGGATTAGTTTCAAATTCCCTTTGATCGGACTTATTTTTGTGGGGATATTTCCTTTCTCCGGGTATCTTCTTTCAACCGGTATTTCTTTTACCTTGAATCTAAGCTGAGGAGCCCTGGCAGAAAGATATGCTAATAATTCGTAAGTTTCAAATATATTCCTGAAGGGAAGAACTCTCTTATCCATCAGGAATTTTTTTGAATAAGCGCGGTATCCATTTGTTGTGTCAGTGTAATGAAAACCTGAAAGAAGTGATATAAACGGAGCATGTATCAGCTTTATTGCAAGAAGCCTAAAGGTCGGTGTGTTAATTGCCTTCCCGCCGGGAATGAATCTCGACCCCTGGACAAGATCATATCCGATTTCCAGCTCCCTGATGAAAGAGGGGATAGCGCTCGAATTGTCTTTGTTGTTTCCATCAATAGTGATAATTCCATTATATCCTTCGCGAAGGGCATAGGAATATCCCATTCTTAATTGCGCGCTTAGCTTCCCTGGTCCTGTTTTGACCAGAAGAGAACGAACATTATTTTTTTTTAGAAAATCGAGATCAGTCGAACCATCAGTGCTGCCTCCATCGCAAATAATTATGTCAGCTAAGTGGGATAATTTTGCAACTTCAACTAATTGCTTTTTGAATTTTTGTCCCTCGTTAATAATCGGAATACAGATACAATAATTTTTTTTCTTCGGATGCAGTTCAAATTTTTTGAAGGCAGGAATTTGCCAAGGCTGGTCAGTCATTGTATATATTGCCTATGAAATTTAATGTTTCTTGGATGTTCTTTATGTTGGAAATTTCAGGTTCGCCACCTTTCATTTCAACAGAAAGAGCAGATGAGTAGCCATACTTATGCAGTAATTCTTTGATTTTTTTATGCTTATCTTTATTGTTATCTATTTTTTTCAGAAATGGCTCGCTGATATGAAAATGGCCCGCGTGCGGAATAGCGGTTCGAAGAGCTGTTTCAATGTCTTCTCCGTTGGCAGTTATTGTTCCAAGATCTATATTCAATTTGAATCCAGGGTGATTTACATTTTTTACCAACTCAATTGCTTCACCAGTTGTAAGAATAAAATCCCCCCCATATATTTTTGGGTTTGGCTCTATGCAAAAGCAAGTATTATTTTCGAAAGCAAACCTTCCAAGCTCCCCAAAAAATGTTAATGCAATGTTGTGAGCCTCCTCTTTTTCCATATCACCAATTATTCTATTTTTGGGCGATCCAAAAACCAGTGCTTTGGCATCAAATTTTCCTGCCAAGATTATATTTTTTTTGAGATATTCCATTGTGTCATTTCTTGTTTTTTCATCCTGAAAAATTGCAAATTCAGGATGTCCGAATAAAAGAGACTGAAATCCCACGACGGTTATGCCTTTTTCGCCGAGTAACTCCAAAAAAATGTTAATGGTTTTATCATCTTGTTCATATGGATTTTCCCATGTCCGGGAAGGAGCGATTTCCAGTCCAAATACTCCATTTTTTTTCATTAAAGAATAGACTTCTCCATCTTCATCCTTTCTCCAAGCAATGTTTGATATCGCTATCTTATAATGCATAGTTTTCGATAAAATCTTTTAGTTGTCTAATTATTTCTTTTTTGTCATATAAATAGTTACCCTTTTTTCCATAAAAAGAAGCATATTTCGTGTGCATGTCATAAGAAGCGGGCGGATTTGGGGTAATATTCATAAAATCTACATTGAAGCATCCTTGGCATATTTCCGCAACGCTCAATGGTTCTGTAGCAAAATTTATCAGTGAAATTGAATTTTGCAAGGCGATTTCAATATCTTTCCAAATATCATCAAGACAGTAGAACTGAAAAACACTGTCCCTGTGAGTGAATTCTGATTTTTTGCTATTAAGCATATCGAAGACAAAATTTTTCTTCAAGCCCTTTCCGAATAATCCGGGCAATCTTATGATTAAATGCTTCACGAAATTTTTTCGAATAAAATTTTCCAAATAAAATCGATGTTTTCCATAAGCATGGTTTTGTTCAGGATCAATAATCGTTTCTTCGTCTACACCTTTCGGATTTTCATATACATCCACAGTTGAAATCAATACGACTTGTTTTGCTTTTATTGATGATATTGTGCTAATTAAATTCTGAATTTTTCGGAGGTCTTTCTCCGGATTCTGATTGGCTTTCCATTTTTCAGCCGATGGAGCTGCGATAACCAGCAAGTCGAAATATCGTCCTTCGATATCCGAAATATTCGTAGTATTAAAAGAATAATCAAAATTAGATTGGGCGATAATATTACCACCGACGAATCCAGTATAGCCAATAATTGCTTTTTTCATATAATTTTTTTCTTATGGATACGATGGGTTAAAATAACTTTTTTATTTTAAAGACTTTCGGAATTAGCTTGCTGATAAGCTCTTCGTCTGGATAAAGGGCAAAAATCCTGAAACATTTTTTATATTTGCTCGGAGGTGATGTCTTGTAACAATCCAAAGCCTCCTGCTTTCCGATTGTTACCATTTTTGTATAGCTTCTTATGGGAGAAGTCAAGAATACCACATTATAGGTGAGGAAAAATATCAGAGCTAATTTAAGATAAACTCCTCTTTTGTATTGGGAAAAAATAAAAAAAATGCCGATCGGGATAAGAAGGGCAAAGGTTACATATCGCGAAGCAAGAGCTTGAGCTGCACCAAGTGAAGACCGGCCGACTGTTATGATGGAAATAAAGGCAAGAGCGAAAGCTATTGAAGATGCTCCAACTACGAGATTCATGTGCCATTTTTTTTTAATAAATATTTCATATAAAGCAATCGCTAAAATAAAAAGAGTGATTATTAGAAGAAAATAGCTAATTAAGGAGTATTCCTTTGGATATAAAAATCCGTTGCTTACTGCTAATGAAAAATACTCGATTGATTTTTTTGAAACGCCAGGGAACGACGCAGGTTGAAAGATTCTTTTGTAGTTTATAAAATATGATCCGATGATGGAAATATTCAAAAAAACAAAAAACAACAAATTACCGATCTTCCCGCTCTTTTTTCTGAAAAAATCATAAGCGATGTGTCCTATTGTGATGACAGGAAGAATCAGCCCATGAAAACTTGAATACGCGCTCATTAGGGAAAGCGTTGAAAAGGCAGCATTTCTTTTTTTTGTATTTTTGATCCTAAGCACTGCAAGCCAGAGGCAGAAAAAAAACAGGGGAAGAATAAAAGAAATTTGAAATCCCCAGTCGATATTTTCAAATTGGAAAATATTCAGAAATAGCAAGGGGATTATCAGGTCCAGAATTTCTATTTTTTTACTTATTGACCTTTTTAGAAATAAAATGACAAGCGAGGAAGAAATCATCAGTAAAGACACAAATTTTATTTCCAAAATTTGGCTCCAATGAGAAATTATTGCAAGGAACTTGATTATAATCAAGCCGACTCCAATTCGATGTTCATTATGTTGGTATTGAAATAATTCCCACAAGCTTGCTTTTTTGGCCAATATTTCCACTATACTCCACTGATCCCAAAAAGGCACGTCAACTGCGTTCCTACCGACAAAGAAAACAAAATTGTATAGTATGAGCAAAAATCCCGCCGAAAAAACAACGAATTTTATTTTTTTAGAATTTTCTTCCTGTTTCATTTTTTGGATCAGGGTGCTTAGCATTTTTCTGGTTTCATATTTTAGGTGTCTTCCGATAATCTCCCCGCGAAAGCCATTTTTCAAGGAGGCAATAAAGGATAATAAAAAAATACCGGCTGCCCATTTCTTTGATCTTGAGTTTGGATTCTCCTTCTTTCCGATTCGTCCAGTGGTTGGGGACGACGGTGTAGGAATATCCGCGGACGATGGCTTTGAGAGGCAGTTCTGCCAATATATTGAAATGATGGCTCAAAAATGGTTTGAGGCCATCTATCGTTTCCCTTGAATACAACTTAAACGCGTTCGTGACATCATTGTATTTTATTCCGAACAGTATTCGAATAGCAGTATTGGCGAGTCGGTTCAGCACGTATTTGAATTTCGGGTAGTCAATCGTTTTTCCGCCCTTGATGAAGCGCGAACCGAATACACAATCGAAACCTTCTTCGAACTTCCGAAAATATCGGACGAGATCTTCGGGACGGTCGGAAATGTCGGCCATCACAATCGCCACGCAATCACCCTGGTAATTTGCGAGCCCCTTTCGGATGGCGAAACCAATTCCGTTGGGCGGGATGTTATTCACATAACGAATTTGATGATTTTCCGCCGACAATTTTTGGAGTATTTCTTCGGTGCTGTCCCGACTGTTGTCATTCACGATCAGAATTTCGTTATCTATATGCTCTTTTTCGAGCTCATCATGAAAAGCGCGGACCGTATCTTCAATCTGGCCTTCCTCGTTGTGAGCAGGGATGACAACGGATAATTTGGGCATTATAATTTTAGGATAAAATTGGTTTTAGCAGCTCCTTGTTTTCGTTTATCCAATCGGCGATGTCTTTGATTGTTTCCTCGGCGTTTTTTTTCGGTTTCCAGCCGGTGAGCTTTTTTATTTTTGTCGAATCAGTGATGAACATTTTTAGATCCGCCGGGCGATTATCTTTCACCGAATCAATTTCAATTTTGTTTCCCGTCACTTTTTCGCAAATTTCGGTGAGTTCCTTGAGAGACACGCTGCTTTCGAGACCCCCGCCGATATTCCAGATATTTCCGTTGAATTTTTCAATGTCGTTGAGTTGAATGTCGAGAATATCAAAAAGATCATCAATATGGATGAAGTCCCGGACTTGTTTTCCTTCTCCGCCGTAGCCTATATACGATAATTTTCCGCTGAAAATATGCCGCGCGACCCAAAGGACAAAAACCCCCTGATCAACTTTTCCCATCTGCCAGGGGCCGGTGATGACGCCGCAGCGGTTGATGATTCCCTTTATTCCATAGTTATAAATATATTCCTGAAGCAGAAGTTCTGAGCAAAGTTTGGAGGTTCCATAGAGCGAGCGGGCGCCTTCGAGAGGAAAATTTTCGGCAATCCCTTCTTTTGAAGCGCCGATTGTGGCTTGTTTGTCGGCCAGATTGAATCTTTTTTCTTCCTCGACGTATACCAGATTATTTATCGGATCGATCGGATAGACCCGGCTGGTCGAAAGAAAGACGAAAGCCGCCCTGTTTTGGCGGGCGAATTCAAGGCAGTTGATTGTGCCGACAAGATTGGTGTTGATGAGATAAGACGGCGAAGATGTGATTCCGGCCAAAACTGAAGGCTCGGCCGAGCATTCAAGAATCAGGTCATTTTTCCCGATTTCCTCAAAATCTTCTTTGTTTCGGATATCACCGTGAACAAAATTCACTCCCGCGGCTTTGAGACGGGGAATGTTCAGCTCCGAACCGCGGCGCTTGAGATTGTCCATGCAAAAAATTTCAGCGCCTCTGTATTTCGCTTTCAGCTTCAAAGCTAAATTTGATCCGACGAAACCTGCTCCGCCGGTGATTAAAATATTTTTATAATCCATTTCTTAAAAGTGGCCGCTTTCGCAAATTTCTTTCAGGATATCGTCAATTCCATATTTGAAATCCCAATCGGGATAATGCTTTTTGAATTTCGAAACGTCGCTGATATACCAGATATGGTCGCCGACGCGGTTGGTTTCATTATACTCCGTAACGGCTTTTTTTCCAAGGATATTTTCCAGTTTTTCGATGGCTTCGAGCATCGAAATATTGGAGTGCCGTGCGCCACCGGCGTTATAAACTTCGCCCTGCCGCGGATTTTGGTAAAAATGCCAAAACATATTGACGAGGTCGAAACTGTGGATATTGTCGCGGACTTGTTTTCCCTTGTAGCCAAAAATCGTGTATTTTTGTCCCGTCGCGACGCATTTGGCGAGATAGGCGAGGAAGCCGTGAAGCTGGGCGCCGCTGTGCTGGGGGCCGGTGAGGCAACCTCCGCGGAAAGTTCCGGTCTTGAGGCCGAAATAGCGTCCGTATTCCTGGACCATGATGTCGGCCGCAACTTTCGAGGCGCCGAAAACACTGTGTTTTGACTGGTCGATCGACATAAATTCATCGATTCCGTTCCAATAGGGGTGCCCTTTTTCAATTTCCCACCTTTTTTCGAGTTCGACGAGCGGCAGTTCATTGGGCTTGTCGCCATAGACTTTGTTGGTTGAGGTGAAAATGAAAACGGCTTCCGGGCAGTGCTTACGGAAAGCTTCCAGGAGATTCAAGGTCCCGTTGGCGTTCACGGTGAAATCAGTGATCGGCTCCTTGGCGGCCCAGTCATGGGAAGGCTGGGCGGCGGTATGGATGATGAGATCAAATTTGATTTCCTCGAAAATCTTTTCGATCGTCTTTTCGTTGCGGATATCGAGATCGATCGGGATGAAATTCGAGTATTTTTCCTTGAGCAGGTTATTGTTCCACTTGGTGCTGGCTTCTTCGCCGAAAAAATAGCTGCGCATGTCGTTGTCGATGCCCACAACCAAAAATTCTTTTTCAGCGAAAAATCTCACCGATTCGGACCCAATCAGCCCTCCTGATCCGGTAATCAAGACTCTTTTTTTCATTTTGCGTTTGATTTAGGTTTGTTAGGTGCTTCCAAAAAGAAATACAGCCTCCTAATGCTGCTCATCAAAGTATAGCTCTTTTGGCCCAAAAAAATCAAGCTTTTGGCTTGAAAATTGGCGAGCGGCCCGGATTCGCGTTTCGCGAATGGGCCGCTCGGGAGTTCGGGATCATTTTCCAAAAACTTCTTGAAGTTGCAGGAGAGCATCTAAGTCATCGTGATACCCTCCCGGGTAGAGATGTCCTCCATCGATTTCAACGGCGTACCAGATATTTCCGCCTCTTTTCTCGTCCAGCTCTTGCATAAGCCGGAGGATGAGGGGCCAGGGCATAATGGGGTCATTCCACCGGATCGGCGGAGTGATGTGGCGCAGAGGATCCTCCACCTGGGCGACGTGGAAGGTAATGGGACCCATGACGTCACGCAGGCAGTGAAATTGAGCCTCCCAAGTCCAGAGGTCGGGGTTATGAGAACCGCTTGGCATGAAGGGCGGGAATATCAGCTGATGTCCCAACCCTTGTTGCTGCTCCTCGAGGTACCTAATTTGCTCGCCCACAGTTGTCAATTTCCGATATATGGATAAAGGATGCATATCCTTTCCCTGAAGACAAGCCAGTGCCATCCCGAGGTGCTGGAGGTCGGCCGTGACGCCCCAGCCGTATGATAGGCCATTAATCATCTCTGAAAACAGCCGGTTGCCGGAATGGAGCAAATTGGCCTGTTGGTCAGAGGTCGTCGGCTCGTTTTCAATGGAAATACCGACTGGGGATAATTTTCCAAATTCTCCTCCTCTGAAAACTAAATCTCTAAATTCTTTGCGTCGCTGTATTTCCCATTCCCAAAGTTTGTTTTGGATGTAGAGGGCGGACTGGAGACGTCTGTTCCAGTCTTGTTCAAAGAAAAACCGGGGCCAAGTCAGCATAGGATGATAGGAAATGTCGACCTGTAACCCAGTCTTTTCATGGAGATAATGCAACGCTTTCAAAATGCTGAGAGCATAGCAGTAGCGGTCAGCGTCCAGAAAGGTCGTAGCTGCCACGTCAACATTTATGTTATTCTCCTTGGTCGTTATCAGCGGCCAGCAGTTGAGCGCCACAGAGACGCGCTTCAGGAACGGAAATTTTTCCGCGAGCGCAAAGAGCCGCTCGTGGAAGGTGAGGAGGTTTTTCGGCAGCATGTCGGTGGCCAGACTGATAATCTGGACTCCCTCGATGTTTTCCACGCCGTTGGTGATCAGCCACTCGATTTTTGAGGGCTTGCCAATTCCCATTAGGCTATCGTAGTCGCCCAAAACCAGTTTCCGCACGGCTCATTCCTCCCTTTTATTTTTTAAAGTTAAAGCGGCCAAATAAGCCACTTTCCGGTGTCTTTTTAGACTTTTCAATATACAGAAGGTTTGCTAATAAGTCAAGTATTTTCGCAGAAAAAAACCCTTGCTTAAGGGCTTGTAATCCGTTTTTATTTAGGTTTAAAGTTTCTATTTCACTGAAACCAGCGAAACTCCAAGCATTATGAGAAATATTCCGGCAAGATTCACCGCGCTCAATTTTTCCCCGAAAAGAAAGTAGGCTCCGATAGCAGTAAGAATATATGTTATGCTCAAAAGAGGATAAGCAACTGAAAGTTTCATTGATGTCAGAATCTGAGTCCAAGTCAGGGTTCCAACAGCGAAAAAAGAAATGGCCGCGTAGAACCAGGGATTATAAAAATATTTTGAAACAAGACTCCAATCGCTGTGTTGGTTCAAGAAAACCGCCGCCTGCTTGAAAAAAAGCTGGCCGATAGTCATCAAAACCATATTTACTGCGAGAAGAAGATAAGGCATAGAAATTATTTTACCGGCTAAACAAATTATACTTAATTATGCACCAAATGGCTTCAATTCCGTCTTTCCAGCCGATTTTCTTTCCTTCCTTGTATGTCCGGCCGGAATAAGAGATTCCGACTTCATAAACGCGACAGGCTCCCTTTTTATTCAGTTTCGCAACTTTTGCCACAATCTCCGGCTCAATTCCGAATCTTTTCGATTTCAGTTGATGCTTTATTTGTTGCAGAATTTCTTTTGTAAATACTTTGTAGCCGGACTCAATGTCAGTAAGGTTCAGATTGGTCAGGATATTTGAAAAATTAGTGATAATTTTGTTGCCGACATAATGCCAAAAATACAAAACTCGATGCGGCCGATGGCTCAAAAACCTTGAAGTGAAAACGGCATCAGCTTTTCCATCCAGTACCGGTTGAATAATTTCCGAATATTCGTTCGGATCGTATTCAAGATCTGCGTCCTGAATCACAATAATATCCCCCGTCACGTTTTGAAAACCGGTTTTAAGGGCGGCGCCTTTTCCTTTATTAATTTTGTGATGATGGATTTTGTGTCTATCTTTATATTTCTCAAGAATTTCTTTTGATTTGTCGCTGGAACAATCGTTCACCAGGATAATTTCTTTTTCCAGATGAAAAGTATCCGCATTTTCAACGGCAGAGATGATTTTCTCGAGAGTTTTTTCTTCATTAAAATCGGAACGACTATGCTGATTTTGGAAAAATTTTTCATATGCCGTGAAATAGGCTACTCTTCCATAATAAATCTTTTTTCCGTAAAGCTCAAGCCAGCTCGGCCGGGCTTGCCCGAAACGGCCGCGTTGGCTAGTATATGGAGGTAATCAATAAACTTTGAACACATGAAAGTCTTTATCGTCGGGGTCGGCTATGTCGGCCTGGTAACAGCGGCATGTCTCGCGGAACTTGGCCACCAGGTTTGCGGGGCGGACATTGACGCGGAAAAAATTGAAAAACTCAAAAAAGGAGAATGTCCCATTTATGAGCCGGGCCTCGAAGCAATAATCAAAAAAAATATCAAAGCCGGCCGGGTCAAATTTCAGGTCGGAATCGACAAGAATATCAACAAGTTCGATCTGGCGATGATCGCCGTGGGCACTCCCGAAAGGGAATCCGACGGACGGGCGGATCTTTTCTACGTGAGCGAAACAGCGAAGCATGTCGCCCAGAACTGTTCGAAAAAGGATTTTGTGGTGATCGGAAAATCAACCGTTCCGATCGGAACTGCCATGCAAATCAGGCAGTCTCTGGCCACCTATAGCGGCGGAAAAACCCGTTTCCACGTCGGATCGAACCCGGAAACGCTTCGGGAGGGAAACGCCGTGTCCGATTTCATGAACCCGGACCGGATCATCATCGGGGGCGATAAAAAAGCTCAAGTTGCGCTTCTCAAGCTCTACGAAAAAATAGACTGTCCTAAAATCGTCACGAACGCCCGGAGCGCGGAAATGATCAAGCTGGCGGCGAATTTCATGCTGGCGCTTCGCGTTTCGGCGACCAATATGCTTTCCCGAGTTTGCGACGTCACCGGAGCGGATATTGAAAAAGTGATGGAAGGCGTGGGGATGGATAAGCGCATCGGCCCGCAGTTTTTGAAAGCCGGAATCGGATACGGCGGATCATGTTTTCCGAAAGATACCAAGAGCATTCGCGCCATTTCAGACCATCATCGCCTGGACACTTCGATCTTTGACGCGGTGATAGGCATCAACGCCGATCAGAGAAAATGGTTCTGCCAGAAAGTGGATGAAATCACTTTGTTCACGCTGAAAAACAAAAAAGTCGCTGTTTGGGGATTGGCGTTCAAGCCTGATACCGATGACACCAGGGAAGCCCCGGCGGTTGACGTGATCAAATGGCTTCTCGAAGAGGGGGCGCATGTCAATGTTTATGATCCGGTTGCCAGCGTGAAAAAAATATTCGGCAGCGAAATAAAGCACTGCCGCGATATGTATGAAGCGGCCGAAGATTCAGAAGTTTTGCTCGTTGTCACCGAATGGGACGAGTTCAAAAAAGCCGATCTCAAAAAAGTGAAAGAAAAAATGCTGGTTCCGAAAATTGTTGACGGAAGGAATGTTTATGACCCGAAAGCGGTGAGAAATTTGGGATTTGAGTATGTGAGTATGGGGAGGCCATAGCTAAATTAAAAATGAAAAATGAAAAAGTAAAAATTTTTGTGTCCCGCCGTACGGGACGGACTATTTTTGGCCATCTAAAACAGTCCGGAAATAATCTATTGTTTTCTTGAGGCCTTCTTCCAGTCTTATTTTCGGTTCCCAAGTCAGCTCTTTTTTTGCCAGCGAAATATCCGGTTTTCTTTGTTTCGGGTCGTCTTGAGGCAAATCTTGATAAACGATTTTGCTTTTGCTTTCGGGAAGCATTTCAAGAATTTTTTCGGCCAGTTCTTTCACGGTGAATTCGTCCGGGTTTCCTAGATTCACCGGGCCGAGAAAATTTTTTTCATTATCCATCATTTTTATGATTCCTGCGACAAGGTCGTCAATATACTGGAAACTTCTGGTTTGCATTCCGTCGCCATAGATGGTCAGATCTTCATTTTTGAGTGCCTGGGTGATGAAATTTGACACTACGCGGCCGTCATCGGGATCCATATTCGGTCCGTAGGTATTGAAAATTCGGACGACGCGGATATCTGTTCCGTATTTTCGCTGATAATCAAAAAATAATGTTTCAGCGGCGCGTTTTCCTTCGTCATAGCAAGACCTCACTCCGATCGGATTGACGTTTCCCCAATAGCTTTCCGGCTGGGGATGAACTTTCGGATCGCCATAAACTTCGCTCGTGGAAGCTTGCATTATCCTGGCGTTATTTTTTCGGGCGAGTTCGAGCATATTGAGCGAACCTAAAATGGAAGTTTTCATCGTTTGGATAGGATCTTTTTGGTAGCGGGGCGGGGAGGCGGGGCAGGCAAAATTGAAAATCTGATCGATTTTCTCTCCGGGCTCAAGCGGTTTTGCGATATCACGCTCAATAAATTTGAAATTTTGGTTCGTCAAAAAATCGGCGATATTTTCTTTCCGGCCGGTTGAAAAATCATCAACACAAATCACTTTGTGGCCATTGTCCAAAAAATGTTTGCAAAGGTGCGAGCCGATAAATCCCGCACCACCGGTGATAAGCATTCTCATGTTTACTTTTGTTTATTTCTAAACTAAGATTATAAGCGTAAGCAGATTAATCTTATCATGAATATAAGATATATCAAGGCACGGATTAAACGCTTCCTCAAAAAATACCGGGGACTTTCAAGGCTTTTGTGGGACGAATTCAAGTTCGGAGGTTTTTCCGACACGGTTTTCGCGGTGCGGCGGCATTTCAAAAAGCGGAAAGGGGAGTGGAAGGGAGGATATCCGGCGGCCGATGATTTTCAGAAAAATCTGGTGACCATCGCCATTCTTTCAAAAGACCATCTGGAGCTCTTGAAGACATGCCTTGAGTCTGTTGAGGCTAATTTAAGCCAAAAATATGATGTAGAAATTTTGGTCGGCGACACAGGAAGCCGCCAATGGAAAGTTTGGAAATTCTATCGCGAGGCCAGGAAAAAATGGAAAAATGTGAAAGTGGTGAAATTCCGGCGTTATTTTTTCTCAAAGAACTATAACCAGCTGATTGAAAATCACGCCAAGGGGGAATATCTGATACTTCTCAATAATGACACAATCGTGAAAGGAAACTGGATTGATGAACTGGTAGACCCTCTTCGAAACAAACAAATTGGGGCTGTTGGCGGAAAGCTTCTATATAAAGACGAGACAATCCAGCACGCAGGAATGGAATTTCAAGATAGCAACGCGATAGCAGTTTTTGCGAAAGAAAAAAAGGATTTTCCAAAAGTGAATTTTGATGCTTTTGTTCCGGTTGTCACTTTTGCCTGCGTGGCAACGCGCCATGATGTTTTTGATCGGTTCAAATTAAGCGAGAATTTCCTCGAGGAATGCCAGGATACGGATTTTTGCCTGCGGCTTCAAGAATCCGGATTTAAAGTCCTTTATAATCCGGAATGTGAAATATATCATCTGGAAAGCTCTTCGCGCGACTTCCGAAAAGGGGAGGCGGACAGACAGCTTTTGAAAAA
This sequence comes from Candidatus Moranbacteria bacterium GW2011_GWC2_40_12, assembly GCA_000995965.1. Classification (GTDB taxonomy): domain Bacteria; phylum Patescibacteriota; class Minisyncoccia; order Moranbacterales; family UBA11712; genus UBA11712. Next base: position 77,174 of record LBYD01000001.1, read on the forward strand.
AAGATGGGGAAAAAGAATTAATGAAATAATCACCGCCGGTAATCAAAGAGTGAAATTCGAACCGGAAGAATACAAAAATTCCGTCACAATTGTCCGCGACGACGGAATTGGCGATCTTTTGATGGGAGTGAGCGCTTTCAAGAATTTTCGCGAAACCCGCCTTCGCCAAGGCCCGCCTGCAACGATGTTGCAACTTCGGGCAGGCTTCGGCGGGCAAGAATATCCGGAAAGAAAATTGATCCTCGCAACCTATGAGCGCAACATCGAAATGATGGCGGGCTTTGGCATTTTTGACGAATTTATTCCGATTCCAAATGGGAAAAAATATTCCCCGCTTCCGATCCCGACAGGAGAAGGAGGGAAAATATATAATTTCATTGACCTTGAAATGAGCTTCGGGCCGATTTGGGGCAATGTGAAAAATGACAACAAGATAAACCGCCATTTCGTTTATTCACGAAGAATGGGGCTGGATGAGAATTTCAAGTTAGTCTCGATGCCGGATTATCCGGAGGCGAGAAAAAGAGTGGAGAAACTAATTACTAAAATAGGTGTTGATATATCCGCCAAAGGCGGATCCGCCTCTGGCGGAAATCAAAAGTTTGTCGTGTTCAATCTTGGTGCCTCCAACCCCGCCCGGAGCTGGTGGGGGCCGTATTATCCGAAATTGATCGAAGCGGTTGAAAAAATGGGATTCACGCCGCTTATCCTGGGAACGAAAGACAGCGAATATTATAAAGGCGAAAAAGTAGTAAATCTGGTCGGGAAAACAAAAACAATCACGGAATTTATCGAAGCCCTGAAACTTGGAAAATACGTGATTTCCGCTGACACTAGCGCAACCCACATCGCGGCTCTCGCCGGAATTCCGTTTCTGGCCATTTTCACCGGCGGAATGACACCGGAATCTCGTCTCAATCTTTACGAAAAATACGAAGTGCTGGCTCCGCCCAAGAGCCTCAAATGCTATCCCTGCTGGGATGAAGGCTGCAAAGATTTGTCGGTCCGATGGAAAAAAGACCCCTGCCGGCTTCTGATCAAACCGGAAGAAGTGATTGATAAATTCAAGAAGCTTGTCGAAAAATATCCAAGATAATATAAAAATTAAAAAAATAAAAATGTGTAACAAAAAAAAGTTGCTTATTCTTTTGGTAGCGGCTTTTTCTTTCGTGCTTTTCTCAAATAAATCATTTGCCGTCACATTTGCCGTTATGGGCGATACACAAAGTTTCGAAGCTGGAAATGCGAATGGTGCTCTGCAAAAGGCGGCAAAAAAGATAAAAAGAAAGAAAATCCGGGCGGCAATTGTAATGGGGGATTTGAAAAGTGACTGCTATAATGACACTACTTGCCTTTCATATTTCAACAACTGGAAAAGCGCGATATCTCCGATTTATAGAAAAACATATCCGGTGATGGGGAATCATGACAGGACGTATTCCGGGGCTGACGCCATTTGGCAATCCGTTTTCAAGCTCCCGACCAATGGTCCAGAAAACTACTCCGAATTGTCATATGCTTTCAACAAGGGCAATTCTCATTTCGTTGTTCTGAACAGCTCCAAACCGGATAGCTATATCATTGATTCAAATCAGCGCAATTGGCTGGAGCAAGATCTTTCAAGAAATAGAAAAAAGAATATATTTGTTTTTTATCACATGCCGGCATTCCCGGTAAGTTCGCATATTGGGAGCGCGCTCGATCTATATCCAGAAGAACGAGATGCGCTGTGGAAAATTTTAGACCGACATAAGGTAACAGCTGTTTTTTCCGGACACGAACATCTTTTTGTTAGAAAAAAAATTGATTCGTCCGTTTTTTTGAGCGCGTCAAATTCAATTTATCAGTTCACGGTTGGGAACACAGACACATCAGCCTATCCTCCGCCACAAGAGGGCTCAAGTGAATACTATTATCTCGACAAACATTTCTTGATCGTAAAAGCGAAAAACAAAAAAATAACTACCGAACTATATTCAGCGGTTACTGGAAAAAAAATCAACACTTTTTCGTTCAAGAGATGATTATTTCTCTGCTTTTATTTTTTCTTCGATAAGCGAAGTCGAAAGGGGAATATCTTCTTTGGGAACGAGGAAAAGCTCTCCGCCATACTGGTCGAGGACTTCCGTTTCGACGCATTTTGTTCCGTATTCGGCGCTGTTGGCGTGGACATCCGGGCGGATTTTTTCGAGCCACGAGTTGGGGATGAGGTCGTCGAAAAGAAAAACATAGTCCACATACATTATCGCCGCTAGAAGCTCTGCCCGGTATTTGTCGGGAATGATGGGCCGTCCCGGCTTTTTTTTGTATTCTTTCACGGACTTGTCGCTGTTCACGCCGACAATCAGAAGATCTCCTCTTTCTTTCGCTTTTTTGAGAAGGTCGATATGTCCGGCGTGAAAAAGGTCAAAAGAGCCGTTGGTTGTGACAATTTTTTTGCCTTCCTTTTTCGCTTCAGCGGCGATTTGCAGAATTTCGTCAAGCGATTTTATTTTTTCTTTGTGATTCATATGCTTTTACGAATTACGAATCAATTACGAATATACGAATTATTATTTTTGCACAATAAATTTGGCCGCGTCGAGCAGGTCTTCGGCGATATATTCTACGTCCGTCTTGTGCTTTTCATCCGAGCCGCCCTTACCCGTTTTGACGAGGATTGATCTGATCCCGAAATTTTTTCCGCACTTCACGTCGGCCCATTTGTCTCCGATCATCCAGGAATTCGCATTGTCAATTTCAAAATCTTTTTCGGCCTGTTCAAGCATTCCAGGAGCAGGCTTTCGGCAATTTGAAGTTTTCTTGTATTTTCCAATTCCTTCGGGATGGTAGGGGGAAAAGTATGTTTTCAGAATTTCTATTCCGTTTTTTTTGAGTTCTTTTTCAACGTGGTTGTTGAAATTCCAAAAATCTTTCTCCGCATAATAGCCCCGGCCGATGCCTGACTGGTTGGTGATGATAATGAAATGAAATCCGTTTTGTTCAAGAATTTTCAGGCCGGGAATCACGTTTTTTTCAAATTCAAAATCTTCTATTTTATAAACATAATTATGGTCGACATTGATCACCCCGTCGCGGTCGAGGAAAATTATTTTTTTCATAAGTTATCTGAAATTCAATGCCGGGGGAACCCCAACATTGAAAGTTTACTCTCCGATCCAATCCAGAAGTTCTTCTTTCGTCACCACTGAAGTCCCGAATTTGCGGATGGCGACCTGCGAAGCGGCAGTGGCAAGCTCCAATGCTTCGTGCATTTTCGCGCCGCCGGCATAGGAAGCGATGAGCAATGCGGCGACTGTGTCTCCGGCTCCGGCGATGTCGAATTGCTCTTCGACTTCCCGGGGCCGGACGAAATAGGGTTCTTTTCGGGGTTCGAAATAAACCGTTCCTTTTTTTCCTCGGGTGATGAAAATATGGATCGGAATTTCTTTCTGAATTATGCTCGCGATCTCGATGATTTCGCTGTCCGTGGTTCCGTCTTTGTCAAAACCACTCATTATTTTGGCCGTTTCAACTGATTCCACCCGGTTGGGTTTCAGGAAGAACAGTTCGGGATTTTTGATGAAGCTTTTGAATTTCACGAAGGTGTTTTGTTTGAGATCGGCGAAAATTGGAATATTTTTTTCGCTTGAAATGTCAATAATTTTCTTGAAAACTTTTTCCGTGAGAAATCCCTTTGCGTAATCATGGACGGAAATAACAGCCGGGTTCATTTCTTTGGCAAGGCTTTCGAGATATGCCGATATCTCATTTTCTTTTTCCTTGTTCAAGGGGCGGGTATCCTCCATATCTACCCGGGCAACATGCTGGGTAGTGGTTTTTATCGCCTTCACCCTCAATTTGAGGGTTGTTTTGCGGTCCGCATCAAGGCTGAAATGGGTGATTATTCCGCATTTTTTGTATTCTTCTTCCATCACTTCTGTATATCTTATTCTTCCTTTTTCACCAATGACACCAACGAGGTGCGGCGTGAGGCCAATCGCTGCCATGCAATTCGCCGCGTTTCCGGCGCCCCCCGGAAAAAATTGCTCATCCTCCACCGCGATCACGGGAACAGGAGCTTCCTGGGAAAATCTTTCGACGGGGCCGGTGAGATAAGCGTCAAGCATCACGTCGCCGCAGGCCAATACTGGCGCGTCTTTAGCATTTTTCAGGATTTTTTTGGCTCTTTCTATTGTTAGCATAAAAATGGAACGAAAATTCTAAACCCCAAGCTCAAAATTCTAAACAATTTCAAAATTAAAACGGACGAAATTCAAAAGAGTATTGAAAACTTAGATTCTGGCATTTGGAGTTATTTAGGATTTACTGAAGAAATATTTCTCAACTTCTTCGCAGATCCAGTGGATTGCCATCAAGTGGATTTCCTGAATAAGGGGTATATCCCTTGACGGAATAATAATCGCGGCATCAGCCAAATTTTTCATTTTCCCCCCGTCATTTCCAAGGAGGGCTATGTTCTTGACCCCTTTCTTTTTAGCAGATTCCATGGCTTTTAGGCAATTGCCTGAATTTCCGCTGGTGCTGATAGAAAACAGGACATCATTTTCCCCTCCCAAACTTTCGACGAAGCGGAAAAATATGCCCTCGTAGCCGTAATCATTTCCGACGGCGGTCGTCGTTGCCAGATCGTACAAAGATATCGCGGGCAAAGCCGGCCGGTCAAAAGCAAAGCGTCCGACAAATTCTCCGACCATATGCGAGGCTTGTGTTGCGCTTCCTCCGTTCCCGCAGGTCATCAACTTTCCTCTGTTTTCTAGCGATTTGACAATAGTATTGCGCGCAGATTCGAGAGAATCCAGAAAAACTTTGTCTTTTGCCAGCAAATTTTGCAATTCGGCCGATTGCTTGAGCTTATTTTGCATTGATTTCATATTTACTGTATAATTATATCAGCCAAACATAGCTTTATTAAAACAAAAAAATGGACAAAAGACAAATCAGCAGCGTGATTATTGTCGCGCTGGCGATCACTTTCATCGGAGCTTCAGTCGCGAGCTCGAAAATCAAGACGCTGAAGAAAATAAAGGCGGGAAGCATCACGAATCCCTATATTGCCGACGGTGCGGTGAATTCCGCCAAAATCCAGGATGGGACAGTTTCGAACGCCGATTATTCCGACAATTCCGTCACAACCGGGAAAATAGCGGATGGAGAGGTCAGCACGGACGATCTCGCGAATAATGCGGTAACAACAGGAAAAATTTCGGATGGGACGATCGCGGCAGGGGATTTGGCTGATAGCTCGGTGACTTCGGCAAAAATTTCGGACGGAGCTATTGTCAACACGGATATAAATTCCTCGGCGGCCATCGCCGGAACGAAAATTTCGCCAAATTTTGGAAGCCAGGATGTGACAACAACGGAAGATGTTAACGCGACAAACGGTGCCGGTAATTTCTTAAGAGTAACAGTCGGAGATACCCTTGCTGGAACAGGTGGCGGACTGTATGTCGATGACGAGCTTACCGCTAACGGACTTCAAATAAATCCTTCTGATGCGTCAACAGGTGACGCAGATTCAGCAACTACGCCAACCGATGAAACATGCAATAGTAATAATTGGGGAACTTATGAATTTGTGGATGACACGGACAGTCCCGCTGGATGGCTGTGGATTTGCCAGCGATCCGGTCCCGATACCTATGCATGGGTGAGAGTAAGCGGCCCTTGATTTGTTTGATTTAATTCGATTGGAATTGGCTTGGTTATTCAAAATAAAAAAGGCCCGATGCTTTATCGGGTCTTTTTTGACTATTTGTTATTGTTTTTCTGAAACCACTCGTATGTTTTCCTAATTCCCGTTTTGAAGTCGGTTTTTGGCGTCCATCTAAAATTCTCTTTTATTTTCGCGTAGGAAAGGCAGCTGGTTTTTTGCTCGCCGATTTTGGCTGGTCCGTGAACTTCTTTGAATTTTTTTCCGAAATACTTGTTTATTTCTCGGAATATGCCGTTTACACTCGTTTCTTTGCCGGTGCTGGCATTATATATTCCTACTTTGTCGAATTTTTCAAGCGCCTGCAGATTTGCCGAAGTTATATCGTCAATGAAAATGAAGTCCCTCGTTTGTTTTCCACTTCCGTTGATTACGGGTTGCTTTCCATTCATCATCATGTGGAGAAAAATCGCAATTACATTTACTTCTCCATGGGGGTTTTGCCGCGGTCCATACACATTCGGATAGCGAAGAGCGGCAAATTTCAGCCCGTGGACCTTGTTGGCATAATGCAAGAATTTTTCAACGGAAAGCTTTCCAACTCCGTAGGGAGAGACGGGCCAAGGCTCGACGGTTTCCGGAGTGGGGAGGACGCGCGTGTCGCCGTAGAGGGCACCGCCGGTTGACGAAAATATGAATTTTTTGACTTTGTATCGGCAGGCGAGTTCAATAAGATTCATGCTTGCCAAAATATTATTATTCCCTTCGAAAAGGGGATCGGCGACGGATTTTCGAAGGTCTATTTGCGCCGCGAGATGGAAAATGACCTCCGGTTTTTCTTTTTTGACGGTAGCTTCAGTTTTTTTGTGATTGGTGAGGTCAGCTTTGAAAAATTTTGCCTCGGGATTGATATTTTTCTCAAATCCGGTGGAAAGATTATCAATCACCAAAACCCGATGCTTCTTTTCAACAAGAGCATCGACCAGATGCGAACCAATGAATCCCGCGCCTCCCGTGACCAAGATTTTCATAGTGTTTTTTCCAAAGCTAAGCTTTCGGATTTTCCTAAAGCTCAGCTTTTTTTATTTTATCTTCCAAATGATTGAAATGGTTTTCGACTCGATATTTTGCGCGAGACCCCATTTTTTTTCAGACGGTTCCAGAAAATTGTTATCTATTTCAATTACATCGAAAGTCCTGCTTTTGACCAGATCGGTATACCAAGTTTTTTCTTCAGCGACGGGTCCCAGGATAAAGATGTTCTCATAGCCATTCTGGTCGATGTATTTCAGGTCATCTGCGTTAAAAAAATAGACGGCTTTTTTGCCAAAAAGAGATGTCATGGGATCGCTAAGAAGCGAGAATCCGCTGCCAGTGGCCATTCGATCGACCAAAATCAGATCATTCGGGCCGAATTTTTCGGCTATTTTTTCAATTTGGGGCAAAAGATCTCTATTTTCCGAAAGAGTGAGAAAGCGCCAGCTCACGACGACGTTTGCCGTGATAAGGGCCGCAAGGGTGATATAGAGAAATATTTTGTGATAGAAAAACCGGTTGAGAAAATATATCGAGTAAAAAATCAGGATTGGAAAAACGGCAAAAACGAACCGGCGCAGCATCCACGGGTCATCAAGAGAAATCATCGGTGAAATAAGATAGAAAAAAGCCGGAAAAGTGAGGAGTATTGGAATATATTCCGGCTTTAGCCAGTTTTTTTTCACTTTTTTTGCGAGCCAGCCGATTCCAGCGAGACCAAGAATGAGATAAGCCAAAATGTTATAGCTCAAAAACACAGTCGCGAGATGCGAATACAGGCCAGATGAGGGTGCGGAATCTTTGGTTGAGTCGGGCAGAAAAGCTTTTGTGAAATTTTTGGCGCTGTCAGTCAGATCATGATAATTCAGAAAAATATAGAGGGCAGAGAGCAACAATGTGGAAATTAGCAGATATTTTATGAAATTTTTTGAAAGCGGGATTGTATTTTTTCTGTTAAGGAAATAAATATAGCCGGCGGCAAGGAGATAAAAAACTATTCCCTCGATTCTGGTGAGCGCCGAAAGAGCGAAAAAGAGCAAAGAAATTTGCAGAAAGCGGTTATCCATATTTTTAGACGTTGGACGTCTAAAAGAAAGCAGAAAATAAATTCCCGCCCAGACGAGAAAAAGCATGAAGATTTCCGTGAGCGCGTATTTGGCAAACCAAGGGAAAGGAAAAAAAGTCGCGGCGATGAGAAACCCGAGAAGGGAAACTTTCTCGGAAAAAAACTGGCGAAGTGCGAGCCAAAATAATACCAGAAACAAAGCCAGGTGGAGGAAGTTGGCATACTGGATTCCCTTCAATCCCAACGCGGCATAAAAAACGGCCAGATAGGCGATAAAAGCTTTTGGGAAGCGGGTTATCAGCTTTCCATCCTTGGTATAGTCAAAACCGGGGAAGTTGAGGGCTCTGCCTTGCCCGTATTTTTGAAATAAGTCGTTTGATGAGGGAGCGGAGAAAACAAATGATTTGTGTTTTACGAGATCGATCGCGGCGGTTGCGATGGCGCCCTGATCTCGCCCCCCGAAAACAGTTGGAGTCGCGAAATAGCAAGTCGTGAAAGAAATAGCAAGAGAAATTGCGATGACTACGAGAAAATAATTCCTGTTTCCCTTTTTTTTGGGAGATTGGTGTTCCATTGTATTTCTTATTGACAAAAGTATAGTAATGTTATAGAATATAGTTTCAAAATTAACAAAAAAACAATAAATGAAAAGGGAGGCAGGCCGGTCAATGAAAATAAAATATTCAATGAAAAGTTTGAAAAAGTTTCTGGCCAACGCTTTTTCCGGGGGAAATCCGGAAAAAATCCTCGAGGATGTCCATTGCGAGCTCACCCGGAGAAATTTCGCGGTTGAGAGGTATGAGGACGTTTCCGGGATGGGGATTCGGGGCAGTTTGGACATCTACCCATCGGTTCAGGTCAATGTCTATATTCCCTTCACTTCCGCGTGGGAGCTGCAGGCGCTTCTCTTCTTCGAGGAGGATGACCAGCTCGAATTGGTGAGCCAGGTCCCCGATTTCAAGGAAAAAATCCTTTTGAGGCGCTATTCCCTGCCAATTAATCCCCGGGAAATCGCCAGAGCTTTGAGCACGGACGCCCTGCTTCTTGGCGCATTGCTGGCAACTATTCTCAAGCGCCAGGAAATTGAGGCACGGCATGAATAGGGAGCGGGGCGGAGCGCCATTGGCGTCTTTGCCCCCCAATTTTCAATCAACATTTTTTGCTATAATCCTGACTTTACGTTAACATAAATACATGAATGAATCCAGTCAGAAACCATATATATCCGTGATTGTTCCGCTTTATGACGAAGAGGGGAATGTGAGAGAATTGCACCAGAAAATAGTCGAAGCCTGCCGGGGACTTGGCAAGACTCTCGAAATTATTTTCATCGACGATGGAAGCACGGACAAGACGAATGAAATTTGCCGCGCATTGAGCCCCCTGAAGCTCATCACCTTTCGAAAAAATTTCGGGCAGACAGCCGCCTTTGACGCGGGGATCAAAAATTCTTCGGGCGAAATCATTATCACAATGGACGGCGATCTTCAGAATGATCCGGCGGACATCAAGCTGCTATTGGATAAATTAAGCGAAGGATACGACGTTGTTGCCGGCTGGCGGAAAAATAGGCAGGATTCCTTTATGAAGAATCTTGCCTCGCGCGCGGCCAATATTGCCCGAAAATTTCTCATCAACGACGGAATTCATGACAGCGGGTGCAGTCTCAAGGCTTTCAAAAGGGAATGTTTTGACGATCTGGATTTGTATGGCGAGATGCACCGCTTTATCCCGGCACTCCTCAAGGTGCAGGGGTTCAAAGTGGCGGAAGTTCCAGTCAGCCATCATTCGCGCAAGAGCGGGGTGACGAAATACAACTGGAAGCGGGGAGTAAAGGGAATCGTTGATATGATCTCGGTCTGGTTCTGGAAAAAATACGCCAATCGGCCTTTGCATCTTTTTGGAGCGGGGGGTCTTGGGATATTTTTCCTGGGAATTTTGTCGGGAGCGGCGCTGGTCACGGCGCGCGTTTTCTATGCCGTCCCGATGTCGAACAAAATCTGGCCGCTCATCGCTGTTTTCCTGGTCCTGATGGGAATCCAACTCTTCATTTTCGGTCTTCTGGCTGATATCGCGGTCAAGAATTATTATAAAACGCAGGGGAAGATGAATTATAAAATAAGAGAGATTATCGAGAATTAATGAAAATTCTCACCATCGCCGCGACGCCTTTTTTTTCTGACCGGGGCGCTCATATGCGGATACTTAACGAAGCGAAATATCTCAAAAAATTGGGCGCCGAGGTGCGCCTTTGCGCTTATCATATTGGGGAAAATGTGCCGGGACTTGATATCGAGCGTATCAAGGGCCCGAATAGCTACAAAAAAACATCTCCCGGTTTTTCCTGGGGAAAAATATGGCTGGACTGGAAACTCCTTTTTTTGGTTCGGCGGGAAATTAAAACATTTCAACCCGACGCGATCCACGCGCATCTTTGGGAGGGACTGGCTATCGGATATTTGGCGAAAAAATTGGCTTTTTGCGGAAAAATTCCGATAGTATTTGATTTGCAGGGGAATATCGATGAGGAATTTCAAAGTTACAGCCGAAAAAAATCAATCGCGCGGAAATTCTTTGTTTGGTTTTCAAAGAGAGTTATCAATTGGGCCGATAAAATTGTTGTCAGCAGTGAGAATGTCAAACTTCATCGTAGCGGTTTAATCGCTACGATCGTGCGGGATGGGATTGATTTGGATTTATTTCAAAATCTGCAAGACTTATCTAAAGTAGAATCGGATAAAATCGATAAAATTAAAAAGTGGGCTGGAGATAGTAAATTGCTGGTCTATATCGGAGGTTTGAGCGATAATAAGGGAGTCGGGGAGCTTTTGGAAGTTTTTGGAAAACTTGGCTTTGAGAAATTCCCCGACGAAAAGTCGGGGAAGGAAAAAGCCGAGCTTTGGGAAAAGAATAATTGGAAACTTCTATTGGGCGGATTTGGAAGTGACGAGGAAAAATACAAAAAATATATTACTGAAAAAAAACTGGAAAAATCCGTGTATTTTGCCGGAAAAATTCCGTATTTTTCTTTGGCGCGCTATCTGGCATTGGCGGACGCTGGAATCGATCCCAAGAGCGGTTCGACCGAATCGAGCGGAAAGATAGCCAATCTTATGGCGGCGGGACTGCCAATAATTTGCTTCGGCACCAAATTTAATCGGGCGAGATTGGGCGAAAAGGGAATTTATTTGAAAAATATGAATGAATTGGCCGAAAAAATGAATACTTTTCAGGATACGGGAAAAATAGAATATGACATTGAAAATTTTAGCGAGGAAAAAGAAGCTCGGAAATTGCTTGAAATTTTCCTATTACTTGTCAAATGAAAACACTTCTCATAAAAACCGGAAAAGCGCTGAACGCCTTGAAGCAAGAAGGGCTGGTCCGCGGCGGAAAAAGGGTGGCAAAATCTTTTATAGCGCAATTTGGCCGGGTGCGGCCGGGGGATATTTTGTTTGTGACGCCGGGAGTGGGAGACAGCGCGATGTTTCGAGCGCATAACCAGGCTGAAGAGATGCGCCTTCATGAGTTCAAATGCAGTGTGACGATTCAGGATAATCCTTTTTTGCCGCGCTACGCGGATAAATTCAAAATTTTCATTTTCCATCGGCCGGTTTGGACGAAAAATGTCGCAAAACTTTTTGAAAACGCCAAAAAACTTGGAAAGGAAATTATTTTCGAAACAGACGACCTGGTTTTCGACCCGAAACATGTTCAGGCGACGGAGCATTACAAAAAAATGAATATTTTTGAGCGTAAGCAATATGAAAAGGGAGCAGGAGAGGAGATCCTGAGGGATACGTATGTCAAGGCCTGCGCGACAACAACAAGCTTTCTCGCGAAAATTTTGGAAAAATACGGCAAAAAAGTCTTCATCTCGAAAAATAAGCTGTCGCTCAAAGATCTTGAAATCGCAGAAAATCTCTTGACGAAGGCTAAGCCTTCGTCAGATAATATTGGCTTGAGAATAGGATATTTTTCCGGAACCAAAGGGCATGATAAGAATTTTGCGACGATAGAAAATGCCCTGGTCAGGATTCTCGAAAAATACCCCGATATAAAATTATTTTTAGCCGGTCCGCTCAACATCAGTGAAAAATTCGGGAAGTTTCAAAGCCGGATCGAAAAATTTCCATTTGCGTTGCGCGAGGAGCACTTCAAAAATATCTCTGGAGTTGATATCAACATTATTCCTCTGGAAAAAAACAATGATTTTTGTGAGGCGAAATCGGAACTCAAATTTTTTGAAGCTGGGATTTTGGGAGTGCCCTCGGTGGCGGTAGACAATCAGACTTATCGAGACGCGATTGATGATGGCGTTGACAGCTTTTTGGCCGGGAGTGAAAATGAGTGGGAAGAAAAAATTGAAAGGCTGATAGTTGACGGAGATCTTCGAAAAAATATGGGAAAAGAAGCGAGAGAAAAAACTATCCGCGAATATACGACAAAAAATAGCCACAGCAGCGAATATTATGATTATCTGCGGCTGAAATTGAAAATGCAAAAGTAAAAATTGTTATTTTTCGAATAGTCTGTCTTCGCACGAATGTGCGGACAAACGCGATACCTGCTTAATCGCCTTACACTTTTCAGATCAGATTTATGGAAAATACCGCCATTGTCATTGTCAACTGGAACGGAAAGAAGTATCTCAAGGACTGCTTCGATTCGCTCCAAAAACAAACCTATGAAAATTTCAGGGTTATTTTTGTGGACAACGGGTCAACAGACGATTCAGTCAATTTTGTAAAAAATAACTACTTGGAAACTAAGTTTCCAAGTGTAAAAATAGTTCGATTAGAAAGGAATACCGGTTTCTGTTTTGGATATAACGTGGGCATCAAGTCGGCGCTTGAAGATCCTAAGATAAAATACGTAATTGTTCTCAATAATGACACCAGACTGGATGAAAAATACGTCGAAGAATTGGCAAGATGCGCGAAAAAATATCCGGGTACAGGTTCCGTCCAGCCGAAAGTTTTGAATTTTTTTGAAAGGGAAAAAATTGATTGCGCCGGAATTTATATCACTCGCGACGGGACGGCCCATAACAGGGGATACGGAAGAGATGCAAGAAGATATAGTGAAGAAAAAGAAATTTTCGGCGCGAACGGGACAGCCTCGCTTTTTACCCGGGAGGCGCTTGAGAAAACAGCCCTTCTGGAGCATAATTATTTCGACAATGACCATTTTGTTTTCTATGAAGACGTGGATCTGGCCTGGCGGATGAAAAACGCGGGATTTAAGTCGTATTTTTGCCCGCAGGCGGTCGTATATCACGTCCACAGCGGAACTGCCGGAAAAGGTTCGCTGATGAAAGCATATTATCTCCACCGAAACTATTTCTTCACTGTCATAAAAAATTATCCTTTTGGAAAAATGGCAAAAACGTTTTTTTGGCGATTTTTCAGCTATCTGAAGCTGGTCGCGAATATATTCAATAAAAAGAAACGGGAGACGGAATTCGTAAAAGGGCGGAGCAAAGCTGAAGTCGCCCTTGTGATTCTCAAGGCATGGGGGAGCGTCTTATGCAATTTATCGAGAATGATGAGAAAAAGAATGTTTATCAGAAAAAAGATTCATGAAAATCAAATTTGACTGGAAAATAGTTTTGTTTTCGCTTGTCATCGCCCTCGCAATTTTTCTTCGCGTTTGGCATTTTTCGGACTGGCTTTTTTTCAAAATGGACCAGGCGCGGGATGCGTCAATTATAAAACAGGCCTTTGAGCTGGGCCCTGGCTGGCTTCCGCTTCTCGGTCCCAAAGCCGGCGGAACGGACCTGAACCTCGGGCCGGCCTTTTACTATTTCCAATATTTGGCGGCATCGCTTTTCCAAAGCGTCCATCCGGCAGTGCTGGCTTTTCCTGACCTCTTATTCGGAATACTTTCCATACCGCTTTTCTTCATATTTGCCAAAAAATATTTTTCCCGAAACTGGTCAATGATTCTGGCAAGCCTTTTTGCCGTTTCCTTTCTGGGAATCCAATATTCGCGTTTTTCCTGGAATCCAAACGGGCTCGTATTTTTCAATCTTCTGTTTTTTCTGTCGCTTCTAAATGTATTTGATAAAAATATAAAATACCATCTTCGCTGGGTGATTCTCGCCGGGATTTCCTTTGCAGTTTCGACCCAGCTTCACTTCCTTTCTTTTCTTACTTTGCCGGTGATTGCGGCGATATTTATAATATTCAATTGGAAAGAGTCGAGAAAGGCGCTAAATTGGAGATACGTACTCTTTTTTTTGGCTATCATTCTTCTTATATATCTGCCGGTGATTCTGAATGAAATTGTTTCCAAGGGGGAAAATACCCATCAATTCATGTTGGCGCTCAAAGAAAAGCCGTCGGAGCACAGTTTTTGGAAAAACATAAAACGAGATATCCGCTATTGGGGTCAGAATTGGTTTTTGATTCTCACCAGTTGGATCAGCCGCAAGGGCGGAATAAACGGCGCGATTTTGTCATGGCTCGGCGCGATTTTTCCGGCCATTTATCTCGGATACAAATCTTTTCGACGGGAGGAAAACGCCGTAAAGAAGAATTTTGTGCTGATTTCGCTTCTCTGGTTTTCTATATATTTTCTCGCTTATATCCCGATTGCCTATCAAATCCGGCCAAGATTTTTCCTGCCGCTTCTGGTGCTGCCTTTTATTTTCATCGGATATTTGGCGGTGTTTTTTTGGGAAAAAAAGCATAAATTTTGGAAAATTTGCGTCTCTGCGGCCATTCTTTTGATTTTTTTGGGGAATTTGACCGGGACCTATTTTTGGTTTGAGGAAATAAGATCAGCCCAAAAAAAGGGGACTTACCCTTGGCGGACAATCATTCTAAAGGCCAAGGACGGAGTTGTGCTTTGGCACTTGGAGAAGGCGGCAAATTATATGAAAGAAAATTGCCAGGCGAAGATAATATATTTTGACGCCCCTTCCGAATATAAAAGGCCGGTAAAATATTTGTTGAATCTGCGGGGAACAGAAGCCGCTTCGATTGAGAATCTCAAAACAGGAGAACAAAAACAGTGTGTTTTCTCTTTGGGATTAACTCGGGCGAAAAAATTGTCCACGAGAGAGAAACTGGAAGCCGAATTCGATGTTGGCGAACAGCAAAAAATCGGCGCGCTGAGTGTCTATAAGCTTTCCCTCAAAGAAAATATTTCAGGCCAAACCTTGCCGTCTTACAAAGCAGGTGCGGAAGAGAATGAGAAATCGAATCGTATTTTTTGGAAAGATTTGTGGAAATAAAACGGATTTTGATGTAAAATTAATCAGCCTGGATTCAAGTCTGGAAATTTTGAATTCTTGTTTTTTATGAAAAATAAAGCAATTTCAGTTGTCATTCCCTGTTACAACGAGGAAAAGACAATCCAAAAAAATTTGTTGAAGGTTCACAATTATCTCAAGGACCGTTTTGGGGTTTTCGAGATAATTGTCGTAAACGATGGCAGCAATGACGGGACGCTCAAGGAAATAAAAAAAATGGAGGACGATCTGCATCTTCGCATAATTGATAATCAGGAAAATAAAGGAAAAGGCAAAGTTGTCAAGCAGGGGATTTTGGAGAGTTCCTGTGATCTTGTTATGTTTTTGGATGCTGATCTGGGAATTCCCATAGAAGAGCTTCAAAAGTTTGTGCCTGAATTTGATCGCGGATATGATATCATTATTGCCTCAAGATTTGTTCCCGGTCTTCGCGTCATAAGGCCGGTTCTTTGGCACCGGCAGACCATGGAAAAAATTTTTCGTTTGCTCCGGTTGGCGATAATATGTGACCGGAACGTCAAGGATACGCAGTGCGGATTCAAGGTTTTTCAGAGGAAGGCAGCTATGGATATTTTTTCCCGAGTGACGGTCGGAAGGTTTGCTTTTGACGCAGAGGTAATCTTCATTGCCAATAAATTGAAATATAAAATCAAAGAGCTTCCTATTTCGCTTCAAAATCCGCCTAACAGCCATATCAGACTTTTTCGCGATCCCCTGAATATGGCGCTGGACCTGCTCAAAATCCGCTTGAATGCCTGGAGGGGAAAATACAAATAAATGACGAAGGGAAAAAATCAAATGAAAAAACTCTGGAGCAACGAAAAAATCAGAATTATTTTCTTCTACGCGCTTTTGACGGTAATTTTAACCTGGCCCTTTGCCTGGAATTTTTTCTCTTCTGTTCCGAGTCTTGGATCTGATACGATGCAGGTGATCGGTGTAGCCGGGGAAAGAATGAATGTTCTCAAAGATCTGGGTGTTTTCAAAGGATCTGTTGAGCTTATGAAGCGATCGGAATTCAATATAGTCACTCTTTATGCCTTTTTTCAGCTCATTTTCGGCCGGATTGCCGGATATAATCTACTATTTTTCGCATCGTTTGTCCTTTCTGGTTTTGGAATGTATCTTCTTGCCTATTATTTCACCAAAAGCAAGCCGGCCTCGCTCATTGCCGGAATTATTTTCGCTTTTTTGCCGTTCCATGTCCACAATTCTTTGAGCACCAATGTTGGAACAATGCATCAGGAGTGGCTGCCGTTTTTTGCGTTGTATCTTTTCCGGTTTTTCGATAATCTCAAGGCGAAAAACTTTCTATTGGCCGGTCTTTTTCTGGGACTGATTGCCTTTACCGAACACCAACTTTTTGCTTTCACACTTATTTTTGTGTCTTTTTTTGTCGTATTCAAAATTTTCACCCAGCCGAGGATATTTCTCAAAAGAAAATTCTGGCTGTATGCAGTTGTCAGTTTCGTGGTCCTTTCGGCTGTTTCTCTTTTTATGTTCCGTTCACTTTTTGAGATCGCTTTTTCGGGCAATAACTATCTTGATCCCGGATTCAAAGCGGCCGTGAAATATTCAAATGACGCCCTGAGTGTTTTCGTTCCGCCGAATTTCCATTCCTTTTGGCCCGGAGCCTTTTCGGGCTTGCGGGAAACATTCGAGCGGCGGACAGACAGCTCATTTTCGGCTTATGTCGGATTTCTGGTTCTTCTCTTGTCTGCCGCCGCATTTTTCAGGGACAGAGTATCCAAGAAATGGTTTTGGCTGGCGGTGGCAATCGGTTTTTATGTCCTTTCGCTCGGTCCGCATCTGCATTTCAAAGGAGAACTAGACCCGCCAGTCAAAATGCCATATCTTCTCGCCTATGAATATCTGCCGTTTTTCAACAACATTCGGACAGTTGGCAGATTGTTTGTGTTTTCGGCAGTGGCATTTTCGGTTTTGGCGGCGTGGGGAAGCGCGTATGTGATATTAAAAATAAGAAATAAAAGGGAAGAAATAAAAAATGAATTATTAAACGGCGATATCTCAAAAAGCGAACAAGTCGATATTTTTGGATCTAATCGCGGGCAAAAAATTTTATTTTTTGCGGTCAGCGCAGTTATCATTCTTGAATTTCTCGCAATTCCTGTCAAAACAAACTCACTCTTGCACTCCTCATTTTATGAAAAACTCGGCCAGGAAAAAGAAGATTATAACATTCTGGAGGTTCCCGGGAGCACGGATTATGACTTTGCCTCGCGCGATTTGGTTTGGAAGAGCATCCATCGAAAAAACACTATCAATGGTTATGATTTTGCCCGGGTGATTGACGATCACTACACATTTCAACGCGGAACCCCTGTCATTCGGACGCTGCTTTATGATATTCCGGAAGGGAACGAGAAACAAAATGACCGTGACATCATGAAGGATTCATATTACAAAATTTCAAATGAAATCTTGAATTATTATAATATCCGATACGTTGTCTTGGACAAAGAGGGCCTCAAGGGAAATCCGGAAAAGGGAGACGCGGACCAGTTTTATTCCGCAAGGGCATACGCGCAAAATGTCTTGAAATGCAAAAGTGAATTCGAGGATGACTTTTTATTCGCTTGCGAGGTGAGCCGGGACGCCGCACCAAGGCATATGTTTGTGGCAATGGACTATTCCAACAAGCATTGGGTTGGAAAAGACAAAGGAAAAGACGGAATCCGGCGCTGGGCCGAGTCCGGTGCGGGAGTGAAAATTGTGAACATGTCGCCGGAGCCCCAAGAGGGAAAATTTAATTTTAAAGTAAAACTATATAAGCCGATACGGGTGATTGCGCTTCTGAACGGCGCGCCTGTTTTCGACAAATATATCACTCAATTTTCTGAAAAAACATACGTATCGGTTGATATTTCCGGCATAAAGTCCGGAGAAAATGAAATTATTTTTGAAGTCCGCGCCGCAAACGGTTTGGAAATTCGCTCTGAAAAAAAGTCAGACGTAGCGACGATATATGACGTGGAAGTGGAAGCGAAGAAATAGCTTGAAAATTGGGTGAGAAAATGCTATACTTTATTCATGCAAAAGCGCTTGTTTGTTGCAATAAGCCTTCCCGAGGATATAAGAAAGCGCCTGTTTCGGTTTGCCGAAAAAGAATACAAAAACTTGCCCGTAAAGTGGATCCGGCAGGAAAATATTCATCTGACGCTGAACTTTTTGGGATACATCCTGGATGAAAATGTCTTGGATATCTGCCAGTCCGTTCAAAATGCCGCTGAAAATATCAACTCTTTTGAGATGCGATTTACTGGCGCAGAATTGGGGCCAAACAGCAAGTCAAAAAAAATGATCTGGGTAACGGGAGAGAAAAGCAGAGAACTTTCGAAGCTCAAAAATGAATTGGACAAGTCATTGGGATTTTTCGAGAGAGAAATGAAAGATTTCAAGCCTCATATTACGATTGGAAGAGTCCGGAAAAAGGAGTGGAAAAAAATCCATCCCGAGCCTTCGGTGGACAGGAACTTCAGGTTTTCAATTCCGGTTTCATCGGTTGAAATTTTTGAAAGCAGATTTGAAAAGGGAAAAAGAGTTTATTATAAATTGGAATCGTTTTCGCTAAGGTGAAAATGCGAATTATCCCGAATGCAAAAAAGAATGAGCGCGACAGCAAAATTATTAGGCATGAAGATTAGCAATCTTTCAGCGGCTGAAATAAACGATTGGATAAAAATTATCCTGAGTAATCCGCCTGAACAGCGATTCGTGGTTTCGCTCAATCCGGAAATCATTCTGAAGGGGCATTGCGACGAAGGTTATAAAAAAATACTAAGCAGCGCCGATTTGGCGCTTTGCGACGGATTCGGAGTGAAGTGCGCGGCTTGGCTCAAGGGCGAAAAAATTAAAACAAGGTACACCGGAGTTGATCTGGTCGAACGCTCTCTGAAATTGGCAAAAGAAAACAATATCAGCGCGCTGGTTGTTGTTTCGAAAAACAGTCTGAGCAGTCCCGAAGAGATAGAGAAGGGGATAAGAGACAAATATGATTTCGGGGCGCGGGCAAAATATTGGGATGACGAAAGGTTTTTTGAATGCGAAGACGCGAAGAAAGCAGAAATAGTTTTTGTGAATTTTGGCGCTCCCCATCAGGAAAAATTCATTTTTGAAAATAAAAGGAATTTTCCGAAAGCAAAATTTTTGGCGGGAGTGGGAGGGACGTTTGATTTTCTCACAGGAAAAATCAGGCGGGCTCCACAGTGGATGAGAAAGGCGGGTCTGGAATGGTTTTGGCGAATGCTCCAGGAGCCCAAGAGACTAAAGCGCATTATAAATGCAGTCGTTGTGTTTCCTTGGGTTGTTCTAATAAATAAAAAAAATAAATGACGAGACAGAGAATATTTTCATTATCCATTTCCACGTTCCTTTGCATAATTTTGGGTTTTTTTGTGATGAGAGGAGGCGTCGATTGGGATGAAAAACTGGCTTATTTTTTGCATACCGCCTTATTTGTATATTTTTTGGCGGTTCTCATCTCTAATCAGCAGTATGAGGAAGATACAATGGCCAAAATCGAAAGGATTTTCAGCTCGGCGCTCGTTTCTTTCACTTTTTTTTTCCAGATGATATATGCTCCGATGGCCCGATATTTTTTTGGAAATATGATCCATAAGGCGGCTTTTTTTTCCGACACCCTGGCGCTTTTCCTGTTTCTTTTTTTCGCTTTCATATTTGTTATAGCGGCGGCGGCGGCGAGCAGTTTTTCGAGCACCGGATTCCTCTCCGGCTGGAAATTTTTCAACAATCCAACAGCCTATTTCGTCCTTCGCAATCTCTGGCTGGCAGCTGTTTTGATGGCGGTTTTCCTGTATTGGAAAAATCCTTTCCTAATTATAACAGTCTGAATTATATATGAGTAAAAAACCCCGGGTGCGGTTTGCGCCCAGTCCAACCGGATATTTGCATATCGGAGGCCTGCGGACGGCTCTCTATAATTTTCTTTATGCCAAAAAATACAAGGGTGATTATTTTTTGCGGATTGAGGATACGGACCAAAAAAGAATTGTATCAGACGCTATCGGAAAATTAATAGAATCGCTTGAATGGGCAAATATAATGCACAGCGAAGGTGTATATTTGGGCGAAGAGGGCGAAATCATCGAGAGAGGGAAATACGGGCCGTATGTCCAGTCAAGGAGACTCGATATATACCAAAAATACGCCCACGAACTTGTCGAGAAGGGGAAAGCCTATTATTGCTTCTGCACTCCCGAGCGGCTTGACACATTGCGGGCCGTCCAAGAAAAAGCGAAACTGGCTCCCGCGTATGATAAATTGTGTCTCAAGGAGCTTTCGATGGAAGACGCAAAAAAAAGAATCGCGTCCGGGGAGAAATATGTCATCCGCTTCGATGTTCCCGAAACAGGGGAGACCGAATTTCACGACGCGGTGCGCGGGAAAATAAAATTCGTGAACAAAAATCTTGACGACTTTGTTATTTTGAAATCGGACGGATATCCGACATACCATCTGGCACACGTCGTGGACGACCATCTTATGAAAACAACACTTGTTTTCAGGGGAGAGGAGTGGCTGCCGAGCACCCCAAAACATATTTTGATGTTCCGGGCTTTTGGATGGGAGGCGCCGGAATACGCACATCTGTGCGTCATTCTCAACAAAAATACGAAAAAGAAACTGTCAAAGAGGGACGGAGACGCAAGTGTCGAAGACTTTATGAAAAAAGGGTATCTTCCCGAAGCAGTCGTGAATTTCATCGCGCTTTTGGGATGGAATCCGAAAACGGAGCAGGAAATATTTTCGCTTTCCGATCTCGCAAAAGAATTTGATGTGGCAAAACTGAACCGGGCTGGAGCGATTTTAGACACGGAAAAACTCGACTGGATGAACGGGATGTATATTCGCCAGAAAAATATCAAGGACTTGGCCCAACTGTGCCGGCCTTATCTCGAAATCGTCTCATCGGCGATCCGCCGAAAAGGCGGAAACCAAATATTATCAGATGAATATCTTGAAAAAATCGTTACAGTTGAGAGGGAGAGAATGTGTAAACTCTCGGACATCGCGGACGGGTCGGAAATATATTTTGAGAGGCCCGAATACAAAAAACAACTGCTGGCCTGGAAAAAAATGCTCGAAAAAGAAATTCTGGATTCGCTTCAAAAATCTCTTGAGATAGTGGGGGAGATAGAAGAAAAAAAATGGGAACTGGGGAATTTGAAAAATAAATTGCTGGGAGAAGCGGATCCGAAGAACAGGGGAATACTTTTCTGGCCGCTCCGGGTGGCGCTGACCGGAAAAGAAAAAAGCCCGTCACCTTGGGAAGTGGCGTGGGTGATAGGACGCGGTGAGAGCATGGAGAGGATTCACGCAGCCATAAAGCTGATAAAAAATTAGATCCTTACGTTCATATAATTCAAAATGCAAAAATCAAAATTAAAAATAACAATTCAAAATGCAAAAATATTTCTTTTTTCTCTGGGATTATTTTTTGCTGTTGGAATGGCCAATAAGATAATTGCCCAAAACACGATAAACAGCACGAACAGCGAAAACCAGGAACTTATTGAGGATAAACAGCAACAAATCGAGGATCTCCAAAAAAAGGCTGAGAGCTACCGCCAGATGATTGAAATGAAGCAGAGCAAGGCTCAGACACTCCAAAATCAGATTACCCTTATGGAGAGCCAAATCGCTAGCCTTTCGGGTGATATAGCTCTGCTTCAGCGGGATATTGACAAAACAGGCGGTGAAATTGGCAGCCTTTCGCTTCAAATCGAAGGAAAAGAAAAAGATATTGAAAACAAAAAGAAAATACTGGCTGGCGTTATCCAGTCTTATTATGAAACAAACCATGATTCCTTGGTGGAATTTTTCCTTCGAAACACCAACCTTTCCGATTTCCTAAGCCAGTCGGACTACGCGGCACAAACAAGCGCGAAAGTTGATGAAGTTCTCACCACAGTGATCATAGCGAGGGATGAACTCAGCAGTGACAGGAAGGATCTTCAAAAAAAGAATGACGAGCAAAGGGAAAGGCAAGGCAAGATAATGGAAAAGAAGCGCAGCCTTGACAATGAGCAAGTTTCAAAGGAAGATCTCTTGAGCCAAACGCAGGGAGAGGAACAGAAATACCAGGATCTTCTGGTGAGGGTAGAGGAGCAAAAGCAGGAACTTTTGGGAGACATTTCGGAGCTGTCGCAGGAGAGAAGCTCGGAGCTGGCTGCTGTTGAAGCGACTCTTGAAAAACCGAAATCGGGGCTCGCCTCGACAAGCTGGTATTTTTCGCAGAGAGACTCGCGCTGGGGTGACCAGCACATTGGTTTTTCAAATACGCTTATGAAGAGCTACGGATGCGCGGTTACGGCAGTGTCGATGGTTTTCCGTTTTCATGGAATAGACATCAATCCAGGCTCTCTTGCCCAGCAGCCAATTTTTTATCATGACCTAATTGTTTGGCCGCAATCTTGGAAAGGCGTGAATCTGGTTTCTTCGACCGGGCACGGCAACATAGATTGGGATGTTATCGATAAAGAATTGAAAGATGAAAACCCGGTCATCGTTTTCGTGAAATCAGCCAAGAGGGGAGCGGGGCATTATGTGGTTATACATGGAAAGGATAAAAAGGGAGAGTACGTTGTGCATGATCCTTATTGGGGAAGCAATATTTTCTTGAGTTCGACGAAAGCCTATGTAGGCGCGCTGTACGGAAGCGGGACGGTTGTCGACCAGATGATAATTTATCATTAATTTTATTTATATTAAACATTAACCCCAAATATTATGGCGAATTTTATAGAAAAAATTTTCGGAGGAAAAATGATAGCTGAAGAAGCATCGACAATAAAGGATTCAACCTTTGATGAATTGTGCAATTCTTTGCCGGAAGATCTAAGAAAGGAGCTGTGCGAGCTGGCAAAGGAAGTAAGCGGAGAAGCAGGACCGCCGACAAAGTATTTTGAGGGTAACAATGACGATCTATCACCGAAGCAGCGGAGGTTTAATGAGTTACTGTCACAAGCAAAACACGCGCACTCAGAATCAGGCGAAAGAATGTAAGATGTCGCATAAGCTACATTGTGCGACATAGTATACCAATCCCGGCTGCCACTTCCCCGCTGTTTTATTGAAAAAAATACATTTAAGAATATAACATTTTTTCTTATAGCAAAGCCCCCGATCTTCAAATGCGGGGGCTTATCTTTTTTAAGTCACTATATAAGGAAAAAATCATTTCTTTCTTCTGGTCCGCCGAAGCTTTCGCGGCGGCAGATTCTTCTTTTCTGTCTGCTTCCCTGATTTGGATATATAATCTTCAATAGCCCGCCTCAAGGCGTCGGCGGCCAGATTAGAGCAATGCATTTTTGCCGGCGGCAGGCCAGAAAGGTTGTCGGCGATATCGCCGCGCGTGATTTTGAACGCGTCATTCAAAATCTTTCCCTTGGCTAATTGTGTCACCATGGACGATGTCGCGATCGCGGCGGCGCATCCCAAGGTCTCGAATTTGATGTCGGAAATGACATCTTTATTTCTTGAACGCTTCACTTTTATATAAACCGTCATAATATCACCGCAAGCCGGATTTCCGACCATGCCGACACCGTCCGGATTTTTGAGCCGTCCTTGGTTTTTCGGGTTCGTGAAATGTTTCAAAACCAGTTTTGAATATTGCATATGAAAAAAATTTAATTATTAATAGATTTTCCTGGTGCAATTGAAAAGATTCCGACAAGAAAGAATTATTTCCCCGCTATTTTTCGAAGCCTGGCTATCGCTTCTTTGAAAGAGTTGAAAAAATAATCAATTTCCTGTTTCGTAGTAAATTTGCCGAGTGTAACTCGAAGGCTGCCGTGGCTTTCTTCCTCGCTGATGCCAATCGCCGTGAGGACATGCGACGGGCGAAGATCACCGGCGGAACATGCGCTTCCAGTGGAAACAGCTATCCCTTTCATGTCAAGCTCCAGAAGCATTCCCTCTCCCTCAACGTCCTTGACAGTGAGATTTGTGTTGTTTGGAACTCTTTTAATTTTCGATCCGTTGAGTTTCACTCCTTGAATCTCTTTTAGTATCCTTGCGATCAGATAATCACGCATCTTTTCGACTATTTTATAATTTCTCTTCCTCTCTTTTTCGGCGATCTCGAGGGCGGTTCCGAATCCCACAATGCCAGGAACGTTCAATGTTCCCGCCCGAAAGCCAAATTCATGGCTGCCCCCGTCCTGAATGCTAAGAATAGGCGTATTTTTGCGAATGTAGAGGCATCCAATGCCCTTGGGGCCGTATATCTTGTGGCCCGAGGCCGTGAGGAGGTCAATTCCGAGATTTTGCACATTGCAGTCAAGATAATTCACAGCCTGCACGGCGTCAGTATGGAATAAAATTTTTGGAAGATTTTTCCTTTCCCTGGCAGCATTGACTGTCCCAACAAGCTTCCCGATTTCTTTTATGGGCTGGATTGTTCCGATTTCATTATTCACATACATCACCGAAACAAGAATTGTGTTGTTCCTTATTTCTTTCAAAACATCCGCTGCCGAAACAATCCCTTCTTTGGAAACAGGGACATAGGAAACATCGGCCATCCCCCGCTCTTCCAATTTTTTTGAAGCCTCAAGAACGCAGGAATGCTCAAATTGCGTAGTAATGATGTGGGGCTTGGTTTTTCTTCCCGAACGCGAGGCGAGGGCAACTCCTTTGATGGCGAAATTATTGCTTTCTGTTGCTCCGGACGTAAAAATTATTTCGCCGGAATCACACCCAAAAAAATCACCCGCGATTTTCCGCGACTTTTCAACCGCCTCTTTGGCTTCTTTTCCAAAAGAGTGAAGAGACATCGGATTTCCAAATTTTTGCGAAAAATACGGTTTCATCGCAGAAAAAACCCGCGGATCAAGCGGAGTGGTCGAAGCGTAGTCAAGATAAACTTTTTTCTTTGTCATGCAATATTATACTATATCTTGTGGCATTTTCTTGCAAGAAAGGCAGCTTTGTTTACGATTTGCGAATTTTGAACTATGATTCAATTGTTCAAACCCGTGAATCATGAATAATTATTCATAATCATTTCTGATGAACACATCTTATTCCGCTCTCGATACGTTTCTTACGTGTCCGCGGAAATACAAATATTCCCAGATTGATCGAATCAAAACTCCCAAATCAAAAGAGCAGTTTTTCGGAACTTTGCTTCACAGCACTTTGAAGATTGTTCATACCCCGGGAATACTTTCCCCTACTCTTGAGCAGGCGCTGGATTTTTATTCAAAAAACTGGAACGCGGAAGTTTTTGCGGACGAAACGGAGGAGCGGGCGGCTTTTGCCCAGGGAGTGGCAATGCTTCAAGACTATTACAAAAAAAACGACCCGGCGAAAACAAACATCATTGATCTCGAATCCCGCTTTCAGGTTGAAATTGGGGAAAATGCGGAGAAACATATAGTAAGCGGAATTATCGATCGAATTGACAAAACCGAAGACGGATATGAAATTATTGACTACAAAACCACCCGAAAGCTTCCGAGCCAGGAAAAAGTGGACAATGACCTTCAGCTTTCGATATACCTCGCCGGATTCTTGAAGCGTTATCCCAAGGAAAAGGAAAATCTAGACAAGATAAAAGTGAGTCTTTATTACCTCAAGCACGGAGTGAAACTTTCTTCTCGCAGGACGCTTGATCAAGTGAAACAAAGCGAAGAATTGATGCTCGACCTCATCGATCAGATAAGTCGGTCAAAATTCGAGCCGACAATCTCTGGGCTGTGCGACTGGTGCGGATACCAGAACATCTGTCCGATGTGGAAGCATAAGTTCAAAGAAAAAGGACAAAAGGATATTGATACGGCAAAGATTATTGAAGAATATATCTCTCTCAAAGACGAAGTGAAATCAAAAACGGACCGAATCGGCGAGCTGCAGGAAATATTATCCGGTTATATGGACCAGGAAAACATCGACCAAGTTTTTTCGGACGCCGGGCGAATTTTGCGGACGCTTCGGAAGACGTATAAATACGACAAAGAGAAATTGCGCGCGATATTGGAACCGCTTGATAAATGGGAAGAAGTTCTCAAAGTTGACGGTGTCTCACTGAGAAATATTCTCGGCGTCCTGCCCTTCGAGACAAAAAATGAAGTTGAAAAAGCCAAAGTTTTGGATAAAGAATCAAAAAGCTATATTGTCAAAAAAGGGTAGCCTATGCGGATTGCGAATCTCAATGAATACAGGAATTGATTCCATCTATTTTTTTATGAGACGTAAAATAAAAAACTATATAAAACGATTCTTTTTGATTGACGATACGCCGCACAAAGTCGCGGCAGGGGCGGCGATGGGAATTTTTCTTGGAATTGTTCCGGGAGAAGGAGTTCTCGCGACGCTTTTTCTTTCTTCTCTTTTTCGCTTCAATCGCTTGGCGGCATTGGCGGGTGTTCTGGCCGTCAATATGTGGACTACTTTTTTGGTTTTGCCGCTCGCGGCTGCCGCCGGCGCTCTTATTTTCGAAAAGAATTATGCCGATTTGGTCACTCAATTTCATGGAGCTGGCGCTGGCTATTCAAAAATGTTTTTCAGCAAAATATTTTTCTTCGATGTTACGCTGCCTATTTTTGCTGGTTTTTTTATTACAGCCGGAATAATCTCATCCGCCATTTATTTCATTTTGCTGTTGCTCCTCAATTTCAAAAAGGGAAAAAAGAAGATTCATTTGCTGCACAAGGAAGATTTGGGTGATTGATGTTTCAATTTGTCAGAGAACTACTTTACACAGCATTTGGCGGCTTGGTATCCCCTGCCAAGCGCCTCTTCGGCGGAAGAAAAGCAAATTTTGTTTTCCGGTTTTATTTTCGCTGCCAACTGGCAAGTTGAGAGGTGGTATTTGTTTGAGTTTTTGCTCGCGACGAACGCGCATTTTTGATTTTCCAAATTTGGCTGGTCGGTAGCGGTTTTATACTGATTATTTTGCTCGAGATTCTGATTTGCGCCGGTAGTGCTGCTTTCGCCTCTTGGGCATGGCGCGCAGGCAAGCTGGTTCACCTCAACCGGTGTTTTTTGATTTTTCTGCCCTTTCAGGAATCCTGCTTCGAAAGAAAACAGCGCGATCAAGACAATGGCGACGGCAAGAATGACTTTTTCCCCATACTTTAGCCAAAAATGCCTCATTTTCTGGAGAAAAGACGGTTTCCCCGGGTTTTGGCTTTGGCTTAGGTGTTCAAATGTTGACATTTGCCATATTATAATATAAAATCCAATAGTCTTCAAAATATCTCGTATCTTATATTTTATTCGTTATCTAACTTTATGGCACATCGTAAAGCCGGAGGAAGCACTCAATTGGGCCGAGACTCAATTTCAAAGCGCCTGGGCGTCAAAAAATTCGGCGGAGAAAAAGTCCGGACCGGAAATATCATCATCCGCCAGCGCGGAACAAAATTCCGGGCCGGAAAAAACGTGAAGCGCGGCTCGGACGATACTCTTTTCGCAATGGCTGACGGCGCCGTCAAATTCACCGCCAAAAAAATCCGAAAATTCACAGGAAAGCTTGAAAGAGTTCAGTTTGTGAACGTGGAATAATATATTTTCAGAAATATAAAAAAATGGAGGCGCTAGCGCTTCCATTTTTTGTTTATCGCGCTTTTGATAAATTCTTTGAAAAGCGGATGCGGGTGAAGCGGAGAAGATTTGAATTCGGGGTGGAATTGGGTTCCGAGGTGGAAAGGATGCGATTTTTTGGGAAGTTCGGCGATTTCCATGAGGCGGCCGTTGGGCGAAGTGCCGGAAAATGCGAGGCCGGATTTTTCGAGCCGCGCGATGTATTCCGGATTCACCTCCCAGCGGTGGCGGTGGCGTTCGGAAATAGTTTGGCTTTTGTAAGCTCCAAAAGCGATGGTATTTTTCTTGAGCGTTGCCGGATAAGCTCCGAGCCGCATGGTCGCGCCAAAATTTTTGTCGGCGAGATTCTTTTTTTGCTCGGGCATAATATCAATCACAGGATATTTTGTATCGCGGTTTATTTCTGTGGTATTCGCGCCCTTGAGGCCAAGGACATTTCTCGCGAATTCAATCACAAGAAGCTGCATGCCATAGCAAAGGCCAAAATAAGGTATCCGGTTTTTGCGGCAAAATTCGATCGCTTTTATTTTTCCTTCCACTCCCCGCTCTCCGAATCCACCGGGGACGATTATTCCCGCGTATTTTTTTAGTTCACGGACTTTGGCTGGATTTCTTTGATATTCTTCCGAGTTGAGCCAGTCGATTACCGGTTTTCTTTTAAATGAATAGCAAGCGTGTTTTATTGCTTCGATGACAGAAATATATGCATCAGAAAGCACAAAATCACCTGTCCCGAAATATTTTCCGACAATGCCGATCCTAAGCGGCTTTTTTGAAATGCGGATGTTTCTCGCCATGGCCCGCCACTTAACCAAATCCTTTTTCTTGGGCCGGAGCCCCATTTTTTTGAGAATTGTCCGGCTCAGGCCGTCATTTTCAAAATTGACCGGAACCTCATATACAGAATCAATGTCCGGCGCGCTAATAACATCCTCTTCCCGAAGATTGCAATGATCGGCTAATTTTTCTTTTCTTTTCTTGTCGAGAGATATTTCGGAGCGGGCAATGATAATGTCGGGCTGGATGCCGGCGGCATTCAAGGACCGGACGGCATATTGGGTCGGTTTCGTTTTCATCTCTCCGATTTTGTTCGGTACGGGAAGATAGCTGACAAGGACAAAAAGCACATCGCCGCGGCTGGCAAGCCGGAGCATTCTGCCTGCCTCGAGAAACAAAAGCCCCTGATATTCGCCAAGCGTTCCGCCGATTTCAATGAGCATAATATCGGCTTTCGATTTTTTTTGCGCCTTTTGGATGCGGCGGATGATTTCTTTCGGAACATCCGGCACGACGTCGACGCAGCGGCCGCCATAGCCCATCGAGCGCTCACGGTCGATGATCGTTTTATATACCATGCCGTTGGTCATATAGTTTTCTCTCGAGAGCTTCAGATTCAAAAATCTCTCATAATGGCCCATGTCCTGGTCTGTCTCGAGTCCATCGTCCAAAACAAACACTTCTCCATGCTCGGTCGGGTTCATAGTTCCCGCGTCAACATTGAGATACGGGTCAATTTTCATGACGGTCACGCGAAAGCCTTTTGATTGCAAAATGTTCCCGATTGAAGCAGTAGCAATCCCCTTTCCGACTCCGCTCATCACTCCTCCAACGACAAAGATGTATTTTGGTTTCATGTTTTCTTTACGAACTACGAATTAATTACGAATGCGACAATGTCTATAAAAAAGAAATTATTTCAAGAAAATAAGGGTGATAAATTCACCCCTGCCAAAAATTATTAAAAAAGCGAAACGAAACATTATTTCGTCTTCTCTTCTCCGACCAAAATTATCCTTATATTTGCCTCGAGACCGTGGTTCAGGCTGATCTGCGCGTCATATTCTCCCATTTCCTTTATCGGTTCAAGCAGTTTAATATTTTCTGAATTAATCTCAATCCCCTCGTCTTTGAAGGTCTTTGCGATAGTTTTTTCGTTGACGGATCCGAAAAGTTTTCCTTCCGTTTCTTTCACTTTGACATAGAGTTCGCGTCCTTCGAGTTGTTCAGCCAGTTTCTGGGCTTCTTCAAGCTCGAGTTTCGCACTTTCAGCTTTTTTCTTCGTTTTATCCTCGGCATTTTTTATCGCTGCGTCTGTTGCCGGTTCGGCCATCTTTTTGGGAAACAAAAAATTTCTCGCAAATCCGTCTGCCACTTCTTTTACTTCTCCCTCCTTGCCGAGATTATCGACATTTCTTGTTAGTATGACTTTCATATTATTTCTGCCCCCTTGCGATGATTATATAGAAAATTTTGACAACTGCCAATAGCCGAAATCGATTAAATTTCTCCTTTCAAAATTTCGAGCGCCTTGTCCATCTGCGGATCGCGGCTGTTGTTGTAGTCATCATCGCTGATATCGATTATAACATCCGGTTCAATGCCTTTTTCCATTATATAATCTCCCTTTGGAGTAAGCCAGCGGGCAATGGTGATTCGCAGATTTGATCCGCCTGTCATTTTTTCGAGTTGCTGGACAGAACCTTTTCCAAACGTCTTATTGCCGACCAGCTTGGCTCCGAGATCATCTCTCAAAGCTCCGGCCAATATTTCTGAAGCGCTGGCGCTGCCGCTGTTTACGAGGACGGTCACGGGGATTCCTCTGAGAATATCGCCTCCCTCGGCTTTATACTCATTCCGTTTCCCGCCCCGATCCTCTTCAGAAACCACCAAAACGTCCTTTGGAATGAATTTGGAAGCAGTCTTGACAGCTGTCTCCAGGTATCCCCCGGGATTATTTCGCAAGTCGAGTATAATGCCCGAAGACCCTCGGCCGATGACTTCATTCGCGGCTTTGCTGAATTCAAAACTTGTGTCGTCCCCGAATTTTGAAATTTTGATGACCGCGATATTGTTTTCTTTGAATTCTACCTTAACGCTCTTGACGTTTATGGTGTCGCGGGTGATGGTTATTTCTATCGGACTTCCGTTTTTATCCCGAAGGACCGTCAGTTTCACCTCCGTGCCTTTCGGGCCGCGAATTTTTGATACTGCCTCGTCAACGGACATTTCAGTTGTCACCGTGTCGCCAATTTTCAAGATCATATCTCCGGCTTTGAGTCCCGCCTGATCGGCCGGAGTCCCATCAATTGGGGCAATAACGGTCAGTATATCATTTTTTAGGCCGATTTCCGTTCCAATTCCTTCAAATGTTCCCTGCATATCGTTTGAAAATTGCTGGCTTTCATCCGGATTCATGAAGCTTGAAAACGGGTCGCCAAGCGATTTGACCATTCCGGAAATAGCGCCATAAAGCATCTTATTTTTGTCAATCTTTGAGGGATCAACATATTTCTCATTGATAAGGTTCCAGGCCTCCCAAAAGAGATCAGAATCCACATCCTGCGGCTGGCTTTTGTCGTGGTTTTCAAGAAGAAGATTTTGAATCAAGTCAGTCTTGTTGGCTTTTGCGGATTTGTATTGGGAATAAAAAACTCCGCCATAAAAACTGGCGCATACAAGCACGATGATCAGGAAAAAACGGAAATGTTTTCGGAAAGAATTCCTGGGCGGCTGGAT
Source organism: Candidatus Moranbacteria bacterium GW2011_GWC2_40_12 (assembly GCA_000995965.1). GTDB lineage: Bacteria > Patescibacteriota > Minisyncoccia > Moranbacterales > UBA11712 > UBA11712. Next base: position 108,299 of record LBYD01000001.1, read on the forward strand.
ATTTGCTTCTTCAGACGAGTTTGTTTCGTTCATTGGTTTTTTATTTATCTATGTGCGGGTTTGGCATTCCGATGTACTTCCAAAAATATTTGAGAGCGCTTCTGATGTGTTCCCGAGTCAGTTTGTTCAAGAAAACGGCCCTGAGCGCGCTTTGGCTTGCTGATCCTTTTCCGTGATAATGGAACATTTTCGCGTGAGGATAGTAAACGACTCTGAGTCTTTTCTCCCAAAACCGGCGGCACCAATCTACGTCTTCAAAATACATAAAGCCAAAATTTTCTTCCATCAAACCGACTTTTTCGAAAGCTCTTCGGGTGGTCATCATGGCGGATCCCATTACCCAGTCAACATCTTGCGGTTTTCCGAGGTCCTTGTCTTTATACAAGAATTTGTCAATTTTTCTTTTGGCGAAACGGAATTTCCCAAGAAAAGTCCGTCGATAGACGATAATAGGCGGCGTATAAAACCGGAAACAGGAAGGTTGCACCTTTCCGTCAAAATTCATGAGTTTTGGCCCGATAATTCCTATTTGAGGATCTTTTTTCAGTTCCTGAAGCAGTATGTCAGCGGATTTTTTTTCGATTATTATATCCGCGTTTAGTATGAGAATAAAATTACCTTTTGATTTTCTTAGCCCGTTGTTCACTAGCCTGGCAAAACCCAAATTGTCCTTATGCGGAAAGAAACGGATATCCGGGAAATCTTCCCGCATCATCATTTCTGTCTCTTCTTCTGTGGCGCTGTCAAAAACAAGGATTTCGCGGTTTTCATTGAGTATATTCTTTCTAAGTGATTCCAGGCAAAGCCGAAGAACCGAGGGGTTTTTGTAGCTTGAAACGATAATGGATAACTCTTTTTTCATCTCTCACATATTAATTTCCCATTTTCAGCTTCCAGCGCGTTTAGCCAGATTAACCGATTTCTTCTACTGGAAAATATTTCGGCATACTTCTCGAATCTTCTCATAATTTCCTCCGGTTGGCAAAAGCACGTAGGTTTTTCCTTCTGGCGTATCGGCGCGGGTCGAATAAAGCAATCCTTCATCTGATGTGTCGAATACTTTTTGGCTTATTTGCGGGTTCTGCGTCGTATTTGCCAGATTGAAAAACTTTTTCATTTCCGAAATATCCATATCAGTGCGGACGTCTTCTCCGAGAACATTGAGGATATTGTTCACTTTTCCGAAATCGGCAAGTGTTCCGAGGCTCATCAGCTTATCCTTGAGGGCAAGCAAAACCTGCTGCTGCCGCCGAGCCCGTTCAAAGTCCGAAGAAGCGTATCGGGCACGGACAAAAAACAGGGCCTTTGAACCGTCGATGTGGTTTTTTCCGGATGGTAATGTGAAATTGAGTGCGTTTTCTCCTTCAAATTGAGTCGGCTCGGAAAAAGGGCTGTCAAGGTAGATATCAACTCCTCCGACCGTGTCAACCAACTCCTTAAAGCCGTTAAAATCTATCCGGACAGCGTAATGGATAGGAATGCCCGTTATGTCGCCGACAATTTGCTTCATGGCCTCCATGCCTTTTCCCTCTCCTTTTTCCTCATAAAGGGCATGGACAGAGTTGATTTTTCCTTGATTTGAGGTTCCGGGATAGTTTACCCAAATATCGCGGGGAATGGACACAATCGCAACTTTGTTTTCTTTCGGCCTTGCCATCACTACCATGATGGAATCAGCCAAAAGTCCTCCGCCGAGCATGTTGTTTCCTCGCATGCCAAGCAGAAGGATATTGATTTGGCCCTCTTCTTCTCCCTGAAGCTGGTCAGAACCAATGCCCGGAATTGATTTCCAAAGCGATTTTATAAACCCGTCCCTGGTTGAAATTTTGCTTAGGGTCGTTCCGGTCCGATACATCGCATATCCGCCAGTCGCGATCAAAAGAAGAAGAATGACCGCCAAAATCCTAAACCATCTTTTTTTCCAGAATCTTTTTTTTCTTGGCTTCGTGATTCCGTCTTCGTGTCTTGATCCGAAAATTCCCATATGTTTTTAATGCTGGTTAATTTGCGCACAAAATAAAAATAATTAGCCTTGGAGGCATCATTCACGAGTATACTATAAAAAAATATTTATGGCAAAACAAATCGAGACATAAAATAATACGCGCCCAGGGAGATGTCCTTGGGCGCGGTTACGGCCTGGCTTGCAGGCTGTTGATTTTTTGGATTAAGTCCTGAATTTCGCTAAGAAGCACGGCAGGCGTTGTGTTCAATCTTTTGGCCGCTGCTATGCCAATTTTTAATTTTTCAAATCCGAGTATTGCAAGCAGTCTTATCTCAGATGGCTTTAGACGCTTGATCACTCCAGCGATTTCCGGTCTGACGCCGTTCTTTTTCGGGTCTTTTTTTTCAAGCCTAAATTGAACAGCTCCAGAAAACTCGGGATCAAGGATTAAAGTATTGTCGTCTGCGAGCAACATAGGTTGCCACTTCTTGTTAATGCTCGGCGACCTTTCCGGTGGGACGCGAGGAATCGGCATTTCGGCTGCCGGAATAACCGGAGGCTCAATCGGGAAAATCGGCGTGCCGATCTCCGAAAAAAGCATCACAATCACTTGAGGCGGTTGGCCAAAAATAAACCTCCTTTCGCCGTCATTCCTTGTGTATGAGGTGCGAAGCGGCGGAACGCGCGGAACACGTATTTTGTCTTTCAGGATAACCGGAGGCTCAATCGGAAAAATCGGCGTGCCGATCTCCGAAAAAAGCATCTCGGTTATTCTTGGAGGATCACCGAAGACAAACCTTTTTTCTCCGATAATTTCCGTATCAGGAGATTTAGGCTTTTTGGATATGGCATTCTCCGAAACGACTTCCTTATCCTCAAAGGGTGGGTAATACCTTGGATAGCAAGCCGGCGGGCGCCGCGGCCTCGGACGATGATCCTGCGGATGCTCGCAGAGCGGAATTACAACATCCTCCACTTTTCCCGAACGCCAGTGTTTGGCGTTAAAAATTATTTCGAAATGTTGACGGTCAGGAAACGCGGGATAGTACGGATTTGAGCCCTTTTTCCTGCGATTTCCGTTAGCCGAACCCTCATCATAAAAGGATTTCAATCTTGTGACACGGGACGGATGCCGAAGTTTGCGCAGGGCTTTGGCTTCAATCTGCCGGATGCGTTCGCGCGTGACTTCGAAATCTTTATCATGCCCGACCTCCTCCAAAGTCATATCTTTTGCTTCCCCGATGCCGAAGCGCTTGCGAAGGACTTTTTCCTCGCGCGGCGTCAATGTGGTCAGCATCTTGCGGGTTTGGTCTGCCAGATTGAGACTGGCGACTGCCTCAAATGGAGTGGAAACTTTCTCATCTTTTATGAAATCGCCCAGAAAATCATTCTCATCTTCACCGACAGGAGTTTCGAAGGATATTGGTTCCTTCGCGATTTTGAGGACTTTCAGCACTTTCTCCAAAGGAAATTCCATCTTGTCGGCGATTTCTTCGGCAGTTGGCTCTCGCCCCATTTCCTGGACCAGATACCGCGAGGTCCGGATAAGCTTATTGATGGTTTCGATCATATGGACCGGTATGCGGATGGTGCGAGCTTGATCGGCGATGGCGCGGGTAATGGCCTGCCTGATCCACCAGGTGGCATATGTGCTGAATTTGTAGCCGCGCTCGTATTCGAACTTTTCCACGGCTTTCATGAGACCGACATTGCCTTCCTGGATGAGATCCAGGAATTGAAGCCCGCGGTTGGCGTATTTCTTGGCGATGCTCACCACCAGCCGCAGATTGGCTTCTACCATTTCCCGTTTGGCCTTGTGAGCTTTATACTCGCATTTTTCCAGTTTTTCCACAGTGGCCAGCAACTGGCCAGAAGGGAGACCGATAATCTGTTCGTATCTTCGCAGTTCGTTGCGGGTTTTATTTTGCAGGTATTTCAGCTCTTCGAATCTCTCCGGTGCTAAGCCGGCCGGCAGCAGAATTTCTGCTTCCTGTTTGGACTTCCGGACAATGTCCCTGAGCTTTGTTTCAGATATTTTGGCACAGGCGAACGCCGCATTTTTCTTGCGGATGAGATCGCGCGCCGCGGAGGCGATCACGCGCAAATCCTCGGCGATTGCCTGAAAATAAATCGGCTCGAGACGCAGTGCTTCGAAGCGATCAGCCAGACGCCGACGGGCCGCGACAATGGACCGCTGAATTTGATCAACTTCATCGCTGTCCGGCGGAAGGACTGCCAATCTTTCGCCCAGCAGGTTAATTTTTTGATATTCCGCCAAAAATCCGGAAATAATCCAAGAATTCCTGGATTTTCGATCTGCCGGATCCGTGTTCAGGTCTTCTTCGCCGAAGTCGTCGATTTTTTCTTCAGCCTTCGACATTTTATAATTCGTTCCGTGTTTCAAGCCTTTGACGAAGTCGGCGACATTTCTCAATGAGTAAGGAATCTCAAAGAGGGTCGAAAAAAATTCTCTCTCGCCAGCTTCAATCCGTTTGGCAATCGCGACTTCCTGCTCGCGGGTAAGAAGAAGAGGAATTTCACACATATCTTTGAGATACAGGCGAACAGGATCGTCGAATTTCATCGAAGCTTCTGTTTCAGCGTCTTTTTCTTGAAGTAGCGGACGTTCGTTAATCTCCCCTTCCTCGTTTGTTTCGTCGGCAAGATCCGATTCATAAGATGATGAAAGCGTCCCGAAGTCTTCTACGGGTTCTCCGTTTGACAGTTGGTCAATCATAATATCCGTGACAGAATCGTCGTCGTAAGACATTCGGGATCACCTCCTTTCCCTTTCGGGATATTTTTTTGTCAAAGGGCAGTTGCCTGTTTAAAAAACAGAGCCCTCCTGCTCCTTTGTATAAACTAAAATATTATGCGTTTTTTGGCAAATTTACGGCTGAAAATAAAAAAGGCGGCCAGTAGGCCGCCCGAGTCCGGGATAAAATTGATTAACACGGGGATTGTTTCCCGGTCGAGGAACAATCGGCGGTAGCGGTCGGTCTTATTCCGTTCAAAAAGTCCTTGGCTTCCTTAAGCGCCTGTTCGCTAATCACAGGCGGGCCGACTTTTTTGACTTGAGGACGACCGAACGGATGGTGTTTTTCGTGGACGTAATTTTTTCCGCTCCTTGACATGGTTTCCCTCCTCCCAAAAAATATTGAAATCATGAAACTTTAGCACACTCCAATTGATAAGTCAATGACCGTTCAACCCAGTAAAGATGAGTATATGTGAAGCGTTTTTTGCGCGGTTTTTTGCCAGGTGAATTTTTGGGCGGTATTTCGTCCTTTTTCGATCAAATTGTTCCTTAGGTTTGCATTATCCAATATTTTTTGAATATTTTCAGCGAATGCGGCGCTGTTTTTCGGGTCGCAAAAAAGTGCTGAATCTTCACCTATTTCACGAAAAACTGGAATGTCCGAGCAGACAACCGGCGTGCCGGCGGCCATGGATTCGATAGCTGGAATTCCAAAGCCTTCATAAAGTGAAGGAAAAACGAGGCACTCGGCCGTTTGAATCAAGGCGGGCTTGTCTTCTTCTTCAATCCAGCCCGGGAAAATCACTTTATCTTTAAGGTTATTTTTGTCAATTGACTCATCAATTTTTTTGTCGAAATTATGGGCTTCCCTGTTTCCGGCCAGGATCAATTTTATGTCAAGATTTTTTATCGATTCAATAAGAACCGGAATATTTTTTCTTGGCTGCAAAGTGCCGATATGGAGGATGAATTTAGCGCCAGGTATCTGATATTTGGCCTTTACGCCATCAATTTCTCCAAGAGAAAATTTTTGGCTGAATTTTTCAAAATCAACGCCGTTATGCGTAAATTCCATTTTTTCCAGAGGGATTTTATAAAAATCAATGATATTTTTTTTCTCACTTTCGGAAACAGTGATTATTTTGTCCGCCCGTTGAATGCTTCGCGGGAGGAGCGTTTTTAGGAAAAACAAATCGGATTTTTTGATATGCTGCGGGAAAAAATTGAATGAAATATCGTGAATCGTAAGGACTAATTTTATATTTTTCGGCAGCCAAAAGGGCGCGATATATTGGGTATGAAAAATATCCACCGGATTTTTTTTGAGATAATTCGGCAGATCCCAAAAATTCCACCAAAAGCGATTTAGCGAGTTTATGAAGATAACTCTGAAACTATCATCCAATTTTAGTTTATCAATCTCTATTTTCAGAGTACTGTCTTTTTCCGGATCGCGATCAGTGAAAAGAACATACTTGTTATCCGCAGCGGTCGAACCGCTACGATTGATTTTCGCGAGATTTTTCACCAAATTTAAAAAATATACTTCATCACCAGTGCGTTTTTTGCCTATTGTCCGTATATCTATGCCAATTTTCATAAACTCGCGAATTTAGAACGAATTAAAACGAATCAGAACGGATGTTTCTTGTGCTTACAATTATTGCCAGTCCAAACCAAAATATTCCCATAAAAAGTCCCGCGTTAAATAAATTCGGGACGATCAAAGAAGTGATTCCTAAAACCGTGAAGACACTCATCGCTTTTTCGAAATCATCTTTCACTACTGGACAGCCGAAAAACCGGTTCATCGGACAAATCGGCGAGATGCGCCGGAAAGCATAAATAAAAAGGTAGCCAAAAACAGCTATAAACGCCATCAATCCCAAAATCCCGCTTCCCGCCCAAATCTGAAGAAAAACGTTGCTTTCGTTGAGGCCGGCTCCCCGCTGGTCAACGCCTATTTTTTCGGTAATCGTTCCGTATCCTATGCCCAAGAGCGGCGATTTTTTGAGGATATTCCATGACTCTCGATAAATTTCGCTTCGAGTTCTCACGTTCGGGTCTTTTCGGAAAGTTTCGGCGACAATTTTTCCCCGCAATTTATAGAAATTTATTTCTTCCAGATTGATATGCCGGCAATTATATTTTGGAAGTTCGCCAATATCTTCAATTGAATCGGGAATATCCGCGCTGTTTTCGCAAGCAATCGTGATTTTCTGCTCGCTGGTGGCGGTTGAGCGCGCCCGGTCAAAAATATCGAATTTTGAAAGTTTGCCGAAATGAACCGCCAATAAGGATGCAATTATAATCGAAAATATTATCGCCGATTCCCTCAAGAATCCTTTCCAGCCGCCGACATATTTGCTGACGGCGCCTGTCTTGCGCGACGGCGCTAGCGCGAGAAAATAAAAAGTTATGACAACGGCCGCTCCGATCCAAGCTGAACGCGAAAGGGTCAATATGAGCAGCGTTATATCGAAAAAAATAAAAACATCCAAAAACAAAACAATGTATTGTCTCGAAATAAGCAGCATCCTCTTTGACCGGAGGAAATAAAATATCAACGCGAGAAAAACCGCCAGCGCGAAAACAAGATATATTCCCAGCCAGTCTGGTTCGGCAAATGTGGAATTTGGCCGTCCGAACATTATCTCGAAAGATTTCGCGCCCAATTTGTCGGAAAAAACCTGATAAAATCCGAATAATATTGTCGTCAGGAATGAGATCATCAAAAAAGCGGATGTTTTCGCGAGGTCTTCGCAGTTTCTCAAGAAATTGCGGACCAAAAAATATAAAGCGATAAAAGAAATCAAAATAAGATTATTTTTGAGGGAAATAGATTTGTTCGAAGCGCCTATCAGCGCCAAAAAACTGAGAGGAACCAATGTCAAAATCAGCCAATCGATCCAGTTTGGCTTCAAGAATTTGAAACCTATCCGTTTGGAGATAAAAAGGATTATCATTGCCAAAATCAATATTCCTGCCAAAAATTGATATGGCCGCAGTTGAAACGGAATATAGTTTCCGGTCAGGATCACATTTTCAAGAGAAATGCTGCCCACGAAAAGAAAAAATATCCAGCGGGGGCGGTAGAGCGCGATTAGGAGAGCCACCAGAGACAAAAAAACAAAGTCCCCTTTTCCGAGCGGCAATTTGTTTCCTGCCGAAAGGGCTGCGGCAACCAGGCTCAAGACAAAACCAAAAACCCAAACCCAGGCGAGTTCTCTTTTGAATATATTTTTTAAAATTTTTACTGTATTTTTCGTGTTAACCATCATTTTTTGAAATTCTCATTTCTAATCCTTCCATATTCTTCAGAAATGATTTCTCCAAGTCAATACCATAATTATTAGCTAGAACAAGAATACTCCACAAACAATCAGCTAACTCGTGTTCTAATTTTTCGTTTATATTTTTAATATCTCGAATCCCCTCTTTAGCCATAACTAATTTCATGAGATCGCCAATGTCGCCCACGAATCCTTGGGCTATCTGGGCATTTGTCCATTTCTTGCCGTATTTTTTCATTTCTAATTCTCCGTATTTTTCTCGAACTTCGACAGCTTTTTGAATAAGATCATTAAGTTCCATAAATTTCTAAATCATTTCAAAATTATATTCATAAATTTTTTCCAGCTGAATTTTTTGGACCGCTTTTTTCCTTTTTCCGAAAGATGGTGCTTGAGTTTGGGATTTTGGAGGATTTTTCCCATCACCCGGGCCATCTCTTCTTCGTCATACGGATTGAAATAGAGAACGGCGTCGCCTCCCACTTCCGGAAGTGATGACGTTTTGGAAACGGCTGCCGGTGTGCCCGAAGCCATCGCTTCAAGCGCCATAAGGCCGAAGCCTTCATAAAGGGACGGCAGGACGAACAATTCGCTTTGGCGATACAGCGCCGGCAGATCTTTTTGCTCGCAAAAACCGGTCAATACCGCGTCATTTTCAAGCCCCAGATCCTCGATTTCTTTTTTGACGTTTGTGAAAAGGGGGCTGTATTTTGATTTATCTTCTCCTCCCAGCACCATTTTCACGTCGTTTATTTCATATCTTTCTGTCAGCCTTTTATATGCTTTCAAAAGTCCGGAAACATTTTTCCGAAAATCAAATCCGCCGACATAGAAAATATAGCGGCCGAAAATTCCGTATTTTTCAAGAATTTTGTTGTCTTCGTCATGGTTTCCAGTCTGGAAAAATTCTTCATTGACGCTTGGGTGTGCTACTTTTATCTTTTTCTCCGGAACTTCAAGATATTTGTGAATATCTTTCTTCGACCACTCAGAAACAGTAAGTACTTCATCGGCGTGCCGAATAGATTGGTTTGAAAGATAAAAATATAATTTCTTGCGCCAGTTGTTGAGATATTCCGGGAAGACTTTCAAAATGAGATCGTGAACCAGCATTTTGTGGCGGATATTTTTCGAGAAATTCGTTGGGCATTGATAAAGCGAAATGAAGACATCACATCCGTCTTTTTTGGCCTTCCGAGGCAGAAGAAATTTTTCCCACCATATTTTTCGGAACAGATCGTCACGCCGCCAAAGCATCGGCAGAAAAACCCGCTTATGGAAATTTTTTGGAAGCTTCAAATCAATATCCTTTTCGAGATACAAAAAATACTCGTTTTTTTTCGAGCGGGATTTCAAAAGTTCTTGGATAAATCCATCGGTCACTTGACCAATACCGGTATCAATTTTTCTCAAAAATGAGGCGTTTATCCCAATTTTCATACCATAATTATCATACGACAAATATGGCATCAAGGCAAACTAAAAGCTCGATTTTTTCGGCCGGCTGTGGTATAGTGATTTTGTGGTTTTTTTATGAAAATACTCTTTATTTCCCGGGCCTATCCCCCAATTCTAGGCGGGATAGAAAACCAGAATTTTGGAATCGGCAAAGCGCTTTCCGAAATTGCGACAACCAGGACAATTGCCAATAAATCAGGCAAAAAGAACCTGCCGTTTTTTTTGCCTTGGGTGGCTTTGAAAGTCCTTTTCATTCTTCCGGGGCACGAGGTTGTTCTTCTCGGAGACGGAGTTCTTTCGCCGCTGGCAGTTTTTTGGAAAATGTTTCACCGAAAAAAAAAATATATTTCGATTGTGCACGGGCTTGATATCACTTTTGCGCACAAAAAATCGATTCTCGGAAGAATATACAGGGCGGTCAATATCCCCGCGCTCAAGAAACTCGATAGGCTAATCATGGTCGGCCAGGAAACGATTGCTGAAGCGCAGAAATTGGGAATCCCAGAGGAAAAATGCAAGTTTATTCCGAATGGATTCGATGCGGATGAAATAATCGCAAAAAAAACCAAAGAAGATTTGGAGAGATTGCTTGGGATGAATCTCAGCGGGAAAAAAGTAATATTTCGCGGCGGAAGATTCACGAAACATAAAGGCGTGGAATGGTTTATCCGGAATGTAATGCCGAAATTGCCGGAAAATTGTCTTTTTGTCGCAGCGGGCGGCGGAATCGCGAAAAAAACCGCGGGCGATGAAAATTATTTTCCAAAATGCGAAAAAGCCGTTCAGGATCTGGGACTGGAAAATCGGGTGAAACTGATGCTTAATCTGCCAAGGCCGCAAATAAAAATTCTTTTTAACGCGTGCGATTTGTATATTTCCCCGAATATAAAAGTCCCGGGATCTCTCGAAGGCTTTGGCATTACCGCCATTGAAGCGGCTGCTTGCGGAAGAGTCGTATTGGCGGCTGATCTTGAGGGACTCAAAGACGCCATAAAAAATGAGCAAAACGGATTTCTTCTCGAATCCGGGAAGGCCGATATGTGGGCGGATAAAATAAAAGATATTCTAGCAGATGATGATTTTCGCAATGATTTTGGGAAAAAAGCCAGCCAATTCACGATTGAAAATTATAGCTGGAACAAAATTGCTAAAAAATATCTGGAGGTTATTGAAAATACTTTTTCCTAATCTTCGAGATTAGGAATCGCCAACGTATGATTTTAGACTTGACAAAACTTGTTCTGACTTTGCCGTTTGTCTTCGTTCTGCCCGGCTTTTTCCTTTTGCTGGCGATTTTTGGCTGGAAGTCAGCCTCTGGCGGATCAAAAATTTCCTTCTTCGAAAAAGCCGCTTTGGCAGTCCCAATGAGCGTGATCGCGGTTGATTTTCTGGTTCTGGCGCTCAACAGGCTGCGTATTTTTTTGAACGGGCCGGTGCTGATTGGGGCTATCATTGCTTTTTCGCTTCTTTGTTATATTGTTTTCCAATGGCGATTCGGGAAAAAAGCAAAAGCAAAGGATAAAAAGGAAGAAGATGCGGCCCAGAATTTTTTTGATTTTTCTTATTGGCAAGCCATATTCATCCTTCTTTCTCTTTTTTTGGCAATATTCATGCGGACGACTTATCTCTCCGACACGATTGTTCCGTCGTCGACTGACCTTGGCCATCATATGTTTTGGGTCCAGAAAATTGTTGACGCGGGAAGCCTTCCCGACTACGGGATGCCCGACTTTATTATTGGTGAGCATATTATTTTCGCGGTGATAAATCTCTTGAGCGGCGCGAGCCCGATGGGAGCCATGCCCGCCATTGTTCTTCTGCTTTTGAACATCATTGGAATTTTCACTTTGTCAATATTGGCCGGAAGAGTTTTTCGAAACCCGAAAACGGCGGCGATGATTTTCTTTGTCACGGGCGTTCTCTACGCAATCAATGCTCCCCAAGGGAAATACGTGAGCGGCGGCGTGGTTGGGAACATTATCGGCAATATGCTGATTCCGGTTGCTTTGTATTTTTTATATCGGGCGCTTTCCGAGAAAGATTCCGTCTTTGCCGGACTATTTCTTTTTTCGGCGGCCGGGCTTCTTTTCACCCATCATTTGTCCGCTTTTATCCTGATTTATTCGGTTGCCGCGATTGTTTTGGCATATCTCGCGCTCAATTTCACCAAATCTTTCAAAATTGTTGGCGGCTGGTTCAGGATATTCCTGAAACCTTTTCCCATAGCGGTTTTTCTGCTGGTTATTTTTTATTTCCTGTTTGTTTTTACCCCTTCTTATTTCAACCCGGAGGCAGTTGCTCAAGCAACCGGCGAGCCGACAAAAATCACGAGATTCGGTCTCGGACTCGACCAATTGGAAACCAACGCTGGAAGCGCAAGGCTGATTCTCGGGACATTTGGCTTCGCACTTTTTTTTCTGGCGGCCAGGAGAAAAGAATACAAATTTAGCTTCGCTCTGTCTTGGGCCATTGTGTTGCTTCTTATGAGCTGGAAGCCGGGGTGGCTTTATGTAAATATTCCGAGCGACCGGATCGGAAACTATCTTTTCCTTCCTTTCTCCCTGCTTGCGGCTTTTGGCATAGTCGAGCTGATGAAGCTCTTCAGAAAATCATCGACAAATTTTTTCTCAACCGCCTTGCTCTTTATTTTGCTGTTTTTCGCAATTACTGACGGGCTCTCAGACAGCGCTGAGGCTTTCAAGTCGCGGCCTCAATTTCAGGAAGCGATGCAGACTTTTCATTCGGCCGACTATCTCGCCGAAAAATTAGATTCTTCGCAGGATATATTGCTCAAGGATCATGTGAACATATACGGCGATTCGTGGTATAAATTATTCTTTATGAAAGATTATAAATACCCCTTGAGCCGCGGGAATTTGTCACGCTATGCTGATCCAACGAAGCCTAGGGAAACCTGTACGCGGGATATGATTTCCGAACCAGACTCCCTGGAAGGCCAGGCTTGTTTTTCCGAAACCGGAGTGAACTATGTCGCCCTCAACGCCCAGCTTGAAGGAAACAGTTTTGAAAAATATCCGGATTTTTCGAAAATATACAGTTCAAATTATTTATCTATATTCAAAAGAAATATTCAATGAGCGAAGCGAATACCAAATTTTTGATTTTTGATTTTTGATTTTTGATTTTTGCATTTATTATAATGTCCAGCAAAATAATCATCATCGCCACAATTATATTTCTCATCGTCAGTTTCTCGGTGCTTTTTGTCATCGAAACGAAAAATCACGACTATGATTACAAAAAATCGTGGAGCGTGGTTTATTTCGAAAATCCGCGGGATAATTCGCTTGATTTCACGATTGAAAACCACGAAGGCGAAAAATCAGAATATAACTATGAAATATCGATTGACGAAAAAAAAATATCCGACAACAAAATTGAAATTGAAAAGGGCGCCGTGCAGAAAATCTATCCGATTATAGATTTAGAAAAATCCGCTAGAGTCACAATCGAAGTAACCGCGGATGATTTGAAGTATAGGATATATAAGAATATTCAATGAAACGAATTCTACTCCTCACCCGCCCGATTTGCCCGCCGTGGGACGAGGGCTCCAAAGATTTTGCCTACACTCTGGCGAAGCACGCCCGTGATTTTGAAGTGCACCTTTTGACTTTTGGGAAAGTAGCGGATCTTCCAGAAAGTGTGGTCCAACATTCGATTTATACGTCACCGAAGTGGGATTTTGGGCAAAAAGTGCGGGCGTACCTGTTTCTTGTCAGGGAATTTCTGATCAAGGGCGGAAAGGACTATGATATTCTCCATTCTTTTTTCACGCCGACAAAACTGAATGTTTTCGCGCTGAAACTATGCCTTCGGAATAAAAAATTGAAAACCATCCAGACTCTGGCCACGCTTCGAGACGATATTTATAGCGACGAGCAAATAAAGAAAATTATCCACGCCGATCTTATCATCGCCTACTCCGACTACGCCAAAGAAAAGCTGGAAAAAATGGGATTCGGAAATGTGAAGCGAATCTATCCGGGAATTGACATCAATTTATTTTCCCCCGCTCCGAAAAATCCGGAACTGATGAAAAAATATGAGACAAGTGAAAGCGATTTTGTGATAAACTACACGGGAGAATACTTGCGGCTCGGGGATATGGACGACATCGCTCCCGTTTTTTCAGAGTTGTCGAAAGAAAACAAAAATTTCAAACTGCATCTGGCTGTCCGGGTGAAGAATCAGGCTGACGCGGAAAAAAAGGAAGAGGTGAAAAAAGAATTCAAAAAAGAAGGCGTGCTGGACAGGGTGGCTTTTCTGGATGACGGCGGATACACGATGGAGCAAATATATAATCTCTGCGACATTTCAATTTTTCCCGCCCGGACGATGGCCGGAAAATTTGACATTCCTCTGGTTGTTCCGGAGGCGATGGCATGCGGGAAACCGGTGATCACCAGCAATATCCCAAGGCTCCGATATTTTTTGAATGATGAAAACAGCCTTTTGATTGAACCGGGCGACCGAAGAGCGCTCAAAGACAATATCTTGTACCTTCATTCAAGTCCTGAAGCGCGCCGCGAGCTGGGCGACAAGGGAATGGAATTTGCAAGGGAAAATTTTGACATAAAAAAAATAGTGAAAGAATACGAAGAAGTTTATGAAAATGTAATTAGTAATTCGTAATTTGAAATGCGGATATTTGCGTTGTCTTGGTCACAGACTTATAATTGTTAATTGCTTTATGCAGGGTATCGAATCGCTATCAAAACACAAGAAAAAATTCCAGACGGACAAAATGAAGGTCCCGGCGATTTTGCATTGTTCAGACGACCTTTTGCCAAATGAAAAAACTTTGCGGCAGCTTGAGAATACAGCTTCTCAAGAATATGTTTTTCACCATGTCGCGGCCCTTTCCGACGTGCACGATAAAAAAGGACGCAAAAATCCGACCGGGACAGTCGTAGCCAGCGAAAAATACCTTTTACCGCAAATCAACGATACGGCGCCCAATTGCGGTATGAGGCTTCTGAAAACCAATCTTACAGACTCGGATCTTTCGCCCGAAAATATTGATAAGTTGTTTAATGGCTTAATAAAAACAATCCCGACAAAGGCGTATGTCGGTACTCCAGTTCCCTATTCCCTTGTGGTCGACATTTGCCGAAACGGGCTTAGGTCAGTCACAAAATATTTCAAAACACGAACAAAAAATGAAATTGAAAATACGTTCAAAAACGGAAATTTTTTCGACCAGGAAATAAGCAAAAAAGAAATAACCGACGCGATTCCGGAGCTATTTTTGTGGATTGGGAAATTTCGTCTTGGAATTTTGGGAGCGGCGGGAAACCATTTTTTGGATCTCATGAAAATAACAGACATTATCGATAGTGACGTGGCGAGAAGATTCGGGCTTCAAAATGGACAATATATTTTCATGATGCACACGGGTTCGGGTCTTCTCGGGCAATATGCCTCATATCTCTATACTCCCAAAAAAAAGGAACATCTGAGCCAGCGAATTATTCTTGAACTTGGAAAATTATTTTGGCGTTCGGAGAAGAAAAAAATATATCGCGAGATTGCGAAAAAAATCTCTGCTTACAAAAATAAGGATGAATTTTTCGCCTATGATGCGGAAACTCCCGAAGGAAAAATGTTTTTGACGGCGCATCAAGCGGCGGGAAATCAGGGATTTGCAAATCGCAGCATTCTTACCCACAATCTTGACCAAACCATTGAAAAAGTTTTGGGGAAAAATCCAGAATTCGAACTCCTTTATGATTCCCCTCATATTTTTATAAACCGGGAAAATCATTTTGGAAAAGATGTCAGGGTCCATCGCAACGGTGCTGTTCGGGCAATCGCCGGTGAGCCCGTTTTCATCCCTTCCTCAATGAGTACGCCGATGTATCTTGGCGTCGGCACAAACGAGAACGAATCAACTTTTTTTTCCGCGGGTCACGGCACCGGACGGCGCAAGAATCCCGAAAACGACAAGGCTGGCACAAAAGAAGAATTGTTTGCGAAAATGCAGAAGAGAAAAGTGAAATTGTATAACGCAAAATCAAAAGGTGTGGTTTTCCAGGACGCAAGTTATTATAAGGATGTTGAGGAAGTGATCGCCGGCATGGAAGAAAACAAAATCGTGAAAAAAGTGGCGAAGATGGAGCCGGTGGCGGTGTTGATGTATTGAAAAATGTCTTGTATCCGGTTTTAGTATTTTTAAAAAAAGAGCCATGCAGACGGATTTATGCGCGTGGCATGGCTTCTAGGCGAAAGATGACATTAAAATAATTGTGTCTGTTTGTGGGCTGCACGCGTCAGACTCTTGTGCAGATCCGGATGATATTCAAGCCTTCGGGCTAATTTAGCCGCTGCTTTCAGCTTGCAGATGCTTGGATGGTCGACGGCTTCCTTGATTTGCCTGAGAATGGCAAGTCTTGCCATATTATCCTCATGTTGTATGGCACCCTCGATAAACCGATTGATATTCTCACTCAGACATTCAACAATTTTCACTTGATGTCCCTCCTGAATTATTTGATGTTATCTTTGATTAACAAGAATAAAATAATTTATTTTATTTGTCAATGCCAAAATTCATCACCTTCTCCGGACTTGACGGCTCCGGGAAATCGACCCAAATTGAACTTTTGAAGAAATATCTTGAAGAACAAGGCAAGACTTTTTTCTATTTCCACGCGGTGGAGTTTTCAATCGGCAAAGTAACCTGTCGAGGTTTCACCTCGACAAAAAATAAAAGTGTGATAAAGGCCAATTGGCTGCAAATTCAGTTGCGCAAAATCGCGCTTTTGATTGATATGTTTAGGTTTTTTAGGTTGCTTAAGATACTCAGGGTTGATTATATCATTTCCGACCGGTATTTTTTTGACAGCGTAGTGAATATTCTGTTTTTAGAAAAGCGTAGACATCCGACGTCTAAGAATTTATGCGCGGAAAAATATATTCCCAAACCCGATTTCGCTTTCTATATCGAGGTTAAACCGGAAGCGATCATGCAGCGCGAGCGAAAACCGGATCAGGGAATTGAATATTTGGTAGCGAAAGAGAAAATATTTGCTGATAAAATCAAAGACTGGAATTTGATTGTAATCAACGGGGAGAAAGATAAAGAAGAAATCCATCAGCAAGTAATTAGTAATTTGTAATTGGTAATTAGGATTTTATTTTTTTATCCCAATTACTAATTGCTAGTTACAAATTACAAAAATGTCAAAATTTCTCGTAAAATCTTTTTTTTGGGTCGCTCTTAGCGAGGTGATTTACAATCTCTCCGCATACGTCATTCATTCCGGGATGGGGCGGATTTTGGGACCGGCGGAATACGGGCGTTTTGGAATTGTTGTCACTCTCACGACAATGATTGTGGTCCTCATCGGACAGGGAGTGCCGACGGCCATGGCAAAATATTTGGGGGAAATATACGACACGAATCTGGGTCTGATTCCGACCATCAAGCGGCAAACGGCGAAAATTCAATTTGCGCTCATCGGCAGCGTCACGGTTATATTTTTTTTGTTATCCCCGGTCATTTCCAACATTTTAGGCGATCCGTCGCTAACGAACTTATTCAGGCTATCTTCGCTCGTGATCCCCGCCTTTGCGCTCGCGTCTTTTTATTTCTACTATTACACCGGTCTTCACGAGTTCAGCACTCAAGCCTGGCTCAAGACTATCCGGTCGGTGGCACGGCTTGGTTTTATATTGGGGCTGGCCTATTATTTGAAATCCAAAGGCCTGGCTCTTGAAGGAGCGATTGTCGGCTATGTCTTTGCTCCTTTTTTCGTGTTTCTCGCGGCGACACTTTTTGATCCGTATAGAAAACTCAAGCCCGAAGGATCTTTCGACTGGCGAAAACTCTTGCATTACGCCTGGCCGATGACGCTTTTTCTCATCGCCTATGAATTTTTGATTACGATCGATCTCTATCTCGTGAAAGGGATCTTGCGCGACGACGCTTTGACGGGGCTATACAACGGCGCGATCACTGTCGGACGGATCCCCTATTTCTTGTTTTATGCCCTGACAATTATTATCCTCCCCGCAGTTTCGAAATCCACGTCAAGCGAAAATCACAGTGAAACAAAGAAGTTGATCAGCCAGTCTTTGCGCTTGATGACGATGTTTCTTCTCCCTATCGCGATTTTGATGTCCGTCTATTCCGAGCCGATTCTCGAGATTTTCTACGGCCAAAAATTTCTGGGAGCGGCCGGACCGATGTCGATTCTCATGAGCGGTGTCACTTTTCTGACTATTTTCTATGTCATGGCCTTTGCCTTGAACGGCGCGGGGAAAGTGAAAGCGCCGATGATGATTGCTTTTGCGGGACTTGCGACAAATATAGCCCTTAGCTATTTTTTTATCCATCAGTACGGCATCACGGGCGCGGCCGTAGCCACATCAATCACCTCTTTTGTTTCAATGGCGTTGGTTCTTGCATATTCTTACCGATTTTTCGGCTATCTGTTCAAGTTTTCGAGTTTTTTGAAAATCTTGCTTGCTTCGGCGATCATGTATTTTGCCTCAATATTTTTCCCGGAAGGGAAATACGTTTTCATTCTCTGGTCGGCGATTTTGTTCGCCGTCTATATCTTTATTTTATATATCTTTCGCGAATTCGGCGCGTCAGATCTCGAGATTCTGAAGCAGCTTATCGCCAAAAAGAAGCTGAAAACCGCATCCGACGTGGAAGAAGAGGTTTTATAGAAAACACAAAAAACTATCCGAAGAGGAGTTGCTATATCAAAACATTTTTGATTATTTCTGCGCCAATCTCACTGTGTTCCAAAGCAACATCGCAATCGTGATCGGGCCGACGCCGCCGGGGACGGGGGTGATGAAGGAGGCTTTTTTGGAAACTGACGCGAAATCCACATCACCAAATATTCTTTTACCTTTGCGGTTCACTCCGACGTCAATCACGACAACCCCCTTTTGCACCATATCAGCCTTGATCAAATTCATTTTTCCAACAGCCACGACCAGAATGTCGGCCTTCTGGGTATAGCTTTTGAGGTTTTTAGTATGCCGATGGCAGACTGTGACCGTCGCACCTCGATTCAAAAGAAACTGGGCCATCGGTTTTCCCACGATATTCGAGCGGCCGACAACAACCGCGTTTTTGCCTTCGATTTTTATTTTATTTTCCTTCAGCAATTTGATTATTCCCAGAGGTGTAGCGGGCGCGACAATGGAATATTCTTCGCCGTTCTGGACGAACCTTCCAAAATTTAGCGGGTGAAGGCAATCAGCGTCTTTTTGGGGATCAATCGCTTCAATAATCTTATTCTTATCCATATGCTTCGGCAGAGGCAGTTGGACCATTATCGCCGAAATATTCCCGTTTGCATTTAGACTAGAAATGATTTCAAGAATTTCTCTCTCCGAAGTTTTTTCAGGAAAAGTGAATACTCGTGACCCGATTCCCGCTTTCGCGCAAAATATTTTTTTTCGGTCCACGTATATCTTTGAAGCCGGATCATTGCCGACCAGGATCATCGCCAAAACAGGCTTCTTTTTCCGGCGAGAAACCTGTTTCTTCAGGTCAAGAATAATTTTTCCGGACAATTTTTTTCCGTCGAGGAGCTGCATTTCTTCGGAATGATTTCTTATGCTAGAATTGTAATAGAGAATTGAGCGAAAGGCAACTATGATACGCTTTGCCGCGATTACTCCTCATCCGCCAATTATTATTCCGACTATCGGTCGGAGTAATTTGAATTTGAGCAGAAAAACCGTGAATGCGATGAAGGCGGCTGGAGAAAAATTCCGTTCCGTAAAAGCGAATACGATTGTTCTGATTTCACCCCATGGTCCGGTGCAATACGATAAATTCATTATCAACTATTCTCCCACTCTTCGCGGAGATTTGTCCTCTTTCGGCGATCATCGCCGGTTTATTTTCGAAAATGACCGCGAACTCATTGACGAGATTATGGAAAGTAGCCGGATGGCCCGATTGCCGATTGGCCTAGCGAGGGAACTCGAACTTGATCATGGAGCCCTGGTGCCTCTTTATTATTTGATGAATGAAAAGGATTTGGGCTATAATCCGCGGCTGATCCATATGTCATATTCAATGCTGCCTTTGGATTATCATTTCCGATTTGGAGAAATTTTGGGGAGTGTCTTGCAAGGCAGCCCAAAACTGATCTCTTTCATTGCGAGTGGAGATTTGTCGCACCGGGTTTCGCTTGATGCTCCGGCCGGATACTCCCCCCAAGGAAGAGTGTTTGACAGGATGCTCATTGATTTAATCCAGCAAAAAAACACCAAAGGCGTTCTGAATATCGACCCATATCTCATTGAAGAATCCGGAGAATGCGGTTTGCGTTCGATTATCATGCTCTTGGGTGCTCTCAAGAACACGAGATGGGAAGTGAAGAATTTGAGTTATGAAGCTCCTTTCGGAGTGGGATACATGGTGGCGAGCCTTAATATCAAATAATTAGATAATCAAAAAACGCAAAGCGAGGAACGAAAATCATTAGTATCGCTTCGCAATTAATCACTATTCTTTCCCCGAAAAAAAATGAAAGGCAATTATATAATAAAAATCGCTCCGCTCATTCGCTTGCCAATCGCGAGAACGCAGGTTTTCTCGTATTTATTCCGGAAGCCGATAAAAAGCGGGAGCCTGGTGGAAATACCTTTCTATAATCGCGTCATTTCAGGGATCGCATTGGACAGCCGAGAGGATTTTCCCCGAAAAGGAAATTTTGAACTGAAGAATGTGAAAAACATCGTGGAAGAAGAAATGCTTACCGAAAAACAAATCAAATTTGCAAAAAAAATGGCGGATTTCTATCTTTCTCCGCTTGGGATAATTTTGAAGATGATGGTTCCGAAAATCTCGGAAATGAAGAAAAAAAAACGAATGAATGCGGCGAAGATTGAGATAATAAAAAAAAGCGGTCGGACGAAGGAAATAACAGGCGCAAAAAGCAAAGAAGTCGTCTTGGTCGGTCCCGAAGATGAAAGAGATAAGGATATATTTTCAGCCATGAAGCAGGCAATTGCAGAAAATAAGCAATTATTGTATCTTATTTCTGAGATATTTCCTGCAGCTGCTTTTTTTGAAAATCTCAAAAAACATTTTCAAACAGAAGAAATTGCCCTGATTCACGGATCGGTCTCAAAAGGAAATTTCTTTGACGTTTGGGAAAAAATCAAAAATGGAGAAATCAAGATAGTCGTCGCTACGAAAACGGGCCTATTTCTCCCCTTTTGCGGGCTTGGGACGATCGCGGTCGAGGAATCCGGTGAAATTTCACACAAGCAATGGGACATGAACCCGAGATACAACGCGGCTCGAGCCGCCAAGTTGCTGGCCGATATCCATGGTGCGAAAATAATATATTCAAATTCCGTTCCAACTGTTGAAATGTGGAAAAGAAAAAAAGAGAAGTTTGTTCAAGCATCGGATTTGGGTGAAGATAATTCAAACCGGAGCGAAATCAGAATATCGAACATCTTCAGAGAAAAAAAGAGCGCTGACTTTCCGATTGCAAAGGAGCTTTACAAGTCGCTCTCAAGCATAATAGACAGAAAAGAAAAGGCGCTGCTGGTCGTGAACCGAAAAGGATTTTCAAGTTATTCGATTTGCCGAAGCTGCAAAACAGTTTTGCGCTGTCCAGAATGCAACCGGGCGCTGGTCTATTTTGAAGAAAAAGAAAAATACAGATGCCTTCATTGCAGCCATAAAATGGATCTTTTTTGCGCCTGTCCTTCTTGCGGGGCATGCCAATTTTCACATCAGGGAATAGGTATCCAGCTGGTCGAGAAAAAAATCAGAAGGCTTTTCCCGTCAGCGCGAATACTGCGTCTTGAAGCTGACGCTTCGAAATCGAAAAAGAAAAGCGAAAAAATGTTGAAAGATTTGTCGGATGAAAATTTCGACATTCTCATCGGCACGCAAGTCGCCTTGAAAATTGGCAGACTTTGCAAATTCAACCTAGTTGCTTTTCCCAGCTTTGACGATTTGGGAAGCATTCCCGATTTCAACTCGAGAGAAATGGTCTTTGCGATTCTTGGCCAAGCTGAGGGCCTTCTGAAAAAAAGCGGCATTTTGATCGTTCAAACGGTTTATCCCGACAGTTTTTTGCTGGGCTCGTTCAAAAACCGAAATTGGGCTGAGTTTTTCGAAAAAGAGCTGAAGGAAAGAAAAAAAACCATGAATCCCCCGTTTTCAAGGATAATCAAAATTATTTTTAGAGATAAAAACAAAATAAAAGCGAAAAATGAGGCTAACAAGGTATATGGCTTGCTCGAAGCGCTTGCGGATAGTAATATTGATATAGGCGAACCATACGATCCCTTTGCGGCCAAAAGAAGAGGATACTATCATAAAAATATACTGATCAAAGCCGTGCCAGGAACCGAAATGCGCAAATTACCTTTTTTTTCCGTGATTAGCGGCCTGCGAAAGGGCTGGGTGGTTGATGTTGATCCGATAAGCACGCTTTAGCTGTACGAATCTCTCTCGAATCCGAAAAAATGAAGTTCGAAATTCGTATAAGCATGCAACGTCGCGAATTAGTAATTCGTAATGTTATGCTGAAGATTATAAAATATCCTGATGATTTTCTCCGCAAAAAGTCGGAAGAAGTGAAAGATTTCAAAGACCCGCAGATCGCGAAGCTGGTTTCAGATATGTTGAAAACAATGGAAGCGGAAAAAGGAATTGGACTTGCCGCGCCGCAGGTCAATTCCAGCCTTCGAATTTGCGTCGTCCGGGTTGACAACACAGCGCATATATTAATCAATCCAAAAATAAAATCTTTTTCCCGAAAAAAAGAAGTTTTCGAAGAGGGGTGCCTGAGCTTTCCGGGAAAGTTTTTTCCGGTTGAACGGCCGGTAAAGGTGAAAATAAAAGCAAAAGATCTTGATGGCAGGAAAATAAAGATCAAAGCTGAAGGGCTTTTGGCGCGCGTGCTTCAGCATGAAATAGATCATCTTGACGGAGTTTTGATAATTGACAGAATTGTAAAATGATGATTGGGATTTCTCCCAAGATCCGATCTTGGGAAAGTTTGAGGAAAGAGAATATCAAGATTATTTTTTTTGGAACTCCGCATTTTGCGGAAAAAATTCTCAAGGAAATAATCACGGCTGGCTATAGTGTCGTGGCCGTCTTCACCCAGCCGGATAAAAAATTTGGGAGGTCGCGGATGATGAAAAAATCAGCTGTCAAAGAACTGGCCGAAAAAAAAACCATTCCCGTTTTTGAGTCGCAGAATCTCAGGCAAGAAAAGGCAGTCAAGGAAATTATGAAACTGCGCCCGGATCTTATCGTCGTCGCCGCGTATGGAAAGATTCTTCCCAAATCAATTCTTGAAATTCCGAAATACGGGGCAATAAATATTCATGCTTCGCTTCTTCCAAAATTCCGCGGCGCCTCCCCCGTTCAAGAGGCCATACTTTCAGGGGAAAATAAAACGGGGATCACTTTGATGCTGATGAACGAAAAATTAGATGCCGGAGAGATCATAAACCAGGAATCGATTTCAATCAAAAAAAAAGACACCACTCACAGTTTGAGCGAAAAATTGGCTGACGTCGGAGGAAGAGCTTTGCTCGAAACCATTCCCCTTTGGATTAGCGGATCAATCAAGCCAACTTTGCAAAATGAAAAAGAAGCCACTTTTTGCCGAACAGTAAAAAAAGAAGATGGAAAAATCGATTGGAATGATCCGGCGGAAACAATTTTTAGGAAATGGAGAGCATATAAAGTTTGGCCGGGAATATTTGCTTATTTTACCTTAAGAATGGGGAAAAAAAGGCTGAAGCTGGCGGAGATAGAGATGGAAGAAAAGGAGGATATTGGAGAATTGCCCGGAAAAGTGATAAAATATAAAGACAAGATAGCCGTTCAAGCAAAAAAAGGATTAATAGTGCTGGAGAGAGTCCAACTCGAGGGGAAAAAAGAAATGACAGTCGAGGAGTTTTTGAAAGGACACAAAGATTTTTTAGGCAATGTCTTGGTTTAATAAAACAAAAAAATGCAAAAAGAAAATCCGGAATTTTATCGGAAAAATCAAAACAAAATTTTTATTCTGGGGTTTGTCCTGATTTTAGCCGTGATCAGCTGGTCTTTAGTCCGGCCGATTATCTTCAAAAATACCCAAAAAGAAGAAAAAGATTCAAAAATAAATGAAGAGATTCTCAAAGCTCCATTGATTACTTTGAAAGAATTTTCCGAAAAAATTAGGGACAACGAAAAACTGTTCATCGTCGATCTCCGAAACGCCGGTGATTTTTCCGCGGGGCATATAGCCGGTGCAATAAATTTTCTGCCCGGAACAGGCCTGGCAGATCAAATCAAAAAGGCCGGTGCTGAAAATACGACCAACATTGTTATCGTGAATAAAGGCGAAAATGTTTTTGAGGCTGCCGAAGCGGCTAATGATATCATTGCCGCGGGTTTCGTGAATGCGAAATATCTTCGCGGGGGAATAACGGACTGGCGCAATGAAGGTTATACTTTGGTTTCAGGAGGAAATTCTCCAGGCGATCAAAGCAAAATAAAAAAAATAACAGTTGAAAAATTAGCCAGTGAACTTTCAGGCGGAGACGAACTTGTCCAATTTATTGATATAAGAGACAAAGAAAAATTCAATCAAGGCCACATACCAAGGTCAATCAATCTTCCGCTTCCCCATCTTGAATCAAACCAGAAAGCCATTTCTCCCGTAAAAAAAGCAGTTGTTTATGGTGAAAACGAGGAAGAAGCGAGCAAGGCGGCAGTGATTCTATTCGACCTGAATTTTTTCAATGTCTATGTTCTTGACGGCGGATTGGCATCCTGGAAAAACAATAACGGAAAAATAGTGAGCGACTGACAGTTTAAAGCCGAGCCTTAAAAAAAATCCCGCGGAAAGCGGGATTTCAAAATGCTTGGCTTTTGTTGTCTCTATTTTACTATTGCCAAAATGTCCTCGTTCTTGACCAAAAGATATTCAGCTTCCCCGATCTTGATTTCATTTCCGGAATATTTCGAATAGATCACCTTTTGTCCGGCCTTCACTTTGATTTTTTTATCCATTCCGACGGCGATAACAACACCTTCCTGCGGCTTTTCTTCACTTGTGTCGGGAAGGACGATGCCGGAAGCGGTTTTCGAGTTTGATTTCGCGGGTTCAATCAGGACGTTCTCGCCTAGAGGTTCAATATTGGGTTTTTTTGCCATGGCTTTGAAAAATTATGATTAGCTGTTTTGGAAAAATTATTTAAACCATTCTTTTTTTCGTGAATTCTTCAATTTTCGCGTCGGGCTGGATACCAACTGTTTTTTTTCTCTCAATAATGAATATATATATTATTTCAAGGATTCCGAGGGTGTTTAGGAGCAAAAGTGCTATAAACCAAATCATTTCGCCTTGTCTGGCCGATTTCCACAGTGCAATTCCTTTCCAGACAAGGGTCCAGATGATGAGCGGAATCAGAATCAAATAATTGTTGAGCAGCGATGTTAGATCCACAGAAAAAAATTAAACACGAGGGTTATATCTATTGCACCCCATTAGAGTACTTTTTGGATTCACTTTAGGCTTCTTTGACTTTAAAAACAGTGGCTCCTTCTTTTGTCGGACTTGGCACCTTGATCGCAATCTCTTCGCCCTTTTTTCCTTTGCTGACGGGCTCATGGTTGAGCTGGATCGAATCAGCTTTGAGCTCAAATTCATTGTCTCCTTTCACGAATTTGAGCGGATCCCCCGCCTTGACGACTTTCGACAGTTTCACGACAGCTACCATCGCCTTGTCAAAATAATGAACCACTTTTCCGATTTCTTGATCGGCCATATTTTTGTGGTTAACGTATTCCTAATACTAGCAAACTTTCATTTTTTTTTCAACCCTTGAAAAATTGGGCGAATTTCAGTAGAATATGAAGGTTGATATATTCCGGGATCGTCTAATGGTAGGACGCCTGACTCTGGATCAGGTAATTGGGGTTCGCCCGATCATCCGATCGGGCGGCCGGTCGTATGACCGGCCGAATCCCTCAAACATGAATGCATTACATTTATATTCTTTCACTAGGAAATAATAGCTTGTATAAAGGCAGGACTGATAATATTAAAAGGAGAGTATCAGAGCATCAGGCCGGGAAAGTGGAAGCAACCAAATATAAACTTCCAGCCAGATTAATTCACTTTGAATGCTACGTTGTAAAGAGTGATTGTATACGGCGGGAGAAATATTTAAAAACTACTGAAGGCAGAAGATTTTTAAAACAACAGTTGAGAGATTTATTTAAAAAAATTGTTGGTTAACATATTCCGGGATCGTCTAATGGTAGGACGCCTGACTCTGGATCAGGTAATCTTGGTTCGAATCCAAGTCCCGGAGCCACATTGTATGTTCAGCGTTTTCCACTATGCCATTAAAGAGTGTTTAACCTCAAATAAAAGGTTATTGACTTGTAAAGAAAAATTCTGAAGTAAGAAACCCATCAGTTGGGTTTTTTTGGTTCGAAAATTTGGAATAAGTCCCAAGACTGTAGAACAATATTCTGGTATACTCATATATATGAAAAAAAACATTCTCATTGTCCTTGTTTTGGTTATTTTCATTGCTTTTGCATGGTGGCACTTCACTGCCACTGAAGACGAAAGAACTGGCTCGCAAAAAAACAATCAGCCAACGCTTTCCGACTATTCAACCGCGCCTGCCGACAATGTCACTGCACCTGCAAAAAAAGTCAGGTGGAACTTTGATGGCGAAGAGTATGCTCCTTCCGGGACGCCCCGGGCATGCCCTGATCCGCTTGAGATCGAATCGCCCGTTGATGTTTCAAAAGCGTCTTCGATCCTGTATCCGGGCCAATACCGCGGTGATGATTTTAAGGCGCACGGCGGATTTAGGTTTGATGGGTATCGGAGCGACGCCATAACCGTCACAGTGCCTCTGGATGCCCGGCTGCAAGACGCGAGCCGGTATATTGAGGATGGGCAGGTTCAATATTTATTTGATTTTATCCATGACTGCGGCATCATGTACCGATTTGATCATCTGGCAACCCTAACTCCGCGATTTGAGGCGTATGCCCGGCAATTGCCTGAAGCGAAAGTGAATGATTCACGAACGACCCTGTTTCCCGATGATGTGTACGTCACGACGGGCGATGTCATCGCAACCAGCGTCAATCGGGAGGGTAATGTATTTGTCGATTTCGGCGTGTATGATCTGCGCCAAAAAAATGGCATAACCATTGATGAAAAAAATTCGTTGGCGAGACATGGCATCTGTTGGTTTGACCTGCTGCCCGCTTCAGACGCGCAGAGAGTAAAATCATTACCTGCCAGCGATGAACGGTCAGGCGCGAAGAGTGAGTATTGCAGGTAAACCACCGTAACATTCGATTTATGAAAAAAACAAAACAACCAAAAATCGGTCTGGCTTTGGGTAGCGGAGCGGCGAGGGGTCTCGCCCACATTGGCGTGATAAAAGTCTTGGAAGAGAATAACATTCCAATCGACTGCGTTGCCGGCTCCAGTATCGGCGCCGTGATTGGCGGCCTTTGGGCGTCAGGGCTGGGCATAGCAGAAATTGAAAAAATTGTTTTGGATATGACCAATCGGGATGTGTTCTCTTTGGTCGATCCTCGCATGGGGAAAGGATTTATAAAGGGAGAAAGGATAAAATCTTTCATTGAAAGCAACTTGGTGGCCAAAAACTTCGAGGATTGCCGGGTGCCGTTTGCGGCCACCGCGACTGACATAAAAACAGGCGAAATCGTGGTTCTTCGCAGCGGGAATATAGCCGATGCCATTCGAGCCAGCATTTCCATGCCATTGGTTTTTCAACCGGTGGAAAAGGACGGAAAAACATTGGTTGATGGAGGAGTGGGAGCGCCGGTTCCGGTTGAAATTGTGCGAAAAATGGGCGCGGATATTGTTATTGCCGTCAATTTAGACAAACACTATGTGGATGATAATTGGCGATCCGGCCTGTTGGACATCGCCCATGATTCGATGAATATCATGCGCCATTATTTATCCTTTTATCAATCAAAAGAAGCGGATATCGTCATAAATTTAGATTTGGGATCCAACAAATGGTATGATTTTGTGAACGGACAAAATAAAATTCTGGCCGGTGAAAAAATGATGAAAAAAGAAATACCTTCTCTCAAAGAACTTATTCGCTCGAAAAGGAAAAGCAATCTCGGAAAATTGTTTGATTTTTTTAAGAATGTTTAAATTTAAACAATTTTCCGTAAGGATACTTTTTGGAAATTGATTAAAAATTCAGACGGCGCGCCAGCTCCGCTGGCACGAAATTCGGCGACGGCGGAAAAGCGAAAGCAGGCAAAAATTCCTTCCCCCAACCCCTTTTCTTTTTGCCCGCCCGAGCGTAAAAGTTTTTCAAAATTCAGCGTTCGGATTTTCGCTAAAAAAAGTTCGGATTTCGTTCAGCGTTCGGAGCCAAATTTATGAAATATAAATTCTGCCCAAAATGTGGAGGAAGATTGAAAATAAAGAAAGCTGCTTTTCCAAGGTTTTGGTGTTTGGATTGCGAATTTGTTTTCTACCAAAATTCGAAACCAACAGCAAGCGCCTTAATAATCGATGGAGATAAAGTGTTGCTTGGAAAAAGAAGGATCAATCCTTCAAAGGGAAAATGGGATATTATCGGCGGATTTTTGGAAGATGGAGAACATCCCGAAGCTGGAATGAAAAGAGAAGTCCTGGAGGAAAGCGGTCTCAGAGTCCGTGTTATCGACAGACTTGATTTTATAATGGATACCTACGGAGCAGAAAAAGAATCAACTCTTAATATTACATACATTGTGAAAATTAGGAGCGGCAAAATGAAACCGGGCGACGATATTTCAGAACTGCGATGGTTCAGTATTGGAAAATATCCTAAAAATATTGCATTCAAAAATGGGAAGCAAATGCTTCGGGATTTGAAAAGGTGGTATTCGAAAAGAAATATATATGTTCGAAGTTTTCCTCACAGCCCCAGAATAAAAAAATTACGTAACTAGTTACGTAATTGGTGCTGCACGGCAAGATAATTTATTTACACCTTCAAATATCTCCTGATCGCGAGGATACTGCTGATGATACCCAAAAAAACACCCACAAAAAGCTGGGCAATGAAGATCAAAACGAAATATCTGATGAAATCAGCCTGAATGATCTGAACATACGCCGAACCGACGACGTAGGGAGTGACAACTTTCATGATCGGATAAAGAAGAATAATCGAAATAACAGCCGCGAAAATTCCATAAATTACGCCCTCGAAAACAAAGGGCAGGCGAATGAAATTGTTTGAAGCCCCGACGAGCCGCATTATTTCAATTTCCGTTCCGTGGTTGAAAATTGTCATCCGGATGACGTTGAAAGTGATGAGAATCGCGATAAGGGAAAATAAAACGAAAAGAAACGCCCCGGTCTTTCGGATCGTTTTGATGGTCGTATTGAAGCGGTCAATAACAAGCTTATATTGCTGGTAGTTGATGCTGGCTATATTGTCCCGATAGCTTGAATTCTCAACCGATTTGGCAATAATATCATATTGCTCCGGGTTTGCGGCTTTGATGTTCACGGAGGCAAGAAGCGGATTTTCTTCGACGGCCTCGACAGCTTTCAGGATGTCGGGTTTTCCGGCATTGGCAGCCTTGAAATCATCGAGGGCTTTGTTCTTCGAAATATATTCGGCGGCCTTGACTTCCTTGTATTTTTGAATTTCGGAACGAAAAGCCATTATGTCCTGCTCCTCAACATTGCCTTTGAAATAAACTCGAATATCAATCTTATCCTGGACATACTTGAGTCCCATATTAGCACTGATAGAAATAACCAGGATAACGCTGATGATGAGAAGCGCCAGCGTCAGAATACTGACCGCCGCCACAGTCAAAGACCCATTTCGAAAGAAATTTTGAAAACCGGACTTGAAAGTTCTGGTGAGAGTCAAAATTATCATATGGCGTAGCGTCCTTTGCTATGATCCCTGATTATTCTTCCTTGATCAAGGGTAATGACGCGTCTTTTGATATTATTGACGACTTCCTTGTCATGAGTGGCTAGAACCACTGTTGTTCCCAGTTTATTAATTTTCATAAGCAGCTGGATAATTCCCCAAGCGCTGATCGGGTCAAGATTTCCAGTCGGCTCATCGGCGATAATGAGGGCCGGACGGTGAACAAGCGCCCGGGCGATCGCCACCCGTTGCTTCTCACCGCCGGAAATTTCATGGGGATAGTTTTCCGCCTTGTTTGATAATCCCACAATTTCAAGAATTTGGGGAACGCTTTTCCGGATTTCGCTGTTTGGATAACCCGAAACTTCGAGTGCAAAAGCAACATTTTCAAAGACTGTCTTTTTTTGGAGGAGCTTATAATCCTGAAATACCGTTCCGATACGGCGGCGATGGAGAGGCATCCCTTTCGGTTTTATGTGTGTTATGTCCTCCCCGTTGAACAATACTTCTCCCGACGAAGGTTTTTCTTCGGCATATATCATTTTCAATATTGTTGACTTTCCCGCTCCGCTGTGGCCGACAAAAGAAACAAACTCTTTCTCATCAATGGAAAAACTGACATCATCAAGAGCGCAAGTGTTCATTATGCCGCCTGTGTATATTTTTTTTACGCTTTTAAATTCAATCATTGACATTTTTCAGGTATGCTTCAATGAAATCTTCAATTTTCCCCTCAAGCACCTCGTTTGGATTTTTTGATTCGAATTTTGTGCGGTGGTCTTTGACGAGCTTGTAGGGATGCAGAATATAGGAACGAATCTGACTTCCCCACTGGACTTCGGCGTGTTTTCCTTTCAGTTTTTTTTCTTTGTCTTCTTGCTCTTTGAGATTTTTTTGATTCAGCTTGGCCTTGAGTATTTTCATCGCCTGCTCTCTGTTTTGCAGCTGGCTGCGTTCGCTTTGAGAACTGGAAGAGAGGCCAGTTGGAATATGGGTAATGCGAACCGCGCTTGAAGTTTTGTTCACATGCTGGCCACCGGCTCCTCCCGCTCTGAATGTGTCGATTCTCAAATCAGCGGGATTGATTTCGACATTTTCTATTTTATCAATTTCGGGCAAAATTTCAACTAGCGCAAACGAAGTTTGCCGGAGATTATTGGAATTAAATGGCGACAAACGCACCAATCGGTGCACGCCCGCTTCTGCCTTGAGGTGTCCGTAGGCCGATATGCCGTCAATCTCTATTGTCGCGCTTTTTATTCCCGCTTCCTGGCCTCGCGTTGAGGAAACAATCTTTGCTTTCCATTTTTTTCTTTCGGCGTAACGGAGATACATCCGAAGAAGCATCTCTGCCCAGTCCTGAGCGTCTGTCCCTCCTGTTCCGCTGTGGATAAATAGTATGGCATTGCGGCGATCATATTTGCCTTGAAACAGCTTTCTAATTTCGATTTTTTCAACTTTATTTTTGATTTCCGGCAGTTTTTTCAATATTTCTTCCTTAAGCTCGTCATCATCGCCGGCGATTTGGGCCATTTCCCAAAGATTGGTTATTTCCGCTTCCAGTTCATTTGCCTCGCGGGATTCATTTCGCAGAGTTTCGAGTTCCTGCATTATTTTTTTGGCTGTTTCGGCATCCTGCCAGAAATTTTTCCGCTTTGTTTGTTTTTCAAGCTCTTGAATTCTTTTGTTCTTTTCCAGCAAGTCAAAGACGGTCACCCGCGAGGATGATTTTATTTTTCAAATCTTCGATTATCGCAATAATTTCTTTCATTGAAGTTATTTTAACACAATTGATATTATGTTGCCAGATTCACAATAGTTGGTATAATTTGTTTGTGCGCGCGGGTGTAGTATAGTGGTAATACACGACCTTCCCAAGGTTGAGTTGTGGGTTCGATTCCCATCACCCGCTTAATATTTTATACAAGCCGATGTAGCTCCCGCCGACGCTAAAGCTTTGGCGGGCAAGGCAGTTGGCGGAAAAATAAAATAAGCCGGAATAGCTCAGTGGTAGAGCAGCGCTTTCGTAAAGCGAAGGTCGCGAGTTCGACTCTCGCTTCCGGCTCAAATGATGTGGGGGGTAAACTCTGGTCCGCGTTTTTTGCCTGCCGAAGCTTTAGCGGAGGAGGGCGATCCCGCGCATCGGCTCTAAAAAACTCGGTCGCGCAAAAACCGAGTTTTTTTGACTTATTTTCACCAAGTGATTAGAAGAAAACGGACGGATCCCCTTGCGAATTGACATCCAAATTGCTTTCAAAATCAATCATATCTTTGTTTTTGAATTCAATTCTGGCCTTTTCCGCGTTCCATTGATAGTCCTTCAAAAAAACCGCCACGTCGTATTTTTTCATCTGATCCAGAAGCCAATCACCGAAAGTGACTGTTTTCACGAAAATTTGGCGTATGCGGACGAGATTTTCTCCTTCTTCAATTTTCTTTTCTTCCAGTTTTATAATGTGAAATCCGAGAGAACTTCTTATTACCGGACTAATCTCACCGACTTGCATAGAAAAAGCTTTCTCGGAAATTTCGGGAACAAGCTGGCTCTCAGTCGACCAACCAAGATCCCCGCCGTTTTTCGCGCTTTCTCCCTCTGAAGTTTCCGTTGCGACTTTGGCAAAATCTTCTTTTTTCGAGGCAACTCTTTCGCGGAGCGAATTTGCCTTCGCCTCTTGTTCGGCAATATCTATTTCATTTTTATAAATTTCGGACAGCTTGCCGGCATATAGTTCCGGCTTCACGACTTTTTTCTTGAAATCATCTAAGCTCCAGCCATAAAGACGGGCCAAATCACTCATCAGGTTCTGGCGGTTGCCGAATTCATCTATGCTTGAGTTTACCTGCTGATCTACGATCGCATCTGTTATACTAATGTCCCTTTTTTCCGCCAAAGCAATAACAATCTTGTTTTCTACCAGCTTATTGATAATTCCCTTTTCCGTCACCTTAAGCCTTTTTTCGCCCTGTTCGGTGCTGAAATCAACGCGCATTCCGACTTTGTCAAAGTCTTGAGATTCATAGAATTTCCTTATCGCCTGATTATCTTCCTTGATTTCATCAATATTTATAAAGCCAGCTCCCTTTATATATAAGGCTGGGAAAGGAATGGCGTTTTCCGCGGTTTTTAGGAGACGATTATCCCAATCAGAGCGGTATACCCCAAAAATAAGAGCGGCTAAGGTCAAAAAAATAAGGAGTGCGGCGAGGAATATCCAAATCGCCAAATTTTTTGATTTTTTTCGCAGATTTGTTTTTGCCATGGCTTTTTATGATTTATAGAAGTTTAATTTTTTTTGGAAAAAAATAATTCAAGCCATTTTTTCCAATTCGGAGTATTGTCTTCCGGTGCTTCCCCATTCTTCGCATCTCCATTTCCCGGCGCGGTATTTTTCGGCCCGACATCTTTCCGCAAAACAATCATTTTTTCGTTCTCTTTTTGCAGATTCAGTTTTTCCCTTGCTTCCTTTTCCTGAAATTCCCGGCTGGATAAATAGGAAATCAGATTGTCTAAATCGCTGTTTTCCTGATTAATTTTCTGGATTTCAGCTTGGAGATTTTCGATCTCTTTTTGTATTTGCCTTTTTCGGTAGGTTTCTTTTCCTAGTGAAATACCTATCATCACCAAAACCGCAAGTCCTGCCAGAAAAAAGAGACCGGAAAAAAAACTGATGCCTCTTCTATTTTGTCCCGGGTTTTTTCTATTTTTAGCCATCCTAAAAATTATTGATAAGCGGAGCAACCGTAAAAGCGACCATCGACAGCACGGCAAGAAGCGTAATCACGATCCAGGCGATCCTTATTTTTTTTCGGTGTCTTCCTTTCATATGCTTATATTACCATAAAAGGCTATTTTCTCAAAACCGCCAAAAAGGCAGAACTGGGAATCTCGACTTTTCCAGCCTGGGTCATTTTCTTCTTGCCTCTCTTCTGCTTTTCCAGGAGTTTTCTCTTTCTGGTGACATCGCCGCCATAAAGCTTGGCAGTCACGTCTTTCCGAAAAGCTTTGAGGGTTTCACGGGCAATTATTTTTCCGCCAATGGCTGCCTGAATGGCGACCTGAAAATTCTGGCGGGGAATTGAATTTTTCAATTTTTCAACGACCGCTTTTCCTTCGGAGAATGAATTTTGACGGGGAATAACGCGCGAAAATGCGTCCACATTCTCTCCGGCGACAATAACGTCAAGTTTTATCAGGTCGTTTGATCGGTATCCGGTGAAGTCATAGTTCATCGAAGCAAATCCGCTGGAAGCGCTTTTCAGCTTGTCATGGAGATCAATGATTACATCAGTGAGAGGAGAATTGAAAGTGAGAATGAGCCTTTCGGCGTCGAGATATTCCGTGTTCTTGTATTCCGCCCGCGTATTTCTCATGAGCTCCATGATTGGTCCGAGGTATTTCGATGGAGATATGATATCAAGTTTCACATAAGGCTCTTCGATAGATTCTATCAAGGAAGGGTCAGGCATCTCAAGAGGTGAAAAAATTTTCATTTTTTCGTCCTGGCCTTTCACCTTCACCTCATATACGACGCTTGGGGTCGTAATGACCGGGTCAATCTCAAACTCGCGTTTCAGTCTTTCCTGGATGATTTCCATATGAAGAAGACCAAGAAATCCGCACCGGAAACCCCTTCCCAAGGCCAGATTGGATTCTGGTTCGAAAGCGAACGCGGCATCATTGAGTTTCAGTTTGCCAAGCGCGTCCCGCATGAAATTATAATCGTTTCCTTCTTTCGGATAAAAGCTGGCGTATACTACCGGTTTTATCTCCTTATATCCAGGCAGCCTTTCGATTTCAGGATTGCGGCTTGTGACGGTTATCGTATCACCCACTCGGCAATCTTCGACGGTTTTGAAGCCGGTGGCAATATAGCCGATATCGCCGGGGGATAAAATTTCAGTCTTTGCCAAATCGGGAGAAAAATGTCCGACTTCAATGACCAGGCTTTCCTGTTTGGTCGCCATCGCTATTATTTTATTCTCGGCTCTGACTTCTCCGTCGATAATTCTCACGTAAGCAAGAACTCCCTTGAAGGTATCATATTTTGAATCAAAAATAAGCGCCCGAAGAGGTTTCCCCCCTTCTCCTTTTGGCGGATGAATATTTTCGACGATTTTTTCGAGAATTTCAAAGACTCCTTTTCCTGTTTTTCCGCTGGCTTCGAGAATATCTTCTTTTTTGCATCCAAGAAGATGCACGATTTCTTTTTTTGTTTTTTCTATTTCAGCGTTGGGAAGATCAATTTTATTGACAACGGGAATTATTTCAAGATTTTGCTCGATTGCTTGGTATAAATTGGCGACGGTTTGAGCCTGAACGCCCTTTGAAGCGTCTACGAGAAGAACTGCGCCCTCAACCGCGGCAAGGGACCGGGAGACCTCATAAGCGAAATCCACGTGTCCGGGAGTGTCTATTAGGTTCAAGGTGTATTCTTTGAAATTCATTCTCACAGGCTGAAGCTTGATGGTGATTCCCCTTTCCCGCTCAAGATCCATCGTGTCCAGAAGCTGTTCCTTCATTTTCCGCTGTTCGATGGTGTTGGTGATCTCAAGCATCCTGTCGGCAAGGGTGGACTTGCCGTGGTCGATATGGGCGATTATGCAAAAATTGCGGGTGTTTTGTTGGTCATTCATGCTGCATATTCTAGCCTATTTTCGCCTTTTTGCAAATAAAAAATGAGGATACTTTGCTTCAATATTCATTGATTTTTATTCTATTTCCGTCCAGCGTGATATATGTTGATGGCACATCCGTCCAACAGCCGCTGTTGTAATAGCGAATATTTCCCCTTTTTTCAAACATTGCCTTGTGGGTATGGCCGCAAAAAATATAATTCACGCCGCGAAGTTTGGCATAAAGAATCGCGCGGCTGGCAACCTTTTCCGAGAGGCGAAGCCATCCCTTGCTTTTGCTTTTCAGAAAATGGCTGATCCTTTTGTCCTTGAAATCAAAAAGCTGCACAAGATTGTATAACTGGCTTGCTAAGATACTGAGAAAAGCGTTGTCTATGAGAAAATTGTCAAATTGATGGCCATGAATGGCGAGATATTTCCGGTTATTGTGCTGCCATCGATATACTCTGTGAAGACGGGCTCCGGTCAGCGCCGAAAATATATTTGCGAGCCCTTTGTCATGATTTCCCTCTACCCATCTGACTTTTGTCGTTTTGGACAGTTTGCTGATGACCGATATCAAGTTCCAGTCGTCATCGCTTAGACGGTTGAAATTGAGGTCCTCGAAAATATCTCCAAGGAGAATCAGCTTCTTGAACTGAAAATTGTTGAGAAGTTCCGCCGCCTCCTTTGAACGGCTGACTCTTGATCCCAGATGAAAATCAGAAATTATAAGAGTATGGGTTTTGTTCTTTTTATCTTTCTTTTTCATTTTTATTTGAATTTTTTGAGCTGCTCGAAATGATCTTGTGTCAGCTTATATTCTTCCCGGATCCGTGCCGTCCCATCGTCAATGGATCTCTCTGTCTGTATCACGTTTCCATATAATATGTTATTTGATTAGCGCGCTGACATAGACGCCGATATAGTAAGGCCAGAGCAGGATGGCCAGCACTCCTTGCCCGAAAGAAAGATTCAAAAATCCGATTGTGAAAAGCCAGCCGGCGAACCAGGAAAAAGCCGTGAAGCTGTGGTTTTCGACTTTGATTTTTTCCGCCATATATATAAATTTAATGTTTAATTATTCCTCGCGGGGATGGAGACTAAAAATAAATATGACCCAAAAACATAACATTTTCAAATTCTCAAGAATTTTGGAGTCATGATATTTTTTCAAAATTTAACTCGGTGAAACTATGAACGGTTTTCTTTTTGCTTAGCCTTCATTTTTTTGAGGTGCGTGGCGGAATCGCGGCAGCTGCAGTTTTTCGCATGGCCTTCGTGCCACTTGATTTTGTCCTTGAGCGTCGCGTTTTTCGGCACCTTATTCTTCAAATGCCAGGCTTTGTTGATTTTCATGAATTTTTGAAAAATTATTTGTATATTTCTTTCAGCTGATGGATCAATCCTTGAAGCTCTTTGTGCCGTCCAACTCCCACCACATTTTTTTCGACGTTTTCGAATCCCGCCTCGAGTTCGTTTTTCTTTTCCTCCGAAAGGGATGTGTCGGCCATTGGGAAAAGGACATTGTTTTCCTTGTCGATATGCCGGTCAAGAAGCGAAATATAGCCTCTCGCGTTTTCGGAAAAACGCCCCAAGTTTTTGGCTTCGATCCCCTCTGCCATACCGCGCGCAAAATTTCTTGCGGCTTTGTGTTCCTCGATCAATTCTTCGATGAGTGAAATTTCATCGGCAATTTGTTTTTCCTTCATTGCCGGGAACAGCAGATTTTCCTCTTTTCCGTGATGGCATTTGTCGGCAAACTCCCGAATGAAAACGACTGCCCGCTCAAGATGCTCGACCGGAACGGCTTCGCCGGCTTCGATCTTTTTGCATATTTTTTCAAGCACGCGAAGCATCAATTTGATTGGCCCATGCTCCGCGGCAAGTTCCGCTATTGGTTTCATAAAATTATATTTAACATGTTATAATTTATTTTCCCCCGCCGAAATTCAGTCTGAGGACACCCGTCTGATTTTCTATTTTTCTTCCAGATATTCTTTCTTCCAAATGGGATCGGCCGCGGCTGCAACTTTCTCGCCATAATCGCAAAGACCTTTTTCGTATTCTCTGTCCTCCAGGGCCAGCCGGCTGGCTTCGTTTATCGGCTTGGGATGGTGCCGGTCGAAGATTTTTTTCATATCTTTGTAGTGGTCTTTTATGGGACAGGGAATCAGCCAGTTTCCCAGTTCCTTTGGCTTTTTGTCGAGCGCGTATTCTCTTTGCCACTTCCGAATGGATTCAAAAAAAGGCGCCTCCAAAACATCGTTTAGGTTTCCGCCCTTCCGGTAGACATCATTTATATTGACCGGGGAATAAGGGTTGAAAACGCAAGGAGCGACATTGCCATTCCAATCTATATACAAGTATCCCTCCGGCCGGCCGGCGGAAATGCATCCGTCGCTCAAACAGCCGTTATTCCAAAAATCAACCAAGAAAATTTTGCGTTCGCGCGCCAGTCGCTGGGTCTGTCTCAACAGTCTGATCCGCTGCTCCGCATCGACCATTTGATCAATGTCCGATGCCCTGCCGATTGGCATCAGCTGAAAAATCCAGCCATACATAGCGCTTTTTTTCTTGAAATAAAAGTCGATCACATCGTCGCGGGTAATAGCATCGGCATTTTTACGCGTGGCCGTGAGTGAAATGCCAAACGGAATCCCGACTTCTCTCAAATTCTCCATGGCGGACATAATTTTTTTGTGGGTCCCTTTTCCGCGACGCGCGTCCGTTTCTTCTTCCAAGCCTTCAACTGATATCGCCAAGGATATGTTTCCCGCTGACTGAATTTTTTTCGCCATCGGCCTGTCGATCAATGTAGCATTTGTGAACATGACGAAATAATTGTCGGAGTATTTTTTCGCCAGATCGAGCACCGTTTTGCCTTGGCTATTATATAGCAAAGGTTCTCCTCCGGTGATCACGGTGAGATAAGAGCCCCATAATTTTTCTTTTTCATCCATGATTCGGTCCAGCGTATCCCATTCGATTTTTTCGGAATCAGCAGCGGAACTGCCGGCGTAACAGCCGGCGCATTTCAGATTGCATTGTTTTCCCGGTCCAATGACCAGGAATGCCGGAGGCTTGCGCCCGTGCTTTTTGATGAATTTCGCGGTCCTTTTCATTTTGTCGAGAGACACGTTTTTCACTGCCCGGATAATTGCCCTTTGGACGTTTGGGGACTTCTTTGCGTTTTCAATTGCTTTTAGAATTGCAAAAATCAAGTTCCGGTACATGATATATTTGTCTTCCTGCACTTTTTTAGGATACCTTTCGTTGCGCATCATCTCCTGTCGCATTTTCTTTTCCAGCCCGGAAAGGATTTTTTTCATCATGCCGCTGGTACAAAAATAGCCGATGGATCTCGCGGCAAAGCCGTCCAGCGTTTTCCGAAACATTTGGCGAAAAGTGGCTTTGCAGCCAGGTTGAGCGGCGCTCGTGGCATCCATAAATCGCAAAAAAATAGTTATGGGCTTTCCTCTAGTATAGACAATTCAGCCTCTAAAACAAGTGAACTCGATTGAGGGCAGGCATTTCGGCAGTCAATTTCGCCGCCTGCTCGGCCTCAAGCTGAAAAATTTGTCCGGGTCGATGAAATTTTTGCAGACCCCTGTCTTGACTTTGCCGCGGCTCAAGTCAATGTGGAGATGCGGACCTCGGGTGAGGCTTCCCGTGTTCCCGGTGCGGCCCAGAATTTCGCCCGCCTTATATTTCCCGAGCGGAAACACTTTGGAAAGATGCATAAGGCGCATGACGAGCAGGCCGTACTCTTTTTCCATCATTTTCACGTGGATCGTATTCCCGCCTTCAGGAAAATTTCCGACTTTTACGATTTCGCATTTTAGCGGAGCGAAAACGGGAGTCCCGTCCGGAACAAGATAATCAGTCCCCAGATGAAAATCAGAATAAAAGGTCTTCGCGCCGAAACTGTATCCCCGCTTGAGCCTTTTCCAGTTTTTCAAAGGATACCGCATATTTTCAAGCTTCAAAAATATGTTTTTCGATCCCTCTCGCAACCGGCGGACGGAATTTATCGCCGTTTTCATCGCCAGAAAGAATTGGCTTTTCAGCGATAAATGAGCATCTGACATGCTTTGGAAAGCTTGCATCAACTGCCTTTTGCTTAATCTTGAAACCGAGATGCTCCGCCATTTTCATGTCTTCCATCCAGAAATCCTGCAAAATCAGTAATCCCCCCGGCTCCAAGACGCGCAGAGCCTCTTTTATGGCCTCTTCCCTAAGTATGACATTCTTCATCCTGTTCCTGAAAAAATCTTCGTCGTCCGTACACACTTTTCCTAAACAGGAGCAAAAAACAGCTCCGATTGTTCCGTTCCGAAACGGAAGTTTTTTCGCGTCAGCCTGAAAATCAACTTTCCCGAAAAAGTTCACCGTCTTGCCATCCTCAAGAATTGGGCAACCCTCATATATGTTGGAAGTATAAATCTTTTTTCCTAGACCCTGCGTGTCGACCATGGAATACCCGCTTTCAGTCGGGCCGGCTTTCTCTATCAGCAGACCCTTGACGTTTTTCAATTTTTCTTCAATGTCAAAATCCGGATCCATCCAATTTTCTGGCAAAAGACCCCTGATGTGCTGTTCCTTTTCCGCAAGAGTCGCATAATATTTTTCGAACGGGGCTCTGATTCCCGAAATAATCGAACCGAAAGAAATAGCTTTTTTCATTTCCGGGTTTGCAGTTGTTTTCTCGAATGTTGATTTCTCCATGGAATTTATTTTTTTGGAACTCTGGAATTGAGCAGATGCCTTTTCAGTTTTGCGAAAGGCTTCGCTTTAAGATAGGTTTTCCGGTCATCATCTTCGCCGAGCGATGCCCGAGTCACGGAATATCCCGCAGGAATGAATATCCGATCCCATCCGTAGCCTTTCTTTCCCGCCGGTTTTTTGGCGATTTCTCCTTCGAGTTTTCCCTCAAAAAGATTCAATTCTTTTCCGTCGAAATATCCAAAAACGCAGCGCGCGGTCGCTTTTCTCGTTTTCCCGTTTACGAGAGAACAAATCGTTGCGAAGGGCACAGTGTCAACAAAGAACCGGATGAAAGGCCCCGGCAGCTTCCCAAGCGCGGAAAACTCCAAGGAAACATCCTCCACAATCACTGGTTTCTTCACTATGCCATAAGCCTGCCGGACTTTTTGTTCCACGATTTTTTTGAGGTCAAGAGATTGGATCTCTTCCAGGTCCAGTTTCCTATGCTCAACCGGAAAACCAAGATATTTTGCCAGATAATCGGCCTTGCCCTGATTCCCGGTAATGAAAATCACTTTTTTCATAATTCATGAAGAATTTGAGATATTTCCCTGCCGAACTTGGGCAGCAGATCTTGCTTGTCGAACCTTAGCGAAGACCGGGATGATTACGTCACCTCCACCCAAATTCGCTATAAAAAATATTTTTGTTGATGCACCCCAATGCAAATCTTATATATGGAATTGTATTTTCGGGCAGATTACCAAGAGAAAACCAACTTAAATCATCACACTTATCTGGTTCCATGTTTTTTGGCTCGCCCTCCCATTTTGTCACTCTTATGAAAATGTCTATCCGTTCCCGCAAGCCGATTTCATTAAACATCTCACAGCGGTGCATAGCGTGAACAATTTCCATGTCCTCTTTTTTTACAGTTATCCCTGCTTCTTCTCTTGTCTCCCGAATCATGCATTGCTTGAAGGTTTCATTGCCATCGAGGTGACCGGATACCAATCCATATTTTCCGTCTTGAAATCCGGTGTTGAATCGCCTTAACAGCAGAATTTTACCATTCTTTTCCAAGACCAAATATGAAGCCGGAACAATCTTGAATCTTCTTCTATTCATAAATTGCTTTCTCACATCATAATTTACCCCCGCCGGAAATACGTAATCAAAAATCCAGTTCGCCAACTCTCCGCAATCCTTCGAATTTTATCCCGTCGTCCTGGAATACTTCAATAACTTTGTATTTACCCTTTGTCCATATTTCCCCTTTTTCCAAGAAATGTGTCGCTTCCAGAATTTGGATGCTGGCCCGAGGACGGGAAAGTTTTTCTCCGCCGCGTGTCTCGATCAAGGGGATTCCGCCGCGCAGCCAATAGTTTCGCTGGTCTTTTTTGAGAAAATCGTATATTTTGCCCGCCTCAAGGGATTCGGGAATGCATTCTTCAATTTTTCGTTTTACTTTCTTGTGCTCCGAGATGTCCCGCAGCGCCAGATCTTTATGCCCATAGATATAATTTAAACTTGATAATATGCTCGTGAAATACGACATTCTCACATTCTCAAGAATGTGAGAATGTGGCTGTGGGAGTCATATTTTCAAAACTTTCGCTTTCAACTTCAGGGCGCTGTCGGAGACAAACATCAATTTCATTTTGTCCTCCGTGCAAGTCGGGATCAATTCCGAAATTGATTTCTGGATGATGTCAAAACATTCACTCAAAACATATTTCGTGTATTCATAATCGAAATCACCAAATTTGTCTCCTTTTTCAATTTGCCATTTGTTGCAAAATTGGCGGTAGGTTTTTGCGCAAATCGTATTGGAATACCAGAAAAGATCATCCGCGGCCTCCGTATATGCCCAAAGAGGCAATTCTTTGTTTTCAATAAGCGAATAAACGGAATCCCTCCATTTGACAACTTCATTGCACAAAGGATATTTTTCCGGCTCGGGCGGCGCTTGAATATCATCAATATTTGTAATATCAATTCCCATCTTTTCGGCGTCTTTTTTGACGAGATCCAGAGTCTCTTTGAAATGTTTTCCAAGATCATCTAGGGCAAATTTCATTTCGTCGGGATTTTCTCCCCGCTCGATATTCTTCTCATGATCCTTTTCAATCCGTCCGCAAACGGGGCAGCCTTTTTTTCCGCAGGACTTTCTTTTCCAAAAGCATTCCATCCAGCCGGGCATTTCAAATTCTCCTTTCCTTTTTGTTTTTTGCTTCTTCATTATCATTTTACTAACATTGCATGTTGGGAAGGTCTAGAATATAAGTGGAATCAGTTTGTGCGGCGTTTTTTTGGTGTAATCTTTCCATTCATCCTTGAAAGATAAGGCTGTTGTTTTCTCTTCTTTTCCGATCTGCTTTACGATTATAACCAGAAGGATGAGCGAAATAAAAATCAGATAACTGCCGAGCGCCAACTCAAAGCCGATAAAAGCAAGGAGCGTTCCGAGATAGGCTGGGTGCCTGACAGTCCTGTATATTCCGCCGGTGACCAAATTTTCGGGCACGCCGGCAGCCGATGCGGGGACATAATTTTGCTTGAGCGTTAGTCTGGCGATACTGGCAAAAATTGCTCCGGCGAGCGCCACGGCCAGTCCGATGTAGCTCAAAATCGGAGGTGCGTTGAGTTTCAAGGGGTCGAAACCGGCAAGCTGGGAAATGGCGATGG
Organism: Candidatus Moranbacteria bacterium GW2011_GWC2_40_12; assembly: GCA_000995965.1. Classification (GTDB taxonomy): domain Bacteria; phylum Patescibacteriota; class Minisyncoccia; order Moranbacterales; family UBA11712; genus UBA11712. Next base: position 150,693 of record LBYD01000001.1, read on the forward strand.
CAAGAATCAAGAGTTCTCCGACGGCCAGCGGACGGCTGATTTTGTTTTTCGAGGCGCGCTTGAGGACACTAAATCGCCATCGGATTGCGTAGAATATTATTATGGCCGCAATCAATACCAGTCTAATCATAAACTTATTTCCAATTCAAATATGTAATCGTCAGCTGGAGAATTGCCGCAAAGATGACCCACAAAAGATACGGGATATTCGCCAGCGCGATCCAGCGTACGTGGGGCCAGATGGCAACAAGCGCCCAGATGAGCGTCGCGAGAACAAAGATGATATCGAGAGCGGCTAAGAAATTATTTTTCAGTCCGAACTGTATAGGAGTGAAAGCGAAATTGAAAATCAGATTGAGAATGAACGGCAAAAGGACGAGAAAGGAAATGCGGCCTTTCCAGAACAAATAGCCGGCCGCCCCGAAAGTCACGGCGATGATCGCGTATAAAACCGTCCACACCGGGCCGAAAAGCCAGCTCGGCGGCGCCCAAAAAGGTTTCAGAAGGCTTTGATACCAGTTTTGCGTGTCCATGTTATTCTCATCCTACCGCAAAGCCGCCTTTTTTTCAAGAAAACCGCATTCAGGAGCGGAAATGAAAAACCCCGCTGGGAAAAGTCGGGGCATGATAGACGCTATTTGAGAAGTCTTTTTCGGGAAAATGATTGCTTCTTTGCCGGAGACTGTTTTTTTGGTGCCGCCATCTTTATTTTTTTCGCCTCTCTTTGTTTTGTTCTCACGTTCTGATCAGCTACCATCCGCTCGGTTAGAAGGTGTCTTTTGTCTCGCGCCGCCACCGGATCGAAATCCTTGCCCTTGTCCCGAAGCAGCCATCTCTTGACGAGAGCCTGTTCCTCGGGAGAAGTGATGGAGAAAAATTTCTCAGGCTCGTTCAAATAGGTCTCGCAAAGGATCGCCCAATACTCACTGATGACGTGGTAATATTCTTTTTTTTGATCTTTGTTCTTTATTTGGCCCACATAGTCTTCAAATCTTTCCCGCCCGACCAGTCCAGAATTGGGAAAAGCGCTTGTGACATCGCACAAGAAATCAATTCTTTCTTCCGGCGAAAGAAAATTGCTGAAAGTGCCCTGGCACATATGTCCCAACTCGTGTCCGAAAAAACGGACGACCGACTGGGCGCGGAGCGCATTGGTGGGCTCTTTTCCTTTTGGAAAGGACCTGACCGGTATTTGAAAAAAAGTAATGTCATCTTTTGCGTAGCTGGCAACGCCTGCTGCCAGAAATCTTCCGTCTGTCCCATACTGGGCCTGCATATATCGCACTTCATTGACATATGAAATATTGGCCACGTTTCCATTGATTGTGCCTTTTGGATAGCATCCTTCTTCTTCACTGAAGATCTTGAGAAGGTATTTCGGATCAATTCCCAGTTTTTCAAAACCGTTGACGCTTGGATGAAAATTGTGATTTTTTCTGGCTTCCCGAGCCTGAAGATCAGCAGCAGCCATGAGATCCAGAGCATCTTTTGAAAAGGCCTCGACCAAAAAATCAATTTTCTTTTGGGTCTCCCTTCGGAGAAGCGGATTATTTTTCAAGGCATGCTCAATGTAAAATTCCGGGCCGTTTTCGATGCTGCTATTTTTTCCGAGGAAGCCCTGGTTCGGATTCAGAGTCATGATCCCGACGGCCGCCATGATGCCGGCGCTTTTTTTCAGAAATTTCAAAGCCGGATTGGGCTCATTTCGCTCGGTGCCCGTGATTTTTTTTCGAAACGATGGGTATTCGATTGACATTCGCGATTTTTTGAATAGAGTTTAGAAGAAATATCTCTAACCTGATTACATCCCGCTGGCTTGGGTCGGGTCATCCGGTATGGACTGGCGCATTCCAAAAAATTTCCCTGAGAGAAGCTTTTTAACAGCCTCGAATTCTTCAAGCCGGAAAATAAAAGCCAGGGAGAAAAATATCGTTATACCCACCGCGCCGCTGGCCGAAAGCTGCGAAAAGACGCCCAAAAAGGTGTCAAGATCGATATAAGGGCCGACTATGTATTTTGTCAGCTGGGCCGCTCCGCCGGCGACAAGGGAAAACAGGGCGATTTTAGCTATAACGGAAACAATCTTTTTGTCGTCAAGATCGCCCGTTTTTGATCGGAGGATGAAAAAGAGCAAAAACATATTCACCATGCTTGAAATAGAGAATGCCCAGACCAATCCCAGGATGCCGTACATCCGAGAGAGAAGGAGCGCCAATGCCAGATTGACAAGCTCGCTAAATATGCCGATCAGAAAAGGTATCTTTGTATTGTGAAGGGCGTAAAACGATCTTGCCAGAAGCGGCACAAGGCATTGGGCGAAAAGACTCACGGCAAAAATTCCCAGTGCCTGGAACGTAAGCGTTGTGTCCTCCCAGTCAAATTTCCCGCTTCCAAGAACTACCCTCACGATTTGGGCCCGAAAGACAAGCATGAAGATGCTTGCCGGAATCACGAAAAAAAGAATTTGTCGGAAAGTTTGAGAAAAGGAAACGATAAAATTCTCTATTTCTTCCTTGGCTGAAAAATAAGAAAGGGTTGGAAAAACAGCCAAGGCAAAAGGAATAGCGAAAACACCTAGCGGAAAACTTTGAAGATTGTTGGCCAGATTGAATATTGTCAGGCTTCCGGCGGATAAGGTTGATGCGATAATCGTCACGACGAGAAGATTGACTTGCGTGACGGCCAGACCCATAGTCCGGGGAATCATCAGCGTCAAAACTTTTCGCAAGTGTCCGTCGCTGAAGCTCAGCGCGGGAGAAAACTGAAAGCCGCTGAATTTGACAGCCGGATATTGGATAAGCATATGGAAAAAAGCTCCTCCGGCTACCCCCCAGGCGAGACCGGATATCCCGAAAGAAGGGACAAGAAAGACCGCTCCCAGGATTATTCCCAGATTATAAACGAGCGGAGCAAGAGAATAAACGAGAAATCTCTTGAAAGAATTGAGGATTCCCCCGAAAATACCGCTTATGCCGAGAAATATCGGGCTCAAAAACATTATTCTTGTCAAGGTTATTACTTCGCCCAGCTTTTCCCCTGAAAATCCGGGTGTAATAAATTTCATGAAAAATGGCGTGAAAATTGCAAAGGCGCCGCAGATCACAAGCAGAACCAGAACCGCCATTGCGAGAAGGCTGTTGGCGAGCCTCCAGGCTTCTTCTTTCTTTTCGTGGGCCAGGAGGCTTGTGAATACGGGAATAAAAGCGGCGCTCAAAGCTCCGAGGATGAGCAGGTTATAGATAAGGTCAGGGACGCGAAAAGCGGAATAATAGACGTCGAGCGTGTCCCCGGCTCCGAATTTTGCCGCCAAAATCCTGTCTCGGACAAGCCCCAAGGCCCGACTCAAGATTCCGGCTGTGGCAATGATCAAAGCCGCTGAATTGATTGAATCCGACGGGCGTGAGTTTTTCAATTTGTCAGCAATTTTTCGTATCATTGTCCTTTTTCAGCGGCAAAGCCAATAAATTTATCCGTTTCCAGTTTTGTTTTCAGGGTCACCTCATTGCCGCCAACTTCCGAAAGATCCGGATATTTCCAAATCACCTTATAGCTGCTTGGAAATCGGACGCTGGAAAATAAACTGCTTCCGACACTGCCGGATTGCTTTTGATAGAGGATTGAGAACGATTCAGCGGGATGATGAAGGTCGTCAAAAAAAAGTTTGAATGGCAACTGGTATTTATATTTGAGCGTCACTGTTTCTCCCGGGCTCACATAGACCCAATTGGCAAAAACTGTTTTTCCGTCTTCCGTATAGATTCTCGTCCCGGAGGCCTCGTCTATTGTTGTTGCTTCTTCGATTTGACTGACTTGGGGGTCTTTTTTGAACTGAAGGGATTGGTAGTCAAGCGGAGGGCTGACAAATTCCCTGGTTTGTCCGCTGGCTTCAAGGAGTTTCGATCCTTTTGGGACATAAACGCGCACATAGTTTCCGTTTACCCTATTCCACCAGTCATACTTTTCGTTTCCTCCGTTGTGTTTTCGGGTGACCGTCACTTCATCGACAATGTTGCCGTCCGCCCCAATTTGGGCGTTGTGTTCAATGGTTTCATCAATCACACCGTCGGTTTTGTAGCCGTTTATATTGGAATTGATGACGCTTAAATAATCTTTGCTTGCGCTCAGCATTTCTCCGGACCATCCCTGTCCGGAAATCATTTTTTGGATATTATAATTTTTTGAATAAACCAGAATGTGTTTTTCCTTGAGAGCGGAACCAACAATATCGAGAGCCATTAACATCATTTTCGGATTTTTTGTGCTCAGCAATTCATTCAGAATTTTTGGGGTGAGGTCGGCGATAAATTTCTTTGGCTGGTTTTGCTCTTTGTCATAGTCGACCTCCACCTCATATTGAGCAATCTCTCTGAAATTATCTTTGTCTACGGTAGCGCCGTATTCAGGCATGTCGATTGGTCCGGTGATGGATAGCATTTTTTCGATCACGTTGGGGGACATGGCAATCACTCCGTCCACTGTCGGCCCGCCCGTTTTTTCATAAAACCAGGCGACTTTTTCAGCCGAGGTCGGAAAATTCGGAAACCAATTTGCATCGTGCATTGTCCAGACGGCACTCATTTTTTGGATGGGTTCAGGCGGAATAATCTTGGCCGTCAGCTGCCCGTCCGGGTTATAAATATCATCAACAAATAGTTTTTTGATTCTTCCGTCGGACATGTCAAGAATGCCGTAGCTTCCGATGAATCCGCCGGTAGCCCTCATTTCCTGGTTATTTTGAAACAAAAAGAGAAATTTTCGGGGGCCGTTGTATCCAAGGACGTCCAGGATAATATTTGAATTGTCAGAAAAAGAATCAAGACTGGAAACGACAAGGGGCAATTTCTTCTTCAGGCTGGAAAATTGCGGCTGAATTTCCGGAGGAAGATCCTCAAAATTGGTTTTTTGTATGTCTTCGTTGGCCGCTTTGAGCTTTTCGGCGGTGTCCCGAACTCCCTCGCGCAGGTTTAAAAATAATTCCGCCAGCGAAAAATTCATTTCCGCTTCCAGGGGATTTTCAATTTTTGCAAGAGGTTTCATGGAATTGACCATAATTTTCCCGGCAAGCGAAATATTTTCTCCGGCACTCAAGAGGTAGTTGGCGGTCGCAATTTTTGAAACTCCCGGGATGAATCTCAATATTTCGCTGAAATCGCCCCCAATTTTCGAAACTTCATCGTTGGCACTTTTCAAAATTTCATATGACTGTTCGAAATTTGATGAAGCTTTTTCAAATTGGCCGGACGATAGATTGCTTTGAGCTTCAGCAATCACCCCCATGACATTATCGCCCGAACCGGATAAGAGTTTTTTCACCTCAATTCCCCTCTGGATAAAAGCGAAGGCGGGAAGGATCAGTGAAAACAAAAAAATTGCGGCGATAAAAGAAAACGAGGATGAAAAACGGATTTGCAGAGAATCATATTTTGGAAAAAAATCCGCCAGCCTGGATTTTGAATTCCTGTTCCGGCGCTTTTTCTTCTTTTTGTTTTGTCCGCTTTCAAGAGATACAAGTATTTTTTCAGTGGATTTCGAAATATCAGAATCGGAAAATATGACGCACTTTTCAAATTCAGCCTTTTTCTCCTGGATTTCATTTTCAAAAAATCCGCCGGGATCACGCTCGACGCATTCATCTGAAATTTCCCTTCGTTCCGCTTTTTTATCAAATAAAACCGTCGCGGTATAGATTTTGGAGACGGACAGAATTTCATTCGGAACTCTTTTTCCCAGATGGATGATATTAGCCCGGCGCGTTTCCGGTTTTTCAAGAGGACGCTTTTTATCCGGCCCTATTTTTGAGGAAGGACGAACAGCGTGCCATGGACTGGCGGGTTTTCTGATATCGCCCATTTTTTGAAACGAAACATTCTTTTTCGGCAAATATTTTTTTTCCACCCTCACAATCCTGTCAAATCCTCCAATTTTTTCCATATCCAAAGAACCGTCCGTTTTTACGGGCTTTACGTCATAAAGCTTCTTTAATATCCGTTTCTGTTTTTGCATTTATTTTTGGTGAAGCCCGCTTTTTGAATAAATTTCCAAAGTTTCGGCTGCCATTTTTTCCCAGCTGAATTTTTTTATCTGCTCCTGACCTTTTTGAATAAGTTTTTGCCGGAGTTCTCCGTCGGATATGGCCTTTTCGATAGTTTCGGCCATCTCAGACATCGCGCTAGGATCAAAATATACGGCTGCATTGCCCAGAATTTCCGGAAGGCAGGCGGCATTGGAACTGGCGACAGGAATATTTTCTGCCATGGCTTCAAGGGGCGGGAGGCCGAATCCTTCATAGAGTGAGGGGAAAACATAAAGCAGGGCTTCGCGATAGACGACGGGCAAATGTTCATCAAGAACATAATCGGCAAATCTAACATTTTTCACAAAATTTTGAGAGACGTATTTCCTTATCTTTTTATAGAAATAGTCCTCTTTCCCGACAAAAACCATCTGGAGATGGGGATGTTTTTTTGCCATCTCACGAAAAACCAAAACAAGCCTCTCAAGATTTTTATGGGGATAGGCGTTCCCCACATATAAGAGGTATGGTTTGATTATACCATATTTTTCAATAATTTTCCCGTTTGACTCAGTGGTTGTTTTTCGGGTTCGGTCAATGGCTTCATAAGTAACCACGATTTTTTCAGCGGGAATATCAAAATATTTGCATATGTCGGTCTTTGTATATCGCGAAACAGCAATAATAATTTCTGATTTAACAATAGCATTTCTGATTACCAGCCGATGGGCGATTTTTTTGAAGAAATAAAAAAAAGGAGACAAAGAAGACGCTCTCTTGGTTGGATAGTGGAAAAGAATGAGATCATGGATTGTTACTACGAATTTACCCCGGAAAAAATAAGGAACATTGAAATGGGGAAAATGAACAAGGTCAAGCTCAAATTTTTTCAGCAATTTTGGAAACTGGAGCTGTTCCCGGAAACCGTACCAAGGAATATCCGCCATGACCTTGATGAAATTCGCGCTTCGAGGCCGGTATTCATGCCAATTTTCCTTGCGCAAAAAAATATAGTATTGATTGTCCCTGTCAATCCGCTCGAGATTTTCGATGAGTTTTTGGGTATATCGCCCAAGGCCTTTCCCGATTGATCCGAAAAAGCGGGCATCTATGCCAATCTTCATAAAAATGATTTTGAAATGTGGGGTTATGATCTGATAATTTTTCTGAAAATGCCTGAAGTTTCCTCGGCGCATTTTGGCCAGCTGAATTTTTTGGCTTGCCTGATTCCTCTTTTGCGCATCTCATTATACAATTTATCGCCGCTCAAGACGCTATATATCGCCTCGGAAATTTCCTGCGGACGGCTTGGATCAACAAGAATTGCTGCGTTTCCGGCCACTTCCGGAATCGAAGAATTATTTGAAGTGATTGCCGGAGTGCCGCATGCCATCGCCTCCAAAACCGGCAGACCAAAACCTTCAAACAAGGAAAGATAAACAAATAGCGAGGCGAGATTATAGATAAAAGGCTTATCTTCTTGGTCAACATACCCGGCAGCAATAATATTTTCTTTTTCCTTTTCCACGATATTGTAACAAAGCGGACTGATGTTTCCAGCCAGAACCAATTTGTGTTTTTCAAGATCAGGATGCTCTCTTCTAACTTTTTTATATGCTTCAATAATTGATTGGATATTCTTCCTCGGTTCAATGTTGCCGAGATATAAGATGAATTTGTACGGGAGACTGTATTTTTTTTGGACATCCAGAAGTTTTGGATTATTCCGGCTGATAACTGTATAATTTTCGCTTATTCCATGATGAATTATACTTATTGCCTCTGATTTTGTTTTGTATAATTCTTTCAAGTCATTTCGGGTCGAGCGGGAAACGGCAATAATCCGGTTCGCTTTTTTTGCAATTCGGCGAGGATTTACAAAAAAGTAGTGCCAGAGGCGGGTTTTCAATGAGAAGAATTCCGGAAATCGCTCAAAGGAAAGATCGTGAAAAGTTGTAACAAGTTTGCAGATTCGGCCGACCGAAAGAAAGTTGATGTTTGGCGCAAAAAAAATATCCGCACCTCCAACAAGCCTGTCCAGCTTCGGCCATCCGAAATACCAGAGCAATAAATTCAAAACCTTGTTGGGGTATCGGAATCTTTTTAGCTGGGCGCGGGGATATCTTTTGAGAAAATTGAAATTTTGGCTTTTTTGCTTGTATGAATTTGAAAAAATGATGTATTGATTTTCCGTGTCAGCTTCCAGGATATTGCGAACAATTTCCAGCGCGTATTCTCCAACTCCAGATATTTTTTCCTCCTCAAGACATCTCAAATCGATTCCGATCTTCATTATTCTTCAGAAAAATAATGTTTTCCAAAAGCTATTAGCGTTCCCGCAAAAAATCCAAAAAGGGCCGCAATTCCCAGGTTTATTCTCAAGTCCTGGATGTTTCTGGCAACAACCAAATTTGTCATATCAACCAAGAACCAATTTGGATCCTTTGCCTCCGAATTCATTTTTTTTGTTTTGTCCGACACGAAAGAAGACGCGGCGGCGGCCAGTTTTTCCCCCTCTTCTTTTGACCGGGCCGAATAGCGGACTTCAACCAAACTGCTCGAAAGTTTTTCCGCCTGAAAACTCTTCCCAAGCTGGCGGATTGTCTTTTTTTCTGATTCTACTCCGGCGTTTGCCAGTATATCTTTCGCAACGCCGGGTGCAGAAAGCCATTCCACCGCTGTTTCCGCAAATTTTTCGTCAGCTTGAAAACGATAGAACTGGTCATAGCGGTAATCGCCTGTATTCTGACTGGCCAGCCGGCTAATATTCAGGATAAATGAAGCCGAATAAGTCTCTGATTGCCGGACTGACCAGATATAGGCGGCCACGACAGCAATGAGCGCCGCATAAATAACAACTGATATATTTTCCCTCCAGATCTTATAGTATTCTTTCAGTTCCATAAATTTAGAGCTTGTTTATACTATTTTCGATGTAGTCTTTTATTCTACTCTTAAATATTTCCCTGTCAAATGGAAGAGCTTTTTCGCGAATTTGTTGGGAGTCAAATTTTCCGGGATCGAATTTTCTCAGGGCCGCAATCAGGCAACCAGATGTCTGCTTTTCAAAAAATATTCCCTCTTTCCCTTCTTCCACATGCTCCACGATATCGCCTCCCCGAAAAGCGACTATCGGCCTTCCGGCAGCCATCGCTTCAATGGCTACAATGCCAAAATCCTCCTCCTGGGGAAAAATAAAAGCTTTAGCTTCTGAATATGTCTTAGCGAGTTCCTCGTCACTCAATCTTCCGGTAAATGTTATATTCGGCTTTGCCATTTTTGTGAGACGCTTCATGTCCGGACCCCGGCCAATGATCCTCAAGGGCCAGCCGAGCTCGTTAAAAGCCTCTACAACGATGTCAAAGCGCTTATAAGTCATCAGGCGTCCCACCATCAAAAAATAGTCGCCCGTCTTTTCACCGATACGGAACTTATTGACATCGACCGGCGGATTGATTATATCCGAATCTTTATTATAATATTTGTGAATTCGGCTAGCGACAAATTTTGAATTTGCAATATATTTGTCCGGTCTTTCGGCACTCACCCTGTCCCAAATCCTTATATAATTCATAAAAAACGGAACTATTTTTTTGACGATTCCCGGAAATCCGAACTCATCAATATATTTTTGGCAATCATCCCACGCATATCTCATCGGAGTGTGGCAATAGCAAATATGGAGCGTTTCGGGTTTTGTGATGGCACCCTTTGCGTAACTCGATGAATCTGAGAGGACGATGTCATACCTCGAGAAATCAAATTGTTCGATGGCGGGTGGCATAAGCGGAGGAAAAACGCGATGATTGGCGCGGGAGTAGGGAAATTTCTGGAGAAAAGAGGTATAAATCCTTTTTTCCTTGAATATTCCGTGTGTTTTTTTCTCGTCATAAATCAGCGTATAAATAGGCGCATATGGCCAAATTTCCGTGAAACATTCCAGCACTCTTTCCGCGCCGCCGTATTGGACGAGATAATCGTGGACTAGAGCGATTTTCATGAAATTCTCTAAGAATTAATAATCTGTATGAATATACAAATTGAAGCTGACAGTGAATAAATTGTAGCCTTTTTATGGGTTTTTGGCAAAATAATATTCTTGAAATGTAGCGTCTAAATTTTTATGCATATGCATAAAAATGACAATAATAAAAGGCAGTCGGATGACCGCCTATATGCTTGACGGGAGTTGAACTTCTTTTAAGATATATCGAGCTTCACTTGGAAAGGCGGAAATGGCTGCCCCGACACAAAACCAGAGCGTGACCTTGATGTAACCCAACGTAGTGTTGGTATAACCCTTGCTCCTCGTTGCGGAGAAATTTTTTAAGAAAATAATTGCAGTTTGCGACAAAATGTGAAATTTGCATGTTGTTAGAAACATACTCACTACAATTAGTTGTAGTGATAATAATCGAAATTACCGGCTTAAATTATTTCAAAATCTCCTTCGACTGCTTTTTTTTGTATAGACTTATTCCGAAGAAAAGAATCACTGCGGCGGCAAAAATAATATATCCCGCGTATTTGATGTATTCGCTGATTTTTTCGGCCGCGTAGCCGAAAAAATAACCGATGATGACTAATAAAGAACTCCAAACAAGTCCGCCGAGAATTGAAAATTTGACGAATTTTGAAAGCCGCATTTTGAGCGTTCCAGCCGTGATGAAGGTGATATAGCTCAAGCCAGTCGTGGATTTCACATAGAAAATTATTCTTCCGCTGTTTTCATTGAATTGTTTCCGCAGTTTTTGGCTGGTTGATTGGCTGATTTTCAAAAAACTTTCAACTCTTGGGAGAATCTTTTGTCCGCCGAAATATCCAATAGAGTAGAGCACGATGTCGCCGAGGACGTCGCCTGCCGCACTTAAACCAAAAACCACAAAGATATTGAAATACCCAAGTGAAGACAAAAAAGCCGCGACTATGGTCACTATCGGTCCCTCGAGAGTCATGAGAAGCAACATGGTTGGATATCCCCAAAGAGACAAAATATGAATCAGTTCCTGGGAAGGATGCTGGAACATGGCATTTTTTACGAATTACGAATACGCTTCGCTCTACGAATATACTAATTACGAATTCTTTGCATTCGTAAATTCGTAAGGGATTCGTAATTCGTAATATGTTACAAGTTTTTTCTTTTCTTGAGCAGAACAAAAAAAGTCTTGAAAAGTATTTCAATATCCATCCAAAGAGACCAGTTTTCAATATAATAAATATCGAGCCGCGCCTCGTCCGTGAAGCTCAAGTCTGATCGGCCGGATATTTGGGCGAGGCCCGTGATGCCTGGCTTCACGGACAGAGTTCTTTTTTGCCAGGTTTCGTATTTTTCGACTTCACGCGGCTGGTGAGGACGCGGTCCGACCAAACTCATATCGCCCTTGAAGACATTCCAAAGTTGGGGAAGCTCGTCAATCGAAAACGCTTCGATAATTCTCCCAACGCGGGTTTTTCGGGGGTCGTTTTTGATTTTATAAAGCGGCCCTCGACGGACACTTTGTTTTTCGATAAGCTCGTTTTCGAGCTCCAATGCCTTTTTGAATTCGGGATTCTGCGCGCCGGTGCAATGCTCCATCTTCATATAACGAAATTTATATACATTAAAATATCCTTCGTGGCCAACTCGCTCGTTTTTGAAAATAATCGGGCCTCTGGAATCGAGCTTGATCGCGATTGCAGTGAGAATCGTGATGGGCAATGAAATTATAATCCCGAGCGCAGAACCGGCAATATCAAATATTCTTTTCGCTATTTTCCCCCATCCCTCCAAGGGAGTGTTTTTTATGACGATGAGAGGTTCCTCGAATAACACCCTGACTTCGAAATTTGTGCTGATGGATTGAAGAATGGCTGGAACAAATTTGAATTCAATTCTTTTTCTGTGGCAAAAGTCGCTGACATGCCGAAGGTCTCTCATTGTGAGATTGGGATCACAGATAAGGATTTCATCAATCCCCTTTGTTTTCTGGAGGATTCTCAGGGAATCGAGGTTGATATTTTTCTCCCTTGATATGATCTTGTATCCGAAATCGGGCTTGTTCTTGAATTCATGGCAAATCGTATCGCAATAGCTTCCCTCCCCAATCAGCACCAGGCGATGGATGCCGATGCCCTTATAAACAAGTAGGAGCTTTTGGATGAAATTGATTACATATCGGGAAATTGTGATGAGGACGACCGCCAGAAACCATCCGGTAAGGATGACAAAACGAGAAGAAAACCATTCCCTTTGAAGAAATATCAAAAGGACAACAAGAGTGACTCCCACTGTTACTGAAAAAATAATTTGGAAGAATTCTTTCCAAAAAACACGTGTTGATTTGAGGGAATAAAGTCCTTCTAAGGCAAAAATCAACAGAAAAAACGGCGCTACAAAAAAAGCCACCTTCAAATAGGATTGAAAGGGGAAATCAAAGAGAACCGGTTTTATTTCGATTACACTAGGTGTAAAGCGAAACCAATATGCGAGAACAGCCGCCGCTATTATCATTATAAAATCAACCGGAACAAGGAGAATAGCAAAAAATAGTTCAGACTTCTTCATGAAGTTCAATAGCAATTACAAATCTCCAGGAATCAAACATTGCAAATTGTTAGTTCGAGGCCTATAAGCCGGATTCTGTCTTATCCCTCGCCACTTTCACCAAAAATAATTGGTGTAACTTTCAGTAATTCGCGGGGAATAAAGTCACAAAAAGTGGTGAGGGATGAGATAATCATTTATCTGGTCCCAATGTTGCCATTGGGATCGAGCGTCTCCTCCGACACAACGCCGGAGTTCAGACTTGCACCAGGCAGGGTTTGCCAAGCTTCGATCGTCACCAATCGATTCCAATTGCAGCTGCCGTTCAGGCTTTCACTGGGGTCGGGTCCAAACTCGCCCAAGGAGGCGGTGCGACCCCTTCAAGCAAAAGCCTGAACAGACAACATCAATCGGCTTTTCACCTTTTTCCCGACTTTGGCGCCGGGATCGTATAGTCTCTGTGGCACTTTCCCTAAATACGTCTTTCAACGCCTCCGATGGGTGTTATCCATTGCCCATTTCCCGCTCAAATTTTTGATGATGTCCGTCCGCATTCCTTTTCAATCGCGCGGTCTGACATCTTGAAAACAAAAATTTGAGCGGGGGTGTCCGGACTTTCCTCCTGCCCAAGTTTTTAGATGCACTTCTTTCAATTTGCGCCATAGGTGCAAGCCCAAAAACTTGAGCGGGCGATTATCCGGCCTCGACTAACTTACTATATTATAGCATATTCAGACATTTGTCAATTTAAAGAAAACAAAAGAGGCTTTTATAAGCCTATTACACCCTAAAACATCCTGCTTTGAGCTCTTGTCGCTTCATCAAGCGCTAAATTAGCCAGCCTATCTGCTTCCGAATTTTTTGATCTCGGAATATGAAAATATTTTACTTCTTTGAATTCAATAGAAAGATTCCAGACCAAAAGAAAAAATTTTTGGATATTTTCTTCAAGCACTTTATATTCATGATTGAGCTGTTTCACGACCAGCTCGCTGTCCAAAAAACATTCGAGGGCCATTTTTTTGCTTTTGGACTTTCCGAAGATGAGCTTCACCTTTTGCAGGGCAAAAATGAGCGCCTTATACTCAGCTTCATTGTTGGTTGCATATCCGATAAATTCCCGATACGTTTTCCTGCTGCCACTTGTTTCAATGACAATGCCCACTGCCGAAGGCCCGGGATTGCCTCGCGCGGCGCCGTCAGAGAAAATTTTTATTTTGTTCATATAAAATTTCAATTAATGCGGCTATCATTTCTGATATCGACAATATTCATTTCGATTTTGTGGTTTCCGTTCCATTCGTTTGACCGCAGGCTGCAAACAACGGAAACTTTGTTTCCCACCCGAAAATCAGGAAAAAGTTTTCCCCCTTTGAAAAATATCCCCTCAAAATATTTTTTTTCTGAATCATTGGAGCTAAAAACAAATTTCAAGTGCTTTTGCCCGTTTCCGACCTGACGAATATCCTGAATAATCAGTTCCCGCGCCAAGAAGACGGGTTCGCGGTTTCCTTCTCCAAAAGGCTCAAATCTTTTGATTTCGGAAATAATGTCCCAATCAACCTCTTGAGGCCTTATTTCAGCGTCAATTTGGATCCGCTTTCCCCAGGTATTTTCATCATAACTCTTTTCAATTATTTTCAGCAAATCTTTTTCGAATCGCGCCAGGTTCTTCGGCTTCACCTTGATTCCCATGGCTTGAGAATGCCCCCCGTACTTTTCGACCAGGCTGTCTAAACGTGAAACCGCTTCGATGAGATTGAAAACATCAATGCTTCTTCCCGAACCTTCGACAATCTCCTTGTTTTCGCGCAGAATAAACGTCGGGCAATGATATTCATCGGATATCTTTCCGGCCACGATTCCCAAAATTCCGAGCGGCCAATTTTTTCCTTTGCGAATTATCAATTTGTGGCAAACATCATCTTTCAAAGTGGACTTTATCTCATCGAAAATCACTTGTGTCATTTTCTGGCGTTCGCTGTTTTTTGCTTCAAGTTCAAGGGCGGCCACGCGGGCTTTGGCGGTGTCTTTTTCGAGAAGCAGCATAAGCGTGAGATCGGCGTGATCCATTCTCCCGGCGGCGTTGAAACGGGGTCCAATTTGAAAAGCGATATTTTCTGCGCTCGGCGGATTTGCTTCACTGATATTCAGCCGGGCGGTTTTTATAATCTCCTGAATGCCGGTTCGTTTAGTTTTTTGGAGAACGACCAGGCCATATTTGGCAAAAATCCTATTCTCTTCAATCAGCGGAACGCAATCAGCGATCGTTCCGATTGCGACCAGATCCAAAAGCCATTTTAGCTGCCCAATTTTTTTCGGAATGAATTTTTCCCAGAGAGCCTGACAAAGTTTGAAGGTTACGCCAACTCCGGCTAAATCCTCAAACGGGTATTTTTGATCCGGCAGTTTCGGATTGATCAGAATACATCCTTTCGGGAGATGCCTTGGAAGGGAATGGTGGTCTACAACGACGATGTCCATTCCTTGCTTTCGGGCATATTTGATTTCCTCACTATTTGATATTCCGCAATCAACAGTGACAAGCAGCTTTGTTTCATATTCTTTTTTTATATAGTCGATAGCCGCTTCATTCAATCCGTAACCTTCCTTGTTGCGATCCGGAATGTATGTTGACGGAAAAATGCCAATTTCCTCCAAAGATTCCTTAAGAAGGACGGTTGAGGTTATACCATCAGCGTCATAGTCTCCGTAAACTGTCACAGTTTCTTTTTTATCCTTGGCTTTGCCGATTCTTTCCACCGCTTCGCCGATCCCCGAAAGATTATCCGGGCAATAAAGATCTTCATATCGGGCAGAAAGGAATTTTTCTATCTGCTCTTTAGAAAAAAAACCTCTCTGAAGAAGTAATCGGAGAGTAATTGGATTCAATGGTTCGGATTTTAGTTCGTCCGGAATTTCCGGATTTTTTTTAAGAGACCACTTCATGCCAATAAATTTATGTTTTGCGCACGCTTATTATTTTCTTTATGTTTCATATAACTAAGTCGCACTTCGGACATTTCAAAACCGCGTCATATCCGCTGCCCTCTTGCTTTGGAATCACTTCCAGTATCATTTTTTGCTGACAGCTGGGACAGCTGAAATTTTTGCTTTCCAGGGTTTTGGCCAGTCTTGGCGCATCCCAGGCGTAGGGATCGAAACTCAACCGAAAACTCACGCCAGCCTTCATCAGGCTTTTTATTTTTTCGACAATCTCATTGATTGATGATGATCCTTGCACAATAAACTCGCTTATGCCCAGCTCCTGGGATTTTACTCGGTCCTCTTCCCGTCCCAGATGCGAAAGAATGGCAACCGGGATGTTTTTCGTCTGGACGTTATCCTGAAGAGTTTTGATAAGTTGAAATCCATCCATACGAGGCATAACAATGCCAGTTAATATAACATTTGGGATCTCCTTGGTGGCGAAATCAGCCCCTTCAATTCCGTCAACCGCAGTGAGGACATCAAACCCCTTTTGCTTGAAAATCTGTGCATATGTTTCCCTGACAACATCGCTATCGTCGACTATAAGAATTTTTGGTTTTTTTTCTTCAGCCATATTTTTCAAAGCTTATCTTTAGAGATAAATTTTAGCGTCCAATATTTGGTAGCTTTTGCCATCATTATAAATCATCGCCGGATTAATATCAATCTGCGATATTTCAGGGTTTTCGACGGCGATGTCCTTGACAGCAGAGGCAATTTTCGCTATTTCTCCAAATTTGTACCCTTTCTCGCCTCGAAATCCCTTAAGAATAGGAAATATCCTCAAATTAAACATGCTTTCGATGACGTCTTTTTCAAAAAAAGGGGGGATGAGTATGACGCGGTCCTTGTCTATTTCCGTAAATGTTCCGCCGCTGCCGACAAGGACAACCGGTCCGAAGGTCGGGTCCCTTTTCATGCCGACTATTATTTCAAGACCGGATTCGGCCATCGGCTGAATAAGGAAATTTCCGGCGCCGGTGGTTTTTTTGATCTTGTTCCAGGCATTTTTCAGCTCCCGGCTATTTTTAATATCCAAGGCGACGGCTTTTTTCTCCCAGCGGTGGGCAATTTGAGGATCGTCTGTTTTTAGCACGCAGGGAAATTTCAGTTTTTTTAGACAAGCTTCTTTCAGGCTTTTCGCGCAAACGGACTTTGCCAAAGAAATGCCGTATTCCCGGAAAATATTTTCTGTCTCTTGCCAAAAAAGCATTTTTCTTTTTTCAGCAATAGCTTTTTTTATAATTTGGCTTCCTTTGGGTTTCGAGCGAGCGGATTGCTTCCCAGCCGTGGAAAAAACAACCCTGCGGCAAGAATTTTGCCCCATTGCCTCCTGAAGCGCCATCAGCGCCCTTTCAGGACTTTCGAAATTTGGTATCTTTAGCCTCTCTAACTCTTGAAGGGCCGGCTTTATTTTTGTTCCGCCAACGAAGGAAGTAGACATCGAACCTATTTTTTTTCGATAACGTCCTAGTATTTTCGCGACCACAGTGGGATTTGACTGGTTTTGCGGCGTAAGGAGAATAAGAAACGAATAATTTTTCAAATTTTGTGACAGAATTTCAAGAACCGCTTTATAGCGTTCTGGAGGCGCATCCCCTAGGATATCAATGGGATTTTCGGCAGAAGCACCAGGAGGAAGGACGCTTCGCAAGGATTTTTTCAGGTTTCTGGAAAATGACAGGAGTTTCAGTTTTTTGTCAGCGCCGACAAAGTCCGCCGAAAGAACGCCTAATCCGCCGGCATTTGTAATAATGATAATTTCATTGCTCTTCGGAATTTTGTTGAATTCAAGATATGAAATTATATCTTGAAATTCTTCTACCGAATGGGGCTGGATGATGCCATATTTTTCAAAAACCGCTTTAATGATGCTTTCATCCTGGGCGAGAGATCCCGTGTGCGATGTAATGGCTTTCTGTCCCGCTTTGCTTTTGCCGGCCTTTATGACCGCGATCGGTTTTTTGCAATTGAAACCGGCAATGGCGGAAACAAAATCCGCGCCGTTTTTTACATCCTCGAGATAAAGCGCAATTGCGTTTGTGTCCTTATCCCGAAAAAGATATCTCAATATATCGCTTTCGCCAAGAACTGCCTTATTTCCGATGGAAATCGCTTTTGAAAAACCGGCTTTATTTTCCTCCGCCCAGTCAAGAAGAGCAACTTCGAGCGCTCCGGACTGCGAAACAACAGCTATTTTTCCTTCTTTGATCCTCGCATCGGTGAATGTCGCGTTCAAACTTTCCGAAGTGTTGATGAAACCCAGGCAATTGGGGCCGAGGATATTGAGCTTGTGCCTCATGGCTATATTTTTCAACTCATCTTCAAATCTTTTCCCGCTTCTTCCCGTTTCTTTGAAGCCGGCGGAAATAACAACAAAATTTTCAATTTTTGGCTTCGATATGGCGCCTTCTTCAAGAACCGCATTCACCCGCGGCGCCGGAATGGCGACCAGGACGAGGTCGACCGGTTTTTTTATCTCGTTCAAGCTCGCGAAGCATCTTCTTGCCCCGATATTTTTGTGTTTTGGATTGACAAAATATAATTTTCCTCTCCATCCTCCGTCCAAAATATTGCGCGCCAAAATATTTCCCAATTTTTCATTTTTGGGGGAAGCGCCAACGATGGCGATGGATTTTGGATTAAAGAATAAATTGAGATCTTTCATTTTGCTAGTAATCCTTTTGTCGTTCCAACATAGCGCACGACATTAGCGCTGTTCAGGATTCCCATTTTCAAGCTTTTTTCAATTGAAGCGCCTCGAATATACATTCCCAAAAATCCACTCGCGAAAGCGTCCCCGGCGCCGGTGACATCAACAGTTTTAACTTTTTTTATCGGCGAATAGAATATTTTCTGGCCGTCGGAGCAGTAAGCGCCTTTTCTTCCGTCCGTGAGGCAAATGATTTTGGGGCCGAAGCCGTGTAAGTATTTGAATACGTATTTAACCGAATAATTGTTTTCTGGCGATCCGTCTGTCAATTTTGACATAATTTCAACCGCTTCGTTGCGGTTCAGAAAAATAATTTCTGCGTTTTTCAATATTCTTATCAAATTTTTATACCCGTCTCGAATCATACTTGTGCTTGGAGCGACAATCAGCTTCGCGTTATTTTTCTTTATATAAGCCAGAATTTCGTTTGCCTGCCCGCTCCAGTTTCCGGTGAGCGAAGAAACGGAGAGATATTTTGTTTTTTTGTTTCGAAGCGGCTTGAGATTCACATCGCCTGATGATTTTTGGTAGAATATCACCCGTTCACCCGTTTTTTTGTCGACTATAATCACAGAGGTGGCCGGTTTGGCCGGCCCCAGCGGAAAAGAATTCAAGCCCAGCTTTTTTGTTCCCAGCGACAAATTTGTCGCCACTCCGCCGCCGCTTTCCACAATTTTTTGAACAGATATTTTTTCTCCCAATTCAAAGCCGAGCCATTCGGGAGCAAGCTTATCTTTGGGAGTCTTGAAAATTTTCCCCCGGTCAGTGAGAAGAAAGAAATCTTGGGTGATTGAACCGATAGAGATTAAATCGTATATCATATGATATGTAACTGGTAATTTGTAACTGGTAATTTGGATTTCTTATCCGATTTACGGCGTGCCTGCCCGCCGGCGGGCGCGGCGCGCGAAATTACAAATCACGATTCACGCTAATATTTTTTTATTACAATAAACTCTTCAATTTCATCTCCTTTAGCTTGTTCGTCTCCATTATATCACAAATCGTCGGAGCGATATTTCCGAGCACTCCGCCAGGCGAGAGCTTCTTCCCCCGAAACCGGTCGGAGCAGAGTGCGAAAGGGACCGGATTTTTGGTGTGGAAAGTCATCGGGAGCCTGGCTTTCGCGTCCCACATGCAGTCGGCGTTCCCGTGGTCAGCCGTGATAACCAGATTTCCGCCGAGCTTTGCGAGCTCCTTATAGATTTTTGCGAGGGACTTGTCAATGGTTTCAACCGCTTTTATTGTTGCCTTTATGTTTCCCGTGTGGCCGACCATATCGGCGTTCGCGAAATTGAGCGCGGTGAAATCATATTTTCCTTTCTTCAACCCGTCCAGAACTTTCTGCGTGATTTCATTAGCCGACATTTGGGGGATCTTGGCGTAATTATCTGTCACCGGCGACGGAACCATCAAGCGATCCTCACCATTGAGCGCGTCTGCGTAACCGCCGTTCAAGAAATAGGTGATATGGGCGAATTTCTCTTTTTCAGCTATGTATAATTGCGAAAATTCGGAAAGCGCCACGGGCAATGTTCCGTTCAGGGGGTGGTCCTGAAATGCGGTGTGCACCGGAAGATCCGGGCCGAAATTAGTCATCGCGACAAAGTACAGATTTTTGAGGCGCGGAGAAGGCAACTTTGTCTCTTTTGATTTTTCAAGCACGAACAGCTTCGCGAATTGGCGAGCGCGATCCGATCGCAGATTGAAAAATATCACAGAATCATTGTCTTTTATTTTGGCGATTGGCTTTCCATTTTCAGTTATCACTGAGGGCTTGATATATTCGTCGGTAATATTATTTTTATAATTTTCCCGGATCGCGTCTTCTGAATTTTTGAATTTTTTTCCTTTTCCATTGGCGAGAAGATCAAAGGCAATTTTGAGCCGGCTCCAGTTTTTGGCTCGGTCCATTGCGTAGAACCTTCCAACAATTGTCGCAATTTTTCCGACTCCAATGTCATAAATTTTCTTTTTCCATTCTTTTATGTGCTCAAGAGCGCTTTTTGGATAAGAATCTCTTCCATCGGTAAAAAAATGCACATAAACATTCGAAATATTGTTTTTTTTGGCGAGAATAAAAAGGGCTTCCAAATGATATGGATTCATGTGAGGGCTGTCGATATTTCCCAAAAGGCCCATCAAATGAAGATCGGATTTGTTTTTTTTGGCGTGCGAAATCGCGCCAAGGAAGGCTGGATTATGAAAAAATGTTCCGGAATTGATGCTCTCGGAAATTTTTCTTGAATCTTGCTCAATGATCCGCCCCGCCCCGATATTCATGTGCCCCGTCTCTGATCCGCTCACCTGATGACTGTCAAGGCCCACGGCTTTTCCGTACGCCGCGAGTTCTGTGAAAGGGTATTTTTTTGTGAGAGTGTCGAAAACCGGCGTTTTGGCAAGCCAAATCGCGTTGGTTTCGTCTTTGGGGCCGATTCCCCAGCCGTCGAGAATGGCGAGAATTGTGGGGTTATTCAATTTCATTTTCAATTTCCAAAAGCCGGTTATATTTCGCGGTTCTTTCTCCGCGGCAGGGGGCGCCGAATTTGACGAATTCCGCGCCGGCAGCGACAGCGAGATCAGCGATGAAATCATCCTCGGTTTCACCGCTCCGGTGAGAAACAACTATTTTGAGGTTGTTTTCCTGGCATTTTTTTATAAATTTGACTGTTTCTGAAAGTGTCCCAATCTGATTTGGTTTTACGATTGCGGCATTCACAGCCGAAAAAGAAAGGGCCTTTTCGAGCCGGCCTAGGTTTGTTGCGAGCAGGTCATCTCCAATATTTAGAATGCGGTCCCCCATTTTTTCGTTCATTGCCTTCCAGTTTGCAAAATCATCTTCCGCAAGGCCGTCTTCGATGGAAAATAATTTATATGTCTTCTTCCATTCCTGATACATCGCAACAAGGCGTTCCGGCTCAAGCGATGTATTTTCGGGTTTCAAGGTGTAAATCGACTGTTCGCTGTCAAAAAAATTCGCCGCAGCCGCGTCAATGCCGATCGAAACCATTCCACTGAAATTATAACCTGACTCTTCGATTGCTTTCTCAATATAATCAAGGGCTTCAATATTGCTCTCAAATTTCGGAGCAAAGCCGCCTTCATCGCCTATGCCAGCTGGAAATCCAGCGCCAGCCAGCATTTCTTTCAGTTTATGATAAATTTCGCTTGCCACACGAACTTTTTCAGCAAAATTCTTGAACTCACGAGGAATCACCTGAAATTCCTGGATGGACAGTCCCGAATCTGAATGGGCTCCCCCATTCAGGATATTGAAAAACGCCGTAGGTATTTTTTTCGGCTTTATAAAATGAAATATATTAGCAAGATATTTATAGAGCGAAATATTTTGAGATTTTGCCGCGCATCTTGCCGAGGCAAGAGAAACAGCCAAAATGGCATTGGCCCCCAAGTTTGCCTTGTTTTCCGTTCCGTCGAGCGCAATGAGAGTTTCATCAATTTTTTTCTGGTCGGCAATATCAAATCCAACGATCTTTTTAGAAATAGTCTCGTTGATATTTTTGCAGGCATTCAAAACCCCCATTCCATTGTAGCGCGCATCGCCATCTCGCAATTCCAGCGCTTCGTATTTTCCCGTCGAGGCGCCTGATGGAACGGCGGCCGAACCGGATACTCCGTTTTCCAGTTTCACGGTTGCTTTCACTGTTGGATTCCCGCGTGAATCGAGAATTTCAAGGGCGGATATTTTTGTTATTTTTGGCATAAATTATGAAGAATGTTGAATTCGGAATTGAATTGTGAATGGGAATGCGGAATAAAGAATTCAAAATTCAATATTCTTGATTCCTATTCTCAATTCTAAATTCACAATTCTCAATTCTTATTACAAAAAATAAAATTATTGGCTGTCTTCGAGGGCTTTTATTCCAGGCAAAACTTTTCCAGACAGGAATTCAAGCATGGCGCCGCCGCCTGAAGAAATAAAGTCGAACTTCCCGGCGCCCTTTTTGGAATTGATATATTCAGCCGATTCGCCGCCGCCGGCAATTTTCCACGCATCCGAGGAAACTATCGCTTCATATACCCTATCAGTTCCCTCCCGATAGGTCTCATCTTCAAATTTGCCCATCGGTCCGTTCCAAACAACGAACGAGGCAGCCGAAATCGCCAGAATGTATTTTTGAATTGTTTTTGGTCCGATATCAAAATTATCATCGGCAAAATCTTCCGGCAAAACAACATTTTGAGGAAATTTCATGTTTTTTTCTTTTGCTTCAACCGAAATTCTTCCGCCTAAGAGAACCACGTCATATATTTTTGCAAGATTTTCAATGACCGGCAATTTTGTTTCAAGCTTTGCTCCTCCGATAATAGCCATCGATGGCCTCTTGGCAGGTTTCAGCGCCTTTGAAAGCTCTTCTATCTCTTTTTGCATCAAAAAACCGGCGCACGACGGCTTCCAGCGCGGGATTTGGGCAATCGTCGCGTGAGCGCGATGAGAAGCGCTGAAGGCGTCGTTTACATACGCGCCGAAGTGATGGCAAATATCAATAGAAAACTTTTCATCGTTCGCCTCTTCCTCCGGATAAAAACGGATATTTTCCGCGAGAGCGATTTCACCGTCAGAAAGATTCCTGATAGCTGTGTCTCCTTCGGAGCTTTTTATGTCTGCGATAAACTTCACCTCTTTCTTTAGAAGTGTTGAAAGCATTTCTGAAACTGGTTTCAATGAGAATTCTGGAGCAATTTTTCCGTCCGGACGGCCCAGATGCGAAATTACGACAATCTTTGACCTGGATTGATTTAGGATATATTCAAGCGTTGGAAGCGCGAGCCTTATTCGAAAATCATCCTTGATATCCCCGTTTTCAATAGGCACGTTGAAGTCGGCTCTGACAAGGACGCGCTTATATTTGAAATCGAGGTCTTTTAAATGTTTCATAAATAATACAAAGTGTAAAATTCAAGACTTATTTAATCCTAAAATAATTTTATAATTCGATTAATTTAACATTTTTAACTGTCATTTTGCATTTTGATGTTTGAATTTTGAATTATCGTCACCCCATTCCTAAAATCCCGATAATCAGGCCGATTCCAGCGGCTACTCCCGTCAAAATCCAGGCCCGCATCGTAACTTTTGTTTCTGGCCATCCAATTGCTTCAAAATGGTGGTGTATCGGCGTAGATAAAAAAACCTTGCGATGAAAAAATCTTTTGGATGATAACTGAATGATAACAGATCCCGCTTCAATCACGAAAACCAAGCAAACCAGCGGAAGAATCAGCACTGAATTGGTCAGCATGGCGATCACCGCCAAAGTGGCTCCCAGCGATACGGCGCCGGTATCGCCCATAAAAAATCTGGCCGGATAGATATTGAACCACAAAAATGCCAGGAGCGCGCCGCAGATCGCGGCGCAAAACGCAGCCAGGTTTATCTTGTTTTGCGCAAAGGCGATAACACCGAAGGATGCGAAGGCTATCAGAAGAATCCCTCCGTTCAATCCATCCAATCCGTCGGTGATATTTGACGAAAAAGCTGTTGCCAGCACCACAAATGTAAAAAATGGTATATACCACCAGCCTATTTCAAAATCTCCAAGTCCGGAAACATGAATAGAATGGAAATCGAGCTTGTAATAGAACCAGAGTGATCCTGCGACGGCGATAATTACCAGCCATCCGAATCGATAGAGGAATCGAATGCCGCCTCCCTTATTTGTTCCCCATCCGCGGACGCTGAATACGTCATCAAATGCCCCCACTATTGCCGCGGATATTAATACAAAAAAAGGAAGCCATGTCTGAGAACGACTAAAAAAATCAAGGCGCGTGATGAGTTTGGCACTGAAAAACGGAGTGACAACATACATGAAAACAGCCAGGAACAGCACTGTGATCCAAACAAGCGCTCCCCCCATGGACGGAGTGCCACTTTTGTTTTTGTGAAGATTGTGATAAATCGGGGCCTTTTTTCCATCGACGGAAGTTTCCTTTATTTTCACGCCGATTTTATACTTGTAAAGAAATTTGGTGAGAAGCGGAGTCCAAAGCATCGCCAATACGAAAGCCGCCGTTCCCAAAATCCATATTTTGAGGACGGCCATTGCGGCGGGGATGGTTGTTACATCGGCAAATTTCATATTATTTCCATTCAAAATTATCAAATGTCCAGCTGATAAGTCCCGCCATATCTTCCCAACGGTTGTTGTCATTCAGGATCACGGCAATAATCTTGTGTTTTCCTGTTTGCGGATCGACTGCCGCCATCATAAGCGATTTTCCCGCATTGTAGGTGAAGCCTGTCTTGCCTCCAATGCAGTTTGGCATTTGGCCAATCAGAAGGTCCGTATTCTTCAAAATATGGAAATATTTTCCATCACAGGAGCCGATTTCGGCTTCGGGCATTTTCATTATCTTCCAGATCAGGTCATATTGCATTGAATAAGCCGTGATTCGGGCAAGGTCATAGGCAGAAGAATAACAATCATCCTCATCAAGCCCGGATGGATTGCAGAATTTCGAATCTCCGAGATTCAAATCTTTTGCTTTCTTATTCATAAGCTCGGCGAAATTCTTCTGTGATCCGGAAATATGTTTTCCCAGGGCAACGGCGGCATCGTTCGCGCTGTTGAGAAGCATCGCCATTAGCAGGTCTTTTGCGGTCACTTTTTCTCCCTCATGGAGCCTTTCATTCACGCAATATCCGCTCCGGGGACAGCCGACCTTTGTTCCTTCAGTCAGGAGGGCTTCCTCGTCAATCGTCACAGGCTCATCCAGATTTTTTACTTCTTCCATCACAATTATGGCAGTCATCATTTTTGTAAGCGAAGCGATTGGTATTTTTCCGCGCCCATTGTCATAATGAAGAATTGTCCCGCTATCAACATCAATTACAACAGAAGAAGTGGCGAATATTTTTGTGTTCCGGAATTCTTTTTTTCTTTGCGGAACCAGCCCTGATCCGCCATAATTTTCATTTTTGGCAATATCAGAGCTTTTCAAGCTGCCCTTCAGGCTGTCACCTTCCGCAGAAGAAGACGGCATATCTCCTTTGTGATCGGTGACTCCTTCGACAACCTGGCTGCTGGAACCCTTTTTCTGAGGGCTGGCAGCGGGAAGAAAAAAATACTGGAAAGGCAGAAAAAATATTAATAATAGAATTGAAATGGTAGTCATATTTTATTGGGCTTCCTCATCCAGCGTAAGAAGCGTTGCTACTTTATCATTTTTGGAAAGGGTTTCCCAGTCGGGAAGCTCACTTATTTTTTGAATTCCAAGATATTTCAGAAAATCAAAGGATATTTCATAAAGATATCCGCGAATATCCGAAGTCTCCCTCCTCCCAACCAACCCGCGCATCAAAAGGCTTCGCAAGACATAACTCGAATTGGCACCCCTGATCGCGTCAATTTGGATTCTCGTAATCGGTCCTCGGTAAGCGATGATGGACAGTGTTTCCATGGCCGATTTTGAAATATCAGCGCTTAGCTCCCCGCTGACAAGTTGGTTCACGAACTTTGAATTTTCAGGATTGCTTGCCAATTGGTACGAATCATTTCCGGAAAGAATTCTTAGGCCGCGAGCATCCCGGTATTCGTTTTCAAGCTTCGCCATGGCCTCCTTAACCTCATTCTTAGGAATTCCGCAGATTTTGGCAAGTTTTTGAGCTCCAATCGGTTCGCCGGAGACGAAAAGAAGGCTCTCAAGGATTGATTTTAGCTTATTTTCTTCCATTTTTTTTATTTAATTATTCTTCCAGATCTCAAGAATCAGGAATCTCATGCTTTCTTATCCTTATTTCTTCGAATAATTCGCTTTGCTCAACGGAAACAATTCTTTGTTTCACAAGCTCGAGTAGCGCCAAAAAACTCACAATCACTTCTATATTGTTCTTTGCGGAACTTTTGAGCTGTGAAAAACCCATCTCAACTCTCGTTTCGAGATTTTTTTGAAGTTCGCTGATTTTTTCTTCCAGAGTTATTATATCACGAATTGCCTCTTCAGGAACCTTTTCCGGAAGGACAATTTGGTCAATTATTTTTTGGAATTGTTTTTTGAGATCAAAAGAGTTGAGATTTTTTGGCGGAGCAAACACAATCGCTGATCCCAAGAGATAATCCCTGGAAAACATAATTTTTTTTCCAAAGAGCAGGCTTAATTTCGCCGAAGCTTCTTTATACTTTTTGTATTCTTTGAGCTGCTCCTCAAGATCCTTTATTTCATTTTCTTCTTCGGGTGTCACTTCTAGCGTCGGCAGGATGCTTCTCGACTTGATGAGAATTATCTTTGAAGCGATATTCACGAATTCTGCCAAGTTCTCAAGACTGATACCTTGCTCGTCCCGGACATATTGAAGATAATCATCGGCGACTTTGGCTATGGAAATCTGCGCGATATCAAGTTTCTGTTCCTCGATGAGCTCGAGGAGCAAATCCAAAGGACCTTCAAATTTTGGAATTTTCACGTTATACATAATAACAATAAACTCTTTCACACATCCTCGCTATTTCATGATTCAAAGAGAAATCCTCATTCATAATAGCACTTTTTCCCGTCTTTGGAAACAAAAAAAGCCCCAAAAACAAAGGCGCGTATTTCCATCATCCCAGATCCCCCTTTTTTTCACTTTCCTGCTGTTGCTATCATTCAGAAAAATAATACGGCCGTTGGAAAATGCTAATTTTGGCTTTTTAGGAAATGGTTTTTGAGAGAGGATTCGTTGTCCACCTTTTCGGCTGTGATAATCCGCACATACGCTTGGGCCGAATATATTTCAACCAGTTCCGAAATCGGCTTTTCGAAAGGATATGGAGAAATGAAAACGCTGTGCTGGAGCTTCAGGAATTTGAGTTTGCGCAAATGCTCGCGCAAAATATCGCGGAAAAGGCGGTCTTTTTCCGGAATATCAAAAAGGACGACTCTCTATTTGCCGTCCCAGCGCTTTGGTTTTTTGAAATTTATCGAATTTCCCAAAAGATCAAGGATTCTTGCTTCGCGCTTTCCTCTCGCAGTGAGAATCAGCTTGAATGATCCGTCCGGGAGACTCTTTTCTTCGAGCAGTTTTTCTTTTGCCAGACGCCGCATTGACCGGGTGAAGGCCTGCTGGTTGATTTTTCTCCATTCGCTTTTGATAAGGCGGGGGTTTTTGTA
The DNA here is from genome assembly GCA_000995965.1 of Candidatus Moranbacteria bacterium GW2011_GWC2_40_12. Taxonomy (GTDB): domain Bacteria; phylum Patescibacteriota; class Minisyncoccia; order Moranbacterales; family UBA11712; genus UBA11712. The sequence continues at coordinate 178,053 of LBYD01000001.1, forward strand.
GTATTGGCGGGGATCCCGGGAATGCCCCAGGGCGACGCCTCCCAAAAGCGCCAGAAGAATCTTTCTTTTTACCGACCCTATTTTATACATAAATATATTTCAGCATTTTCCCACGGCCGTATCAAAATGCTAACACTACCCTAATTGAATGTCAGGGTGTATTATTCAGCCGAATTTATATTTCTTTTTGATAGGAGCAGTGACGCGCCAGGTGCATTCAGGGCCTGGCGAGAAAACAACCCAGTCGCCGGCGGAAAATGCCGCTGATTCGCTCCCGTCATTTACGCTGACAGTCGCCTCGCCCTCGAGAATGAAGCAAGTTTCCTGCGCGTCGTATTTCCAGGGAAATTCGGAGACTTCTTTTTCCCAAATTGGCCAACTTTCGGCCAGTTTCTTTTCTTCCTCCGTCGGTTTTCGGACTTCAATTTTCATAATATATCGATTAGTATTTATTTCCCCTGCCGGTGTTACGTAGCTTGCTACGTAATCATTTTATCCCCGAAATTTCAAACCCGAAAGCGGTTGTTTTTTGAATCCCAGGCTGTTTTCCTAATATAAAGTGTTAGCGGGGAGTTAAATACGTATTTTATTCCTTAAGTTAAGCTTTAGGAATGGCTATTGTTTGTTTTCATTTTATTGGAATTACCTTTGCGAAAAATCACATTCGAAGTGATCATATCTCTGATTGGCCCGTTCTTTTTCCTACCGCTTTATTTTCACCGGAGGAATCCGGCTGGAAGCAAGAGATAAGCTGACCGGTATTCCTGTCAGCACCGCTATCCCCGTTATCATGAACATTATTTTTATATGGAAAATATAGACGATCGGGGTGGCAATAAGAGCCCCGATTATATAGGCCATGGGACGGACAGTTCGGAAAAAATCGGTGACATCGACATCCGACTGATCAATGCGCTTATAGAAATAGGAATCCCGAAGAATCTCAATGACGCTTGCTCCGATCCGGGTTGAAAACAGCATTGCCGCCCAAACAGCCGCGCTCGTCGAGTCGATGAAATACAAGGCAAGCGTGGAAAAACCCATGACAAGAAGCGCCCCCGCCATCATATCGCTTTCCTCGTATTTCGTGTCAGCCAGATATCCAGCGGCGTATTGAAACATCACAAATGGCAAAAGCATCACCGTGAATATTTTTCCGATTTGAAACCAATCGAAGCCAAGATTCAAAAGATAAAGCGGCGTGTAGATAACCATAAGGGCATAAAAAAATTCCAGCAGAAACGAAACGTAATAGGCTTTCATTATATTTTTGCGGGCGAAAATCCTCTTGAGCATCGGGACCAGTTGCGTTTTTTTGATCGGGCAATGGTCGACATTTCCGACCCGCGTTGAAACGACAAGAAAAACTGAAAAGAGAATAACGAAAGAAACAGCAAAGGCCGATTGGAAACCAAAACGGCTGACCAGAAGGCCTGAAAAAAACGGGGCGACAAGATAACCGGCGTTTTCGATGGTGAGATAAAGCCCCCGAATTTTTCCTGTCTTTTTGTCAACCGAGCAAGTTTCGAGAAGAATGTCCATATCCAACCAGCTGATAACGGTAAATGTGATGTAAAAAACAAGCAGCCAGACCGTCCACAAGGAGGCCGGGAGAAGCATCAACAGAAAGCAAAGCGTCAATTTTATGCCAAGAGAAAGCTGGAAAACTCTTTTTTTTCCAACCAGACGGACCAATTGATGCCAATTGAGCATCAGAACGAGAGAAAGTCCGTAAGAAATGACATAAAACGGGGTGATATTTTCGCTCCTCAAGGCCACCTTGAAATAGTCCGACTCCAGATACAAAATAAAAGCCGAGGCGATGCCCAGGAGAAAAGTGCAGAAATAAAGGTATTTTAGAAGATTTTTGTCGAATCTTTCTTTGTGTGTTTGTTTCATATCTTCCTTTAGGAAGGTCCGCTCTCAAAAATATTACAATCGTAGAGGTTTAACCTCTACAATTAAGCCGCTTTTATTTAGCGCTTAAAGAATTTTATAGCCTAGAATATTCTTTTTATATGGACTTCTTTCAGGGATTTGTCAGCCAATTCGCTCGGCGCGCCCATCATCAAATCTTCCGCTTCTCCCGTTTTTGGAAAAGCCATCACTTCACGGATATTCGGCTCACCCTGAAGGAGCATAACGAGCCGGTCAATGCCAGGAGCAATTCCGCCGTGCGGCGGAGCGCCATATTCGAATGCTTCGAGTATATGCCCGAATCTTTCCTGGATTGTTTTTTCATCAAGCCCCAAAATTTCAAATATTTTTTTCTGCAAGTCTCTTTTGTGAATTCGGATGCTGCCTCCGCCGATTTCAATGCCGTTGAGAACTATGTCATAGGCTTGGGCCCGCACTTTGTCGGGACTGCTGTCCAGAAGTTCCGTATCTTCGTCAACGGGAGCCGTAAAGGGATGATGGGAAGAAGCCAATTGCCCGTTTTTTTCTTTTTCAAAAAGCGGAAAGTTCAAAATCCAGCAAAAAGCCAGTTCGTTGGAATTTTTTTTGTCCTCACGAAGATCCGGTTTATCTGTTCCGTATTTATCCATCACTTCTTCGTAGCTCAATTCCGGGAATGGGATTTTCGCAATTTTTTTCTCCGGAAAATATTTTTTTACGATTTCAATCAAACAATCTTCGTATATTTGCCTGATTTCTTTCTCGTCCGGGAAACTCATCTCAACATCGAGCTGGGTAAACTCCGGCTGGCGGTCGCCTCTTTGGTCCTCATCGCGGAAACATTTGGCGATTTGAAAATATTTTTCCAAGCCCGCCACCATAAGAAGCTGTTTGAATTGCTGGGGAGACTGGGGAAGGACATAAAATTTCCCCTTGTGGAGCCGGGACGGCACAACGAATTCGCGCGCGCCTTCCGGCGTTCCTTTGGTGAGAATCGGCGTTTCAATTTCAAGGAATCCTTTTTCTGTGTAAAAATCCCGAATAAACTTCACGATTTTTGCCCGCATTTCAATATTTTTCAGCATTCTCTCGGAGCGCAGGTCCAAATAGCGGTATTTCAGTCTTATCTCCTCATGAATATTGATAGTATTTTCCGTAATCTCGAAAGGCGGCGTTTTTGCTTCGTTCAAAATTTCAATATCCTCAACAGAAAGTTCGATTTTTCCCGTCTTGAGATTTGGATTCACCAGTTTTTCCGGGCGCTTGCTGATTTTTCCGGAGAAACTGACCACCCACTCCGGACGGATTTTTTTGGCTTCTTCATAATTTTTCGTCTGCGGAGCGATAATGCACTGCAAAACCCCGCTTCGGTCGCGAAGGTCGATGAAAATTATTTTTCCGTGGTCGCGGCGGACGTGTACCCAGCCGCTCACCTTCACGGTCTCGCCTATTTTATTGATTGTTTTGGAAATAAGAGTGCGTTGCATATTTCTTCCAAAGCTAAGCTTTTTCCTTTCCCGACTATTCGTCGGGAAATTCCTCAAAGCTTAGCTTTTATTAATTCCTTCACTTCTTTCGCCACTTCTCCGGGAGTGATTTGAGTTTTGATATAATATGCGTTCGCGCCTAGTTTAAGGGCCTTTTGCACTTCACTGTCAAGAGCGGAGTTGGATAGAATGATTATAGGAATATTTTTCGTGTTTTCATTTGCCCTCAATTCCTGAATAGCCTCAAATCCGTTCATAGCCGGCATCATCATGTCAAGCAAAATGCAATCGAAACCGCCTTTCTCTGCCTCATTGAGTCCCCATTTTCCATTTTTTGCGGCCACAACTTCAAATCCCTCCTGTTTTAGCTTGTCGCCAAACATCTCAATAAACACGTCTTCATCCTCGATGATGAGCACTTTATGTCCGTTTGATTCCGCCTTTAGCTCTGGCGCCGCTTCAGGAGCTCCAGAAACAGGTTCAGGCGCCGATAATTGAACCGCCGTGTGGCCAAGAATTTTTTTTACTTCCTCGGCCAGCTGCGAAGGAGTAAAATTGGATTTTGTCAAAAACCCGGCTGCGCCCAAACCCGTCGCCCTTTCTATGTCTTCTTTAGCGGATAAGTTGCTGAAAACATAAACAGGAATGTCTTTGATACCCGGCTCTTTTTTGATGACTTCAAGAATTTCAAAACCATCCATGTCCGGAAGGACTACGTCCAACAGAACCAGATCCGGCTTCCACGCGATCATCTCATCCTTGACCGCTGTGCCATTCGTGCAAACTTTGACTTCAAAACCGGCATCCGTCATTTTCTTTTCATATATTTCGACAAGCATCGGATCATCTTCCACAATTAATATTTTTCCCATTTATTTTGAAATAAAAATTTATTTCCCTTATTTTTTGTATTTTTCTTTTTTTGCAAGATATATCTGGTCTTCAATGATTTTGCGGGTCGATTTGATCATGTCAGCGATGAAGGCGAATACCATAAACTGGATTCCGACAATCAAAAGGAAAGCGGCCAGCAGAAGAATGTTTCTAAAAGGCGTAATCTTGAAATCCTGAAAATACAAAATCGTGAAATATCCAAATAAGAGGAAAGAAACCAGAATCAGAGCGACTCCCGGTCCCCCAAAAAATCTCATGGGGCGCACATCACGAACCGCTTTCAGAATCAGGCGAATACTGTTGTTCACATAGCTGAAAATACTTTTCACGACTCGTGATTTTCTGCCTTCGAAATATGTCACTTCCACGGGAATCCAGCTAATCTTCAGATTTTTTCCTATGGCGTCAATGATTGTCTCCTGGGTATAGGTAAATCCTCCGACCGGATTGAGCCGGAGCAGGGCTTCGCGGCTATAACCTCTGAATCCGCAGGTTAAATCCTCAATCCTGCAATTCATGAATTTTCCGATTATCCAGGCGGCAATATAATTCAGCCATTTCTTGCTCCTTGGCATATTTTTGGCTTTTTTGCCGCCAAAGCGACTGGCGCTCACGAGTTCCGCTTCGCCTTTGATTATCGGTTCTATGATTTTTTCAATGTCACTGGGATTGAACTGGCCGTCTGCATCCATGTTCACCATTATATCGGCTCCGTTTTCCAGAGACTTTTCAATAGCAGTCCGAAAAGTGACACCGATTCCACGATTCACTTGGTGCGAAAAAACAAAATCGGCTCCGGCGTCTCGCGCCGTTTGGACCGTTTTATCCATTGATCCGTCGTCTATCACCTGAATAAAAACTTCACTCACGCCTTGTATCATTCGCGGTATTTTTTTGATTGTCGATCCGATTTTTATGTCCTCGTTATAGGCGGGCAGATTGACTATCAGTTTCATATTCTTGATTTTATCAGATTTTGAACTATTCTCCAATTTTGTGATCTGAATTTTTATCGGCCGATTCCTCTATAAATTATCCCCTGCTCCAGAATCTTTTCTTTATCGAGGCAATTTTTTCCGTCAATAATGACTTTTATGCCCCGCTCCTTGAATTTTTCCGGCGGAATATCGCTAAATTCCTTGTGATTCGTCGCGATAATCAGTGCTTCTGATTTTTCAAGAAGTTCATCAACGCTCTTCAGCGTGGATTTGCCTGGAACATATGGATCAAAAATATGAAGAAGCGCCTTTCGCTCTTCGAGAAGTTCGATAATTTTCAGCGCCGGACTTTCCCGCAGATCTCCGACATTAGCTTTATAAGAAACGCCCAAAACTCCAATGACACTGCCCTTATAAGCTTTTCCGACAAGATTCAGGGCATCCTGAAGCAATTCTACGGTATAAAGCGGCATACTGTTGTTTATTTCCCGCGCTACACGCAAAAATTTGTGGTCGAAGTTGAGCTCCTTGGCCTTCTCGATGAGATAATATGGATCGACCGGAATACAATGGCCGCCGACTCCGCAGGAAGGCCAATGGGCCATGAAAGCAAATGGTTTCGTTGCCGCGCCCCTGATTACATTGGTCACATCTATACCCATGAGATTGAAAGACTTTGCCAGTTCGTTCACAAAAGCAATGTTAATGTCCCGAAAAGAATTTTCCATTATTTTCGTGGCCTCAGCTTCAAAAATACTTTTCATGGGCATAATTTCGGCAAAGATAATGCTTCGATAAAATTCGAGCGCCCGTGCCAAACCTTTTTCCTCAAACGAACCAACGACACGGGGAATATTCGTCACATTCCATTGCGGATCTCCGGGATTGATCCGTTCGGGACAATGAGCGATGAAAACATTTTTCCCAACTGAATATCCCGCTTTTTCAAAAATTGGTTTCACAACCTCGTCACAAACGCCAGGATTGATGGTTGATTCGACAATGACCAATGCTCCCGGTTTCAAATTTTTGGCAACCGTTTCCGATGCTGAAGCGACGAACCTCAAATCCGGAAAATATTTTTTGTCAACTGGGGTCGGAACGGCAATAATATTTATGTCGCAATTTCTTATTTCAGATTCATCGCGGATGACGTTTATTTTCACTTTTGGAATCATTTCATTCAGATATTCCTCCCCGACGATATTTTCCCCTTTTTCGATTCGCTTGAGCTTTTCTTCATCCTTGTCATAACCGAAAACCTCGTATCCTTTTGCCGCGCACAAAACAGCCAGCGGAAAGCCGACATATCCAAGGCCGATTACGCAGACTTTTTGATTATTTTTTCCTTTCATATATAAAAAATAAGCTACTAAAGCTTATCTAATAATAGCCCAACTATCAAGAATTTGCAAGAAAACATTACGGCTTTGCGGCAAGTGATGTTTGTTGTTTTTTATATTTTTCCAATCGGTCCTCGATTTCCAGAACTTTTCCTTTCAACCACTCAAATTCTTTCATGCTTACTTTATACAAAATACTATCCAACCGGCAATTCCAAAACAAATCGGCTTCCTTTCCCCTTCCCGGGAGATTCCGCCCAGATTTTGCCGTGGTGGGCTTCGACCATTTTTTTGCCAACATACATCCCAAGTCCCGTTCCGTCGGTGTGGTAGTGCGATACATCTTTTCCTCGTTCAAATTTGTTGAAGATATTCTCGAGTTCGTCCTTGTCCATTCCGATCCCGGTGTCAGAGACGGATACCCTGATGACATTTTTTTGTTCCCTTGTTTCATGGTCAAAGAAACTCCCTCTTTCTGCTCGCACCGTCACTCCGCCCTTCTGGGTATATTTAATGGCGTTATCAACCATGTTTGATATAACTTCTTTGATTTTCGTGATGTCAATTTTCAGTTTTGGCAATGCGACGGAAGGTTTTTGCCAATGGAGATAGAGTTTTTTGGCCTTGGCGGAAAGTTCAAGCGTGTCCGCGGCTTCCTGGACCAGATCTTCAATCTGGGCTTCCTGAAAGTCAAATTCCATTCTCCCAGCTTCCATTCGTGAGATATTCAAGAGATCTTCCACGAGTTGAATGAGCCTTTCGTTGGAAATATATATTTTCTCCAGCGCGTTTCTTTGCGTGTCGGGAAGCGGGCCGTATGTCCCCTCAAGAAGCAATGAACCAAAGCCCTTGATGGAAGTGAGCGGCGTGCGCAGCTGATGCGACGCAATGGAAATAAATTCGGATTTGGCTTTGTCAAGCTGGCGGAGCTTCGAATTGGCAACAGCCAGTTGGTTTGACATCTCTTGGAGCTCGTCCTTACGCTTTATTTCATTTAATACACTTCTTATCATAAAAAACGAAAGAGTAGACAAAATTAAAAATAATGCTGTTTTGTAAATTCTTTGATAAAGATCTTCAGCAATAAAAACCTCAAACAATGAAGCACCCATTATTAACACTGCCAAAAATTCAAATGCTATTACTTTAATGTTCATCCATCGATATTGAACGATTGCGTAGGTTGTAAAAGCTACGAATATTAGGGAACTAGGGACGTCAAAATCTGTCAGCTTAAGATAGTTAAATAAGGGCAATATAAAACTCAATAAAATACTGCAGCCCACATATAGCGAAAAACCTAAAAGGATAAGACGGGTTTGACTCCTTTCCTGTCCCGAAGATTGTCGAAGATAACGCCCGAGCTTGAAGATTACGAAAAAATAGGAAAATAGAAAGAAAATTACATAGACAGAAAATAAAACGCCTGTATCCTGGTCGAAACCGCGCTCTATATTCTTTTTGATATTGTTTACAACAAGATCAGTCGCCAGGGGCAACACGGCTATAATTATTCCAATCGCGAAAACTGATATCGACTTGTATTTTTTGACCTTACTTCGAGAAGTAAAAATAAGAACCCAAAAAATGATGGACGTCAGCACAAGCGCTCCTGCCGAATACGCCAGCCTGACAAAAATTGGAAAATCAGAACTATAAAGGAAAAAATTGCACAAAGCCCACAAAAAAGTCATTGCTGAAAAAAAGGCAAACGCCACCCTTCCCCTTTTTTGCTCGCTGCCAAACAAAACAACCAGCCCTAAAATCAGATTAATTATGCCTGAAATGAGAATAATTATTTCCAGCATGATAAAATATAAAAAATAAAACCCCAGCATTCCCATAGTACCACATTTCTGCGGTTATGGAAAAATACCGGGGTTTTTTGGGTGGCTAGCCTAGAATTGAATTGTTTCACGAGCTTCCACCAGCTTCGAGGTGATTTCCTCCATCTCCTCAAAGGTCATGTCAGTGCAAACCGAAAACCGAATCAGTGCTTCCCCCCTTGGTACGGCGGGGTGTTTGAACAGCGAGGCAATAATGCCCCTGCTCTCGAGGTACTTTTTGACTTCGTCGGCTTTTTGCTCGTTGCCGATTCTCACGGGAACGATATGACTGCTTGATCCCATAAGGTCAAAACCATGAGCCTCGAGTGCTGTCTTTAGAACTTCCGACAGTAGGATCAGATTACGTCTCGCTTTTGCCCCTTCTTCGCCGCAGACGAAATCAATCGTCCTGACCAGCGATTCGGCCATCCACGGCGGAATCGGAGCGGAAAAGATGTATTGCGGCGAGCAGAATCTGAGGAACCAGGAAAGCTTTGCATTGCTGAGCGCAACATAACCTCCCAGGTGTGAAAACGCCTTTGTCAGCGTCCCCATGACGATGCACCGATCCGCATAGTTGCCGAAATCCGGTAATGCCGAGGCAACGCCACACCCGGATTGTCCCACAACACCCATGGCATGAGCCTCATCCAGATATAAGAGGCAATCATATTCCTCCGCTATCTGGCAAAGCTCTTGGATGTCAAAAATTCTTCCAGTCGCCGAGGACAAGGTGTCCGTGGCGATCACCCGGACGGCTGGCGAGCCATTAAATTTGGACTTTGACTTTTGGAGCATATTGCGCAATTGCTCCGTGTCTTTGTAAATCCACCCATAGCACCTGTCAGGCGCTTGGGCTTTTGCCAGCCTGACTCCATGCTGAATGGAGAAGTGGCTTTCCGTGTTCACGTAGAACAGGGTGGGAGTTTCCCTGGAAAGAAGCCCCATTTTCGTGTCCCGGACATACGGAACAAGGTGGGGAGTATTCATGCGAAGACCCAAGGCCTGGATAATGTTTTCGTTAGCCGGATAACCAGCAGTGAAAATAATACTGTTATCCATTCCGTGGAGCCCGGCAACTTTTTTCTCGAGCGAAACCGTGGACTCCGTTTTCATGACAATTTGAGACGCGGGGCATCCGAGATCGTTTTGATCGATGCTCCGCTTCATGATTTTCTTAATTTCAATGTTGGAGCCCAGTCCGAGGTAATCGAGTCTCGAGCAATCTAGCATTCTTTGCCCGCAGATGGTCAGATATTTTCCTCCAAATATTCCGTCGGCCATTGATTGCGGATTAGCGATGTTGATCCGTGTCCCTTCGCGGGCAAATTCATCAGCCTCTCCGAGGAGAATGCTCAGGGAATTCTTTTCTGTTTTCTTGGTTTTTCTCACGATTTGCATTTTCAGCCTCCCATAATCAGCCCGCAGGCCGATAGATTTGACAAGAATGGTTTCACATATTTATCCCAGGTGAAAAGTCCTACGCCTGTCCAGACAGAAACCCAGAATAAGGCCGACAAGACAGCTCCGGGAATTATATAGGCCAGATTTTGCAGCAGGTTGTTTTTCTTCCTCAGGATAATCGTGGAAACAAAAGGGCCGAAAATAATGGGCACCACCAAATAAACCGCCCAAAAACCTCCCTTTTGAAGAATCCAGGCAATGAATCTTTTGAAGATTTTATGCCGGGTAATTCTGTTTTCACGATTTATGAAATTGTTAATTTTGCCCATGGAAAGCATATCCCAATCATATTTTCTTTCACAAAACGAATGGAGATATACCGCTCCCACAGAGACCAAAAAAAGGATTGCGAACATAATCGCCGTTCCTTTGAAAAATCCGAAGGTATTGGCAACTATGTAGCAAAGGCCGTCGTAAAGATGATAAACAGGAAAAAGAATTGATAGAACGATTAAATTGCGAATTTTCTTGCACCAAACTAAAAGAAAGTGCAATTTATTTGCCGCGATTGATTCAGTTGTCAAGGTTCTGCACCTCCTTTTTTTATTTGTGGCGCTTATATTACCACATAAAAGCGTTCAATTCCACTTAAGCGCTTTTATGTCGCAAATTAATTTGAAAAATGGGTGGCCCCGGAACGCGCTGCGCTCCGAGGCCCATGTCAACTATTTTGCTTTTTCGAAGATAACAGCAGCGACCGTTGGGTTCCAACCAGGAGTTACAGAAATTGAGATCCGGATCGGTTGATATCCGGGATTATTTTCAAGCCACTGGTCAACACATTTTTGTAAGCTCTTAGCGACATCGGGGGGAGCCACTCCAAAGAATGCCACCTTCGTTTCACCTGCTTCTGCGAGTCTAGCGAAACCAACTCCCGCCAAAACCAGAACTACAACCACTACCAATTTCATTCCTTTCGATAACTTCATGATAAAGTCCTCCTTAGTAATTTATCCAAGCCATTGCCGAAACCATCTGGCTCCGGCCGAGATGAGGGTTCATGTCTTTGAAAATGTTGTTCGCGTAAGCGACATTTACCCCGCCCCATTTCCAATAGGCTCCAATGCCGGCCGTTGGCCCGCTGTTGGCCCAGCCCCCATAGACGCAAAGGACATCCTTCACGACCTGCAGTTCCGCGCCGATGAAATATTTGTCACGCTTCACGTGGCCAATGTTCAGATGCTGATAATCGGCCGCGAGGAGCAGTCGGGGCAGGATTTGGTAGCTCGCGCCCAGGCGAATCTGGTGCATATCGCTGTTCGACCGCTTTCCGGCCCACGACAGGGAACCGTCATCTTCATTGACGAGAAGCTCGCGATCATCGTTCCGCTCCCGGCTGTAGGCATACATTCCCCCGAAATTGAGGCCACTGACCGGCTGATAGAGAAAACCGGTTTTCACCTGAAAACCCCTTGACCGGGAAATGAAAACATTTTCTCCGGCCGATGAGAAATTCAGTTTGGACATAGACAGCGATCCGCCCGCACCGAGAAAGAGCTTGTCGCCGTCACGGAGCAAATTTTCAAATGCCCGCAGGCCATACATCAGCTCAATTGTCGGAGTGTAAGCAAATTTCGCGTCCAAGTCCATCGCCGTTCCGGCTGAACCGGAGTTCGCGCCGGAAAAGTTTATTTGCAGAACTCCTTTTGGTAAAGCGACCGAAGCGCTGCCGATATGGACATTTAAATTCGGACCCCGCTTGAACATAATGAAGCTGTAGGAATACGAAGCCCCAAACCGAATTTGGTCGCCAGAGGCAATGTTTGCTGGATTATTGGTGCTGAAATTCGGAAGCGCCACCCAGCAATTTCCCATGCCGGCGACATCCGCACCAGGCGGAACATTGGCTGTCATAATCGACAGCGCTATTCCAAATTCCGCAGCGGGACATACATTGGCAACAGCCAAAACTGCCGCCAGAATAACAGCCAAAGCAGTTATTTTCTTCATTTTATCCCCTTTTTCTTGTAAATTTATTTAAGGAACAGGATTGATAATCCCGCCTTATTATCAAAACATTGTATTATATATACTAAATATTTATTTGTCAAGAATTAAAAAGGCTTATATAAAGCAAAAAAGAGCTAAAGCTATTTAATTTATCCGCTGTAACAAATATAATTATTTAAGCTACTTTCCCAAAAACATGCGCATCAATGAATTTTTTTCTATATTTTTTTTCAGTACACCTTCCAAATAAAAAACTATTCTACTCGAGAACCTTCATATCAATAAAAAAACGGTGTAGGAGATGGCGATAGCTTGCCATGCTCCTACACCGTGAAACGCAGGTGGGCCATTGGAGCCCGCCTAATTAAATCTCCAGATTTTTACCAGGCGCCCGTCCCTGTATTCCTCGATACTTTTCCCCCTGACTTTTACCTTGCCATTATGCAATTCGATCCGGCTGCGATCAAGAATGCATTTGAGGACCCCCTGTTTCACGGTGAATACCTGATAGTTCAGAAATCCCCCGCTGCCGGAAACACCAGAGATAATCAACGCATCGGACGATCCGACGATGTTCCTCGCGATGGTGACTTCGATTTCATCATCGTCAAGAGGGATCGAGGCAAACCGGATCTCAGCAGTTCTTCCATCCGGCATTTTTCCGTGGCCATATATGTGCACCGCGTATTTAGTGGGACCCAGCTTAAACCGACGCGATTCCCCCCAGCCCACCGTGAAAGTATTGCCGTCGGCCACAAACTCTTTCGTTCCCCAGTTTTCGGCCGTTGCAGTTTGCGGAAAAGCAACCATAAATCCCATGATGACCAGCATCAAAAACAGATCAATTCCAAATCTTTTCACGATAAACCTCCAGTAATCAATGATATGAACTCCTTTTTTATGCGCTTAAAATAAGCTATTTTTGAACTTTTGTCAAGTTAAACAAACCGCTTCAGCGGCTTTTAAACTCTTTTTGGAGATTATGTTTCGATTCTATACCGGCCATTAACTTTGGGACGGGTCACAGTCCCGGCACAGGGAATTTCGCGCAAAAAGATTCGACTTCTTTTTTGATTTCTTTCAGTTTGCTTTCGTTTTGATCATTCTTGAGCGCCCCAACGATCCAAATTCCCAGCTTTTTCATATCATCCTCCTTCATCCCCCGCGTGGTCGCCGCTGGTGTTCCGAGCCTGATTCCGCTGGGACGAAGCGGCGGATTTGGATCGTCGGGAATAATCTGCTTGTTGACTGTGATTGATATTTTATCAAGAGTCTGCTCCGCCAATTTTCCATCAATGCCGAAACTTTGCATTGTGTTCGCGACCATCATATGGTTGTCCGTTCCATCCGTGACAAGCTTCACGCCGCTCTCCATCAGGGCCTCGGCCAGAGTTTTTGAGTTGGCGAGCACCTGTTTTCCGTATTCCTTGAATTCCGGCTCGAGCGCTTTTCCAAGCGCCGCGGCTATGGCGGCAACGGTTTGCATATGAGGCCCGCCTTGAAGCCCGGGAAAAACGGACTTGTCAATCGCGTCCGCGTGCTCTTTTTTGCACATAATCATCCCCGCTCTCGGGCCACGGAGCGACTTGTGAGTCGTCGTTGAAACCACGTCAAAACCGTAATCAAATGGATTTCTCATTACTCCCGCCGCGATGAGTCCCCCGATATGAGCCACATCCGCAAACGTCATGGCTCCGACTTCATCCGCCACTTTTTTGAAATCCGCGTAGTCATAATCGCGCGGATAAGAAGTATACCCGCACATCACAATCTTCGGCCGGCAATCTTTCGCTACTTTCAAGAGTTCTTTGAAATCAATTCTGCCTTTTTCGTCCGGATGGGTTTTGTAGCGGACAAAATTGAAAACTTTTCCCATATGCGAAACCGGCGCGCCGTGCGTGAGGTGCCCCCCATGCGAAAGCTCCATGGCTAGAACCGTGTCGCCGGGCTCCAGGAACGCAAAATAGACCGCTTGATTCATGGGCGAGCCGGACAGCGGCTGGACATTGGCGTGTTCGCAGCGAAACAGTTTTTTTGCCCGGTCTCTCGCCAGATTTTCGACGATATCCGTGTATTCCTGTCCGCCATAATATCTTTTACCGGGATAACCTTCAGCGTATTTGTTGGTCAGAATCGAACCGTTCGCGGCAAAAACTTCAGGATAGGTATAGTTTTCCGAAGGGATGAGCTCCACTCCTTTTTGCTCTCTTTTTTCTTCACCGATCAAAGCGTCATATACTTTCGGATCATTTTCTTGGAGAATCCGCCAATTCTTGTTCGCGTCCATATTGTTTTGAAAAATTAATTTCTTATCTCAAATTTTTCACCAAAACATCAGCTGAAAGTATTTTCCCTTTTTTCTCGCTCCTTTTTTTCACTTCCGCTCCTCCGGCTGCGAGAGATTTTTTGCTCACAACCGCGCGCCACGGAATCCCGATGAGATCCGCATCGGCGAATTTTTCGCCGGCTGATACGTCGCGGTCGTCGAAAAAAACTTCAATATTATTTTTTTGAAGATCGTTATAAATTTTTTCCGCTTCCTTGTCTTTTCCAAGGCTGATCAAATGAACCTTGAACGGCGCGACGTTTTCCGGCCAGATAATCCCATTTTCGTTGTGGTAGACTTCGACAATGGTTCCCATAATCCGTGAAAGGCCAATGCCGTAACAGCCCATAACAAGCATTTTTTCTTTTCCGTCAACGTCCCTGACTTTGAGGTCAAACGGTTTCGTGAATTTGTCCATCAATTTGAAAATATTCCCCGCTTCAATCGCTTTAGCTTCTTTGAATTTTTTCCCTTTGCAGGCAGGGCAGGCTGGAGTTTTGGATTTTATTTCCCTATTGATCGCATTTTGGCATTTTTCGCATATATATATCGTGTCTTCTCCTGCATCGCTCAAAGTTTGGAATTCATGCGAATATTTTGAAAATGTTCCGCCCGACGCAAAAGTCAGATGAGTCTTTTCTTTGAGACCGACCCGTTTCAAAATTTTCCAGTAGGCCTCTTTTGCTTTTTCGTAGTATTCATCCAGATCTTTTTCTGTGAGATGAAAAGAATAAAGATCCTTCATCAAAAATTCCCGCCCGCGCAAAATTCCGGATTTGGCCCTAAGTTCCATCCGAAATTTGGTCTGGAATTGATAGGCGGCAAACGGCAAATTTTTGTAGGAGCTCACGAATTTTTTCATGAGAGGAGCAATCACCTCTTCATGAGTTGGCCCGAGCGCGAATTCCCGCCCGCTCGCGTCTTTCACCTTATAGAGATCGTCCATTGCGCTCCAGCGGCCGGTTTTTTCCCAATTTTCTTTAGGATGAAGGGCCGGCATTTCAAATTCCTGCCCGCCGATGGCGTTCATTTCCTCACGGATAATGTTTTCAATTTTTTTCATGACGCGGAGCCCCAGCGGCAAAACAGTATACACTCCCGCCATCAATTTATCGATAAAACCGCCGCGCGTCAAAAGTCGGGCATTGGCGCTCACCTCATCCTTCGGCGCGCTTTTTTGGGTCTTGGTGAAAAGTTGGGATTGTCTCATATATTCATAGAATAGAAAATTTGCGCATTTGTGTCAAAGAAATAAGCCCCGCCTTTTCATAGCGAGGCTTTTTTTGTATCATTCAATCCTTCCATACTTCACCTGCCTGGGCGAAAATCAATGAAGCATGAATCACGCAAGAGAATTTTTCCCGGCTGCGTGAATCCCTGGATATTTCCGCTTACAAATTTGCCCTCCCTGATTTTTTTTGCCACGACTAGATGCGCTACCAGGTCTTGAACTGAATCGTCATTTCGAGACAAGCTCCACATTCCCTCGATGATTTCAGAGATGATTTTGACAATTTCTCCTTTGGGCTGGTAATCGACGGCAAATTCCGTCGTGAAACCTCTGAAGTCGCCCTTGGATCCGAACACTGCCATGACCAGAAACAGTTTTCCGGAAGGAAGCGTGTATGTTTTCGCGATAATTTCCTCCGTCTTGATGTTGATAAACCGGACAAGTCCGACCTCCTTCGCAAGACGTTCGAATTTTTCGGCATCTGTTTCACTCATTGCTTCAGCAATGCTTGAGAAGAGAAGCAGCGCCAAACACAAAAAAACAATTCTTTTTTTCATCGGCAACACCCTCCTGCGCCATTATTTTTTTGAAATATATTTCTGAACTTCCTCTATCACCCAGTCCGGGGTCGATGCTCCGGCGGTGATGGCCAATTTCCCTATATCATTAAACCAGCTTTTTTTCAACTGGTTGGCGTTTTCGATAAGATATGATCTTGGATTCAAGGATTTCGCGATTTCAAAAAGCCTTCTGGTATTGGCGCTGTCACGTCCGCCAATCACAGTCACCGCGTCGCACGTTTTGGCAAGCTTCCGAATTTCCTTTTGGCGGTTGTCGGTTGAATCACAGATTGTGTTGAAACAAGCAAAATTATTCACTCTCATTCGCTTCGCATTCGCTCCAGATTCGCGAATTATTTTGTTTAATTCGCGAGCCAGATAATCCTTTACTTTCTTAAATTCGGCAACATTTTGAGTTGTTTGGGCAATTAGGCAATATTTTTTCAATTTATTCAGCATTATTTTTTTTGCCTCTTCAATGTTTTTGACAATCACCGCTTTATCGCGAGACCATTTCTTGATGCCTTTCACTTCTTTATGCTTCTTATCGCCGAATATTATCACCTGAAAGCCTTTTTCGGCGAAGTTTTGGGCCAATCTCTGGGCTTTCATGACTTTGGGACAAGTCGTGTCTATTATTCTCAAGCCATTCCGGTTTGCCTTTTCATAAAGATCCGGTCCGACTCCATGCGCAGTGAAAATTATCGCCCCATCCTTTATGTCTGACAGTCGCTTGATTTCCTTGATCCCTTTTTTTTTGAGTTCGGAGCAGACATCGTCATTATGAACCAGTTTTCCAAGCATATACAATTTTTCGCAATCAAAAGAATTCATGCTCGCCAAATCATAGGCTCTTTTCACCCCAAAACAAAAACCGGAATGGCGGCCGACAGTTATTCTCAGCTTATTATTTTTCATAAATAATCTCACTGCTATATATAGCAGTAACTCATATCAAGCAATTAGGCGATTTTCACCGAAAACTTTTTTGAATTGGCAAATTTCAGTATTTTAATATTTCCCACCGCCTTCAGATCGCTTTCCATTTCTTTTATTATTTTTTTTGTAGCGTTGTCGCAGGATATTTCCACTTTTTCAAGTTCCGTTTTCATTGAAAGTCCCCGTTCGGCTTTGTGTTTTCGCATCGCGGCGACGATTTCAATCAATATCTTTCCGTTTTTTATTTTCTCTTTATCGAATAATCTTTCATCAACTTCCGGCCAGCCGCAAAGGTGGATTGACTTTGCATCCTTAGCGCTTTTGAAAAATGTCTGATATATTTCTTCCGTCGCGAATGGGACAAACGGGGCCAGGAGCCGCAAGAGCGCAAACAATACCGAATAGAGCGTGAATTGGGCAGATTCCCGGCCTTTCTTATTTTTCGGAATTTCTTCATAGAGCCGGTTTTTCACGATTTCGATATAATTGTCGGTGAGCTTCAGCCAGAAAAATTTTTCAATTGCCATTTTTGCCGAAGAATAATCGTATTTTTCGAAGCTTTTTGTAGCTGTTTCAATCAGAGCCTGAAGTTCCGCCAAAATCCACTTGTCCGTTGGATATATCTTTTTCGTGTCTAATTTTCTATAATCGTAAGATTTTGGCAAATTCATCATCACAAACCTTGTCGCGTTCCAGAGTTTCGTCAGAAATTTCTTCCCGGCCTGGATTTCCTCTTCGGAAAAATTGATGTTTTGTCCGAGAGTTCGTCCCGCCGCCCAAAAACGAAGCGCGTCGGCCCCGAATTTTTCAAAGATTGATTGCGGAGCGATCGTATTTCCGAGGCTTTTGGACATTTTGCGGCCTTGCGAGTCAAGCACATGTCCCGAAATCATCACTTCGCTCCAGGGTATATTTTCGAAATGATATTGCGACCGGACAACAGTATAAAAAAGCCAGGTGGAAATGATATCATGCGCTTGGGGACGCAGATTCATTGGAATCATTTTTTTGACCTCCGAATCTTTATAAAATAATTGCAACGCGAGCTCGGGAGAAATAGAACTCGTCGCCCAGGTATCCATCACGTCACGCTCGGGAATAAATTTCGAACCGCCGCATTTTTTGCATTCTTCTTTGGGTTTCGCGGAAAGCGGATCAATCGGCAAATCTTTTTCATCCGCCAGCAACACGGCGCCGCATTTCGCGCAGTACCAGACCGGAAAAGGAATCCCAAAGAAGCGCTGGCGTGAAATACACCAGTCCCAGTTGAGACCTCTTATCCAGTTTTCAAAACGCGTCCGCATAAACTCGGGATGCCATTTGATTTCTTCGCCCAGTTCGATAATTTTTTTCTTCTGGTCCAAAATCTTGACATACCACTGCTCAGAATTGAGAATTTCCACTTCCGTTTTGCAGCGCTCGTGGATATTTAGCGAGTGAGTTATTTTTTTCTGCTCAAGCAGAAGCTTTTTTCTCTTGAGATCTTCGATGATTCTTGTCCGGGCGTCTTTCGCGAGAAGACCCGCGAACTTTTTGGCTTTTTCAGTCATCATCCCGGCTTTGTCGAGCGACACCGCGAGCGGCAGCTTATATTCCTTAAACCATTCAACGTCCGTTTTATCCCCGAAGGTGCAGCACATCACTGCCCCGCTCCCTTTTTTCATGTCCACTTTTTTGTCGGCCATGATTTCAACGCGGTTTCCGAAAATTGGAACTTGGGCTTTCTTTCCGACAATATTTTTATACCTTTTGTCATCGGGATGGACAAAAACAGCCACGCAACTGGAAAGAAGTTCGGGACGAGTAGTGGAAATAGTAAGATTTTTTTTGTTAGGCAATTTGAAAACAATATCATTGAAAAATGTTTCAGCTTCTTTGTCCTCAAGCTCGGCTTGGGCAATGGCAGTCTGGCAGTGCGGACACCAGACAACGGGAGCCTCTTGGCGGTACACTTTTTGCTTTCTATATAAATCAATGAAAAATTTCTGGCTGATGCGCCGGCAATTGTCGTCGATCGTCGAATATATTTTTGAAAAATCGCAGGACATCCCGATTTTTTTCCAGTCCTCGATGAAATCGGGAGTGATTTCTTTGAGAGTGATATTGCAAAGATCGATAAAATCCTGCCGCTTCATTCTGCTCGCCCGGACTTTTTTGAGTTTTTCGACAAGCCTTTCCGTTGGAAGCCCGTTGTCATCGGTTCCAAAAGGAAAAAGGACATTTTTTCCGCGCATTTTTTGATATCTCGCAATGAAATCTTCATGGGTATAGGAATAGGCGTGCCCAATGTGCATTTTTCCGCTCACCGTCGGCGGCGGAGTGTCAATTGAAAAAATTTCCCCATCTTTTTTGGGGTTGAATTTGTAGACGTTATTTTTCTCCCAAAACTTCAGCCACTTCGGCTCCGTTTCGGAAGGATCGTAATGTTTGGATATTTCTTTCATCGAAAAACATCAGTACAGTATACTGTAATACTGCACTAAAACTATTTCCTTACTCGCACTTTCAAATCTTTTTCAAGAGCGAAGATTATTTTTTTCATCACGGCGTCGATTTCTTCGGAGGTCAATGTTTTTGCGTTGGATCCGATTTTGAGGCGCAGAGCCAGGCTTTTCTCGCCTTCTTTTTCAAAAATATCAAAAAGTCCGACATCTTTCACGAGATTCCCACCGTTTTTTTGAATATTTGAAACTATATCAGCATATTTTGTGTTTTTTCCTATAAACATGGATAGATCACGTTCCACAACTGGAAATTTGCTAATTAGATGGTATTGTTTTTCGGGTAATTTCATTTCCAACAGAATAGAAATTTTGATACCGAAAACCGCCACTCGTTTTTTAATGCCATAATTCTCAAGAATTCGAGGATTAATCTCACCAACTTTTCCAAATTCCTGATTATCAATCAGCAATTTGGCTGTTCGGTTTTGGTGCCAGAATTTTATTTCGGAATTCGTCAGAGCCTCAAACTTCACATTTTGATATCCAA
Organism: Candidatus Moranbacteria bacterium GW2011_GWC2_40_12; assembly: GCA_000995965.1. Lineage (GTDB taxonomy): Bacteria > Patescibacteriota > Minisyncoccia > Moranbacterales > UBA11712 > UBA11712. The sequence goes on from LBYD01000001.1 coordinate 197,898, forward strand.
GATTAAGGAGCAGCGCCTCAATTTTTCCTTTCAGCTCAAAGAACGGAGTTTCTTTTGTTAAACTGTCGACTAGCGCTCCCGCCAGATGGTCGTATTCCGCAAAATTCCCTTTGTTGTTCCGGAATTTTTTCCCAATTTCGAAAATTTGAACTTTGGGAAAATTCTTCAGATTTAGATTAATATTTTTTAGCAGATTAGTTACCAGATTTCTCCGCAAATACTGTTGGTCCAAGCTTAACGCATTAGAAACTTCAATGTGATCTTCGATTTTCAGATTGCATTTGGCGATGTCGTCCGCGCCGTAGAAAGAATAATTCATCACTTCCGAAAATCCAAGGCCAATGAGAATATCGCGCAATTTATTTTCAAAATCTCTTTTCACGTTTTGGGGAGGCGTTTTCACTTCTACCATCGGCGATTGTTCTTTGATATTTTCATATCCGTAGACGCGGCCGATTTCTTCGACGAGATCTTCCTGCGACTTGAGGTCAATTCGACGGGTCGGGATTTCAACATCCCACTTGGAAACTAAGTTTCCAAGTGGTTTTATTCCTAAATTAATTAGAATATTTTTTATTTTTGAAATCGGAATATTTTCTCCGAGCAGGCTATTTGCATAATTTATATCCAGTTTTATCCGCCACGGCTTCACTTTTTTTGGATAAGTATCCGCAAAAGCGGTCACCTCAACGCTTTTGCCGCAGAATTCTTTCAGGAGTTCGATTGCCCGGTTCATTCCCGTTTCGGCCAGATTCGGATCAATCTCGCGCTCAAAGCGGTGAGACGATTCTGTAATGATATTATGTGCTGCCCGCGCCTTACGAATGCTGGTCGAATTGAAATTGGCCGATTCGAGGATGATTGACGTAGTTTTGCTGGTTATCGACGAATCAAACCCGCCCATAACTCCGGCCAGCGCCAGCGCTTTCTCGGAATCGGCAATGACAAGATTATTTTCTTTGAGCTCATATATTTTTTCATCCAGTAATTTTATTTTTTCGCCCTTTTTAGCTTTGCGGACAATAATATTGCCGGTGGTTTTCGATTCATCAAACGCATGAAGCGGCTGACCAGTTTCAAGCATGACATAGTTTGTGATATCAACAATGTTGTTGATCGGTTTGACGCCACAAGCTAATAATCTATTCTGCATCCATTTTGGCGACGCACCGACCCTAATATTCTCCAAAACCGCACCGCTATATCTGGGGCAAATTTTTGTGTCTCTGATTTCAACTTTTATTTTACCAACATTTAATCTTGGTGGGACGCTACCAACATTCAATGTTGGTGGGAATTTTCGGCCTTCGCAAGCGCATATTTCCCTCGCCATTCCGATGTGCGACAGCGCGTCATGTCCGCGGTTGGGCAGAATGGAAAATTCCATTTGCGTTTCTTTCCCTTCAGTCTTCATATCTTCAAACTCAAACGCGCGCATGGTCAAAAGATCAGCCAATTCCCTAGGCGATTTCTTTGTTCCGGATAATTTTTTGAGCCAGTTATAACTATATTTCATAATATCAAAAGTCTGATTTTTTTATTTTTTAAGGTCGAACCTTAAAAATTAAAATTGTTTTATGAACCTTAAATCCCCGCTTTCAAACCAGCGAATGTCGTCGATCTTATATTTCATCATCGCGAGGCGTTCAATTCCAAATCCCCAGGCAAAACCCTGATATTTGTTGCGAGGATAGCCAGCGGACACAAAAACATTTTGGTTCACCATTCCCGCGCCGCCGATCTCGAGCCATCCCGCATTTTTGCACGAAGGACATTTTTTTCCGCCGCAAACCGTGCAGCTGATGTCAAACTCAAAACTGGGTTCTGTGAACGGAAAAAAGCTTGGCCGCAATCGAATGTCGATATTTTTTCCAAAAAAAGCGCTGAAAAACTGTTTTGCAATGTGTTTGAAATTTCCGACATTTATATCATTCCCCACAACCAGAGCCTCAAATTGGTGCAAAGTATGCTCGTGGGCCGCGTCTGTGGCTTCGTTTCGATAAACCCGGCCAGGAACGATAATCCGAAAGGGCGGTTTTCTTTTTTCCATATATCTGACTTGAACCGGAGAAGTGTGCGTCCGAAGGACCATTTTTTCTTTTGGAGACTTCACCCAAAAAGTATCCTGCATATCCCGCGCTGGATGGTCAAACGGAAAATTGAGGGAAGTGAAATTGTACCAGTCCGTTTCAAGTTCCGGGCCCTCGACGATTTCGAAGCCCATCGAAGAAAAAATTTTCTCAATTTCCCGATAGACTGAAGTGATGGGATGCAATCTGCCAATCTCAACTTTTTTTCCCGGCAATGTGACATCCAGCTTTTCTTTTTCCCAGTCAATTTGCTCGCTCAACTCTTTTTTCCTTTTTTCAAAGGCATTTTCAATCTCCTGCCGCAGATTGTTTGCTAGCGGCCCGATCAGCTTTCTTTGTTCGGATGAAATATTTTTGAGATTTTTGAGTATTTTTGTGAGTATGCCGTTCCGGCCGACGTATTTCACTTTGACAGCGTAAAGAGCTCTTTCATCAGAAAGTTTTGATATTTCCTCAAAAAAAGAATTCCCAATATCCTTGATTTCTTTTTCCGGCATATTTTCTAGACTAAAACAAATAGGACGAAAAGTCCAGCCAAATTCATGAATCGATATCCGCCGGTCCGAAGGTGAATTCAGTGGCTTCTTTTATGTCACCGGCGATTATTTTCTTCACAACTTTATCTCCGATTTTATCTTCCACATAGCGGTTTATCGCGCGGGCTCCGAATAACGGATTATTTCCCTCTGAAACAATTTTTTCAACTATAGCAGGATCAAATATGATGCGAATATTTTTTTCTTTTTCTAGCCGCAGGGCGTATTTATTCAGTATAAGAGACGTAACTTTGGCCAAATCCGCGAGAGTTAGTGAACGGAAAAATATGACTCCCTCAAATCGATTCAGAAGTTCCGGCCGAAATATTCCTTCTTTCATGACGAAATTGATGACTTTTTTTTGAATTTCATCGGCACTTATTTTTGACTCTACCGCTTCAGTGATAATTTCCGATCCCGCGTTTGAAGTCGCGATAATTATCTGGTTTTTGAAATTTATTTTTTTTCCGAAAGCGTCAGTTAGCCAACCTTCATCAAGAATCTGAAGGAAAAGATTCAAGATATCGGGATGAGATTTTTCGATTTCGTCCAGCAAGAGAAGCGCGTATGGATTTTCTTTCACCTTATTTTCCAAAATTCCCGGTTTTCCGGTTGCTGCATCGCCAATCAGACGATCAATTGAATCAATTTTTTGGTATTCACTCATATCCATCCGGATCATCCTATTTTCATCACCGAAGTAGGCCTCCGCCAGCGCTTTGGCTGTTTCGGTTTTTCCCACGCCTGTCGGACCCAGGAATAAAAAACTTCCCATTGGTTTGCTCTCACTGGTCATTCCAATTCTGGCTCTGCGAACGGTTTCCGCAATTTGCTTGACAGCCAGATCCTGACCGACAATGCGACCGTGCAAAATCTCCTCCAAGTTGAGCAATTTTTCTTTTTCGCTTTTGCCAATGTCTCCGATCGAGACATGAACTCTTCGCGAAACCACTTCATCGACAACTTCCGGCATTATAATTTCTCCTTTGCGACGATCGCGCCAATAGAGCAAAACCTCTTCCATAAGGTCAACTGCTTTTTCTGGAAAAGGGGCATCGACAAGATACCGATCGGACAGCTTGATGATTTCTCTGAGAGCCTGATAGGAAAATATAATCCGGTCTTTTTCAAGATCCCTGAGCTTGTCAAGCAGGACTTCCATAGTCATATCCTTGCCTGGCTCGGCGATCTGAATTTTTTCAAAATATTTGGTTACACCCTCATTTTTTTCAACGTCCATGTGATATTTGTCGGGAGTCGTTATGCCAACAACTTGAAAAGTCGGATAATTCAAAAATTCAAGCAGAACGCCCGATATATCTTCACTTGCTTCGTGCGGCGATGATTTCAAATGGCGGTCGATATCGTCAATTACCAAAATTATGTTTCCAGCATAGGCCGCCTCGAAGAACATTTTCCGCAAAATCGAAATATTTTGCCCCCCAGCCAATATTTCTCCCAATTTCACTTCAAGAATCCTTTTATTCAAAAGGGAATCTGAGACGGTATTTTCCCGGACTCTCTTTGCTAGTTCATGGATCAAAGCGTGTCTTCCGATGCCGACTTCGCCCACAATGAACACATTGTTTTGCTTTGGTCGCGAAAGTATCAATTCCAGCATATGAAGATTTTCATCCCGCCCAATCAGTTTTTCATTTCTGTATTCGCTTGAATCGCTCTCAGAAAGGTCAGTCGAATATTTGTCCAAATTGACAGTATAGGCGTATGTCCAGCTTTTTCCAATCGGCATTTTAGAGTAAAGATTTCTCTTTAGCCAGAATTTTTTCTTGTTTTCTTTTTCAATCTGATATAAAAGCTCATGGCCAATGATGCTCTGAAAATCATCCTTTGTGATCGAACGGTTCTCCAAAAATCTTCCAAGAAGATCAGGCTTGTCTAGCGCTTCCGCTGTCGATTGGCCAGGCGGGCCGCCGATTCTCATCCAAACACGTCCGAACCATTCCTGAGCGGCAAGATCATTGATACCCATCGAGGAATAATCAAATTTATTTTCCCGATACAGCCGATATGAAAAAGAGAGAATCCAAACAGTTGAAAGAAGAAGAAACACGTCGGACAATCCCCAAATGAGAGATTTGGCAAACGCCTGCGGCATCAGTATCAATGTCAAAGCCAAAAAAAGCGGAAGGAAAAGCCACTCAATCAAAAATATTATTCCAAACGCTAACGCCGCTAATTCGACAAAAATCCCGACTGTGATAAGGCCGCTCCTGACTATGGCCCCGATAAGTCGCGTCAGGCAATTTATGACAAAATTTTGCGCCCAGATCGCCGGATGGATTCCGACCTGCACCATACGCGAAACATCCCTTTTCCAGGGAGAAAAAAGTGTCCTGAGATGCCAGCCAATTGCGAAGTGTCTTGGCAGAAAAACCAAAAAATCTTTCCAGACGGAAATATATTTAGATAAGCCGATGCTGTAGTGCCAAAAAGGATATCCCATTTCTTTATGATTTTTTCGAGTCTTTGGTGTTTCTATTATATCACAAATGGAATATTTTTTGCAGTTCGTGGCACGTTCATGTTCTCATGCGCCTTCTCATGGCCATATGTTTCTTCTGAAGAACAGCCAGGAGCCTGCTTTCGTTGATTTTGGCATGCCGGCGGCTTTTCACGACAAATTCGCCATTTATCATGAGATCTCTCACGGCTCGTCCGCCATGAGTGATCAGATTTCCAAGCAGTGTCATTGGATTCTTCTGGTCGAAGGGGATAAAACCGCGATCTTTGAGTTTCCAAAACGCAAGGTCTGCTTTCATTCCCGGCAAGATTTTTCCCCGGTCGGGCATATTGATTGTCCGTGCGGCATTGGTTGTCATCATCTTGAAGAGCGACCCGAATTTCACTGTCCGGGAGTAGAGATGCGTTATTCTGGTTTGGTAGGCTTCTGAAAGCAAATCCAGACGGCTTTTCGAGACCACGCCGTCCGTTCCGAGAGAAACATATGAATTTCCGGCGGCATCGACGAATTTCCAGAGGGGGAAAGTGCCGCTTTTGTGAATCGCATTTGATGTCGGGAGATGAACAATGCCAACTTTGCTTTTCACAAGCCTTTTTATTTCGCTGTCGGTCACATATATTGAGTGTGAAGCAACGGTCTTATGCGTGAGAAGGCCGCAGGATCCCAACATTTCGACTTCTCTCTTCCCGTGCAGAGATAAGCACTTTTTGGCCACCTTTTCGCTCTCGGCCATATGGCAGGTAAAAAGCAGGTTGTGCTCTGTTTGCAATCTTTTGATTTCTTTGAGAATCTTGGAATTTGCGCGATGGACGTAGTGAAGGGCGATGGCAAGTTGTGACTGGGCCGGCGCCTCCTGTTTTTTCAATATATCGCGGATAAGCGCGGGAGAATTTTCTGGGTGGGTGTTTGAGGCCACGCTGATCGCGTTGATCATATTGTGTTTTGTCGCTTGCGCGGCCATTTCAATGGGCCAATAAACCGCAAAATGGCTGAGGGTCGTCGTGATGCCGGCTTTTTGCTGTTCGGTGATGTCCCCAATCGCCGAAAAAGTATAGTCTTCGTCCGTCATTGACCGTTCCCATTTGGGCATTGCGGCGATAGTTTCGTCAATCGATTCACCTTCGTCGAGCATCATAGCCGAACGCATCAGATACATCGGCGGATGGGCATGGGCATTGATGAGCCCCGGCGTGACCACGATTCCTCCCCGCATTCCGGCTTCATAAACTAGGTTGTAGCTGCTTGGAACCGCTTTTTTTGCGGGAATAACTTCTTGAATAATTCCTTTTGAAATAATAATCGAGTGATTTTGCAGGCATTGCAGTTTTTCCGTCTCGTCGCAGGTGAAAAGAAAAGGAATGTTGTGGATCAAAATATCCTTTTGTTTTTTTCCTCCGTTGGCTTTGTGCCGCGTGTGCTGGATGTCATCCTGGAAAGGAATGGCATAAAGGGATTTTTTTATTTTTGAGATAATTTTCTTGTGCATTGAAAATACTATAAATTTTTTCTTCTTATTTTCGTTTTATTCTTTTGGTATTCACCGAATTCGCGTTTATTAAAAATATAATAAAACCACCCCTCGAGGCGTTTTATTCTTTTCGATATTTTATCACCAAACGAAAGTTAGCGCAAAGTTATTTTTCCAATCTTAATCTTTCCATGACATCATCCAGATTTCCATCAAAGGCCCCTTTTTGCTCCAAGGACATTGAGGCAACCATGGCGGCAAAACGGCCGCACTGTTCCGGATTATCAAAAATTTCGAGTGCGCGAATATAGGCAGCTAGATAAGTGTCGCCCGCACCAGTTGCATCAATAATTTTCTTTGGCGGAAAAGCCGGAATTTTATAGTAATCTTTGCCTATGAATAAATGGGAGCCTTTCGAAGCTTCAGTGATTGCAGCATTTTTCAAACCATGACCGATAAGACATTTTCCCGCTTCTTTCACTGTATTTTTTCCAGAAACAAACATTGCCTCGCTATTATCCAAATACAGAAAATTTATATAAGGCAAAACTTTTATCAGGTTCTCCGGATTCTTGTATATTTTTTTCCCGTCCTCAAGATAAGCGAAAGCGCCAAAATTTCCGTATACCAGATTCTTATGTTTCAATTTCTCATAAAATTCAAAAGGAATATGATGAGAAAGAAGAGGCCCGAAAATAATATAATCAAATTTTTCGAGCTTCGCTAGCAATTCATCCGTTGGCTGAATGGCGTTATTATAATCAAATAATGTGTGGGTTCTGACATCGGGATTATCACTCGAATATCCCAAATTCCCGTGCAGAGTTTTTTCGGCAAAAAAATGGTGAATGCTTATTCCTTTCAAATTTTCTTCAACCCAATCCCGATCTTCTTTTCCATAATTCGCGTATGCGTCAACTTCTTCCACGCCCAAATTTTTCAAAGCCGTGCAAATGTAATATACCGGGCTTCCGATATGGACGAATTCTCTGTCGTCAATCGTGATATAATCCTTGGCAATTGGCCCGAGAACAGCAACTTTCATAGGTTTATTCGCCGATTTCAATATTTCTCTTTTTTAGCATTTTCTTATAATTTTCTCTTGCCTCGTCCCGAGAAGACGCGGTGTTCCCTCGCTCAAATCCGCGCGATATCTTCATTTTCTTGGTTCTGCCCTTGGCAGTGACTAGCATATTATCTTCTGGTTCACTTCCCTCGGGCTCAAAACTAATATTCTCGCAAAAGCGCATATGCTCGCCGAAATTCTCATTAAGGAAATGCAAAAATGAATTTTCGTGGCTAAATCCCAAAACTCGCACGTTCTTTTTTGGTTTTTGTTCTCGCATTTTCTTTTCCGCAAATTTTACCAGTCGCGCCATATTGAAAAATTTCGACTTATAAACCTGTTCAGCTGACAAAACATCTAGAAAAATTCCTGCTTTCTCAAGTTTTTCGGCAAATTTGGCATAATTTTTCCCCCAAGTATCTTCAATGCCGCCTTCTTCCATTATTTTCCTGGCTCTCATCCACATTCCTCTTGTCTCCTTTGAAACCGCGTCAGGGTTAACAATTCCTTCTTTCAGATAATCTTTTTGGGCGAAGACAAATTCCCTCAACATATTTTCCAGGTGATCGAGCGTCAGGCAATCTATTTTTCTTATCCAGCCTTCTCCATGCTCTTCTGCGTGATTTTTATACTTCTGATCCCCTTCATTGCTTCTCGGCTTTATGATTTCGAATCCTCTTTCACGTGCTACGTCTAAGAAAATGCGAGCCGTTTCCGCGGCGCGCACCAAATCACTAGAAACAAAAAATAAAGTGTCAGTTTCCGGATTTAATTTGTCAAAATATTCTTCTGCTTTTGTTCTGGCCAATTCTAAACCCTCTGGCGGCAGGTCAGAATTAAACCATTGTTCAAAGGCATCAGGCGCTGCTTCAGGGCTATTCGAACGGACCAACCACTCGTTCAATTGATAAAAAGGCGGACCGCTGTGACGGAAGACATCCACCGAAATATGCTCTTTGCTTTCGAGACTTTCTTTTTTATTTTCGCTTCCTGGCTTTGATTCAGCGCATGTCTCGATTTCGCCGGGTTTTTCTAAAGATTTAATCACTTTGCATGATTAAGTAAATTTTCATTGTGGGCAGGGAGGGATTTTCACCCCGCACCAATCTTTTGGGTGGAGAGGGATTCGAACCCCCATAGTCCGAAGACGCCAGATTTATGCCGACAAGGGCAGTATCTCGCCCGTGGCGATGGCAATCTGAATTAATTTTGTGGGTGCGGCAGGACTCGAACCTGCGAAGTCCGGAGACGCCAGATTTACAGTCTGGAGCAATTGCCGCTATGCGACGCACCCGTTTTGATCAATCTTTTAAAGGCCTCACCGCCTTTATATGACTTTATCTTCAATTCCCTTCTATAAGCAATATTCTTCGTATTAAATATTTCTGAGTAAATAACTTTCCAGGGACGGGCATTTTTAGTTGATTTTACCAATCCCCGATTATGTTTGTTTAATCTATTTTTTAGATCTTTCGTATGACCAATATAATATTTACTGGGTTTTGGCAAAGATTCTAAAATATAAACTTCAAACATAGCAGTAAACCTCCTTATTTATGCCGCCTTTGGCGGCACCCCGCTTGCCCCGCTTTCAGCGGGGCTAGGCGGTGGCAGTCTGGTACAATTGGCCGCTCTGTCACCTGCCCATATTCAATTTTGAGCCGCCCGTCGGATTTTCACCCCGCTGCTCGCGAGAGGCGGGGCTGGCCCACAACCTGTTGGGACTCTGCTATTGGGCTCGTTGAGCCAGCGGAGGGAGTCGAACCCACGACCCACTGTTTACAAAACAGTCGCTCTGGCCACTGAGCTACGCTGGCATATTTTTTATTTTAGCTTCCCAGCCTCATTTTCATTTCAATTTCCCGCAAGCTGCTTTTGGCCTTGAGATCCCGCGGGCGAAGCTTCAAAACCATTTTGAAAGAATCTTTCGCGTCTTTTATATTTCCGATGGAAAGATAATAATCTCCGAGCTCTCGGTAGGCTTCGTTGTCTTTTGGATTTTCAGCTATGCGATGGATAAGTGCTTCTTCTCTTGCTTTATCTTCGGTTGCCAGTTCCGGCATAATCCTTTGCGGTGCCGGCTCTTCCTTTTTTTTCACAATTATTTCTTTATTGAAAAAACCCGCTTTTTTTAATATGCTGCGATTCTCTTGTGTTTTTTTCTCTATCATCACATCGAAATTATGACCAACATTTTCGCTTTCAAAATACAACTTCTCATCGCTTCTTTTATTGGATGAGTCCGATGATTTTTTCCCCAGTCTTTTTTCTTTCATTCTATTGAGAACGTTTGACACAGATCCCTCTGATTTTTTTATTCCGATTTTAGCCAGAAACATCACTCTCTCAAGGAATCTCAAAATTGAAGTCCAGATTTTTTTCCATGTTTCCCCCTTTTTTTCATTTTCAGGCAATTTTTCAGTGCGGGAAACGAAAATTTCTCCTCTTTTTTTCAAAAAAGCTGTTTTTTTTCCAAGCAGGACAACCAAAAAAATCAAAGCGGAAACAAAAATTATCGGTGGCACATAAATCCAAAGCATATTATTCTAGTTCATTTTTATCGACAAAAATTAATGATTTGTCTTCCAGCTCAATCTCTATTTTTCCACTCATTAGGTTCACTTCCTTGACAATAGCTTGTTTTCCTTTATATTTCACTTTTTCTCCGAATTTAGGCAATTGCTCTGCCATCTTTCGGTATTGCTCCTCTTCAAAGGCCAGGCAGCACATCAGCCTTCCGCAAACACCTGATATTCTTTCTGAACCGCGATGGGCAATTTGCTGTACTTTCGCCATTTCCGAGGTTATGCTGGGCAGGTTGCTCTTAAATCTAACACAGCAAAGCTCGCGACCGCAAATTCCGAATCCCCCGCTCTGACGGCTTTCATCCCGAGCTCCAATCTGATGCAGTCTGATCGACCTCTGCATTTTTTTCGATAATTTTTTGACAAGATCACGGAAATCAACCCGTCCGTCAGATGTAAAAGCAAAAGTGATTCCACCCCCGTCAAAAGAATAATTCGCATCTACGATTTTCATCGGGAGTCCCGATTTCTTCACTTCGCTCTGGCATATTTTGAGGGCTTCTTTTCCTTTTTTCCGAAAATCACGAATATTTTTTAAGTCAATCAACGTTGCCTTTCTAACATACTTGGCGGCTTCTTCGATCTTGTCCGATTTTTCACTTTCGGAATCCGGAGCCCTCCCCTCAACAATTGCCTGTGATATTCCGCTTTCAACCTCGATCACTATTACATCTCCTCTTTCGAGAGACTGATCTGTTTGGACCACAAAAGGGTTGCTCCAGCGGTTCGTTTTAACGAAAAACTTTTTCATTATACTAAACTGATCAGATTTCAAACCGGACAATTCTTTCGATTTTAATATTTTCTCCTATTTTTGAAATCTTTTCTTTGATTAAATCTTCCACAACGATGTCGGGGTTTTTTATAAACTTCTGGGAAAGCAGGCACTGCTCCGAAAAATGTTTTGCTGTTTTTCCCGAAATGATTTTTTCAATGACAGCAGCCGGCTTTTTTTCACCTGCAAGCTCATTTTTCGCCAATATTTCATATTCCTTTTTTTCTTGCGGAGAAACATCGTCAAGTGAAACGTATTTCGGATCCATTGCCGCCACATGCATGGCCAGATCATGAGCAAGTTCCTGAATTTCAGAATTTTTTGCCGCAAAATCTGTTTCGCAGCGAATTTCGATCAATGAGCCGATCTTTTTGTTGCTATGGATATAGGCGGAGACAAGGCCCTCCTTTGTTTCCCGCCCCGACTTTTTCTGGGCTTTTTCTTTACCTATTTTTCTGAGATATTCCCGTGCCATTTCTATGTCTCCTTTCGAATTTTCAAGCGCATTCCGGCACTCCATAACACTCGCGCCTGTCAGTTCTCTGAGATTTTTCACTTTATCCGCTGAAATTTTGGGTGTCCCGTTTGAAATTTCTTTTTTCATACAATTTTTTCTTATTTAGGGCTATTTTCCCCCATGCCTGCCATTTCATCCGATTTCTTCAGGGGGTCATTTTTTCGATTGTTCTTATTTTTCAAAACTGATTTTTCAGTTTTTGGAACGGTCTTGATTTCGTTTTTTGATTCCTTTATGGTCTTCGCGATTAAGCCGACAACAAACCTGAGCGAAGAAAGAGCATCATCATTGGCTGGAATCAAATAGTCTATGGGATCGGGATCAGTATTGGTGTCTACGATGCCAATTACCGGTATTCTCATTTTTTTCGCCTCTTTCACTGCCAAGTCATTTTCTTTCGAGTCAGCGACAAAAATTGCCTGGGGGAGAGAATCCATTTTCTTTATTCCTCCCATCTTTTCGTTCATCCGGTCTATCTCTTTTTTGAATCGGAGACGCTCATATTTTGTATATTTTTGGAGGTCCCCTTTTTCCATCTTATCTTCCTGATCATTGAGATATTTGATTCTTTTTTTCACCTCCCGATAATTCGTAAAAGTTCCTCCAAGCCACCGGTTGTTCACGAAAGGCATTCCCGCATATTGGGCGCATTCCTCAATGACATGCCTCGCTTGCGGTTTTGTTCCCACAAAGATAATCTTTCCTCCATTGGTCGCGACATGCCGCACGAACTCAAGAGCTTTTTCAAAAAGAACCAGCGTTTTTTCGAGGTCGATTATGTAGATTTGGCCTTTTTCCGAAAAAATGTACGGTTTCATTTTCGGATTCCAGCGGGATTTTTTGTGTCCGAAATGGACACCGAATTTCAGCATCTGCTCGATAGAAAGCTTCAGCTCCTCATACTTAAAACCAGCCGCTATTGCCTGGCTGTTTTGAGGGGTAATCTCTTTTTGTGGCTCAGTTTGGGCCTGTTTGCTATTTTCCATTATTTCCCTTTTATTAGTTAGCACCTACTTCCTTCTTTGTGACTCTTTAACCTATATTATTGCCTTATATAGGACAAGGAAGAATCGCTCCGGAAGTATGAATTTTTACAGGTTTTAGTTTAGCATTTGACGAGAGACTTGTCAATTTGAAAGAATAATGTTAGTATTTCTAGGAGCTACGCAGCTTTTTCACGAATTACGAATCTCTTACGAATATACCTATGCTTTGAATTCGTAATTCGTATATTCGTTGAGCGAAGCGTATTCGTAATTCGTAAAACTAGTCATGAAAAAAGATATTCATCCAAAATACTATCCAGAAGCCAAAATTATTTGCGCTTGCGGAAACGTTATTACCACCGGATCCACGAAGCCGGAAATGAAAGTTGAGGTATGCTCTGCCTGCCATCCCTTTTACACTGGCAAGAAACGCCTGGTTGACTCCGCCGGACGCCTAGACCGCTTCAAGAAACGCTTTGAAAAATCAGCGGAAATCAAGGCGGGCATCGCCAAAAAACTGGCCTCGAAGGAGAAAAAGAGAAAAACCAAGCTGGTGATAACAAAAAAAGTTTCCAAGAAAAAAACCGCTAAAAAAGTTGCCGAAACGAAAACTACCAAAAAGAAATAACCTTCAATTATATATTCGACAAAACCCGCCCCAGGCGGGTTTTACTTATAGACAAGTTTAGCCGTAACGAGCGATATGGCGAGAAGAAGTTCGAGGGTATTCATCACAATGACCGGCATTTGCCTGATGCCAATTCCGTAAATAAGAAACAAAACTAGTCCGAAAGTATAAATCAGACTCCAAAGCAAAGAAACATCAGCTGTTGATTTTGTTTTCCAGGATTTCCGGACTTGCGGAATAAGCGCAATCGCCAGCAAAGACCCCGCCGCATAGCCTGTGAGTTGAATTGTGTCCATTTTTATTTGCTAAATATTGTAAAATATTCAAATATATGCTATTTTTAATCAGAAATTGGATTATTCAATGATAATATACATTTCATGAAAAGCCAAATTGACGCCGTGAAAAAAGAATACGACGCGCTGAAAAGCGAGCTCGAAAAGCCCGGCGTTGTTTCTGATGGAAAAAAAATGAAAGAAATTGGCAAAAGAATGTCAGAGCTTGAGGAAATCAAGGCAAAAATCGACGAACTCGAGGGCATAGAAAAGAATATGCGCGAAAACGCCCAGATTGTAAACGCGGAAAAAGATCCGGAACTCAAAGATATGGCAATGGCGGAAAACGTGAGTCTTGCCAGGAATAAAGAAAAAACTGAAAAAGAACTGCAGTCTCTTTTTATCCCCAAAGATCCAAATGATGCTAAAAGTGTAATTATGGAAATCAGGGCTGGCGCCGGCGGGGACGAATCGGCTCTTTTCGCCGCCGAGCTTCTTCGGATGTATTCGCACTTTGCCGAAAAGAACGGATGGAAAATATCCATCCTTAGTTCAAATCGAACGCCGATTGGCGGATTCAAGGAGGTTATTTTCAGTATCGAGGGAAGTGGAGCTTTTGAAAAAATGAAATATGAATCCGGAGTTCACAGGGTGCAAAGGGTTCCTGAAACTGAAAAAACCGGCCGTATCCACACATCGACTGTAACCGTGGCTGTCCTTCCGGAAGCCGAAGAGGTTGATATTGAGATAAATCCCGCTGACCTCCGGATTGACACATATTGCTCCTCCGGACCCGGCGGACAAAGCGTCAACACAACATATAGCGCCGTCCGCATCACACATATACCAAGCGGCACCGTTGTCACCTGCCAAGATGAAAAATCCCAGCAAAAAAACAAGGAACGAGCCATGAAGGTCCTGCGATCCCGCATTCTCGCGTCCGAAGAGGAAAAAAGAGCCAAAGAACTCGGAGAAGCAAGGCGCGGCCAAATTGGAACCGGAGACCGCAGCGAGAAAATCAGAACTTATAATTTTCCCCAAGACCGCATAACTGACCACAGAATCAAGGAAAATTGGAGCAACATTGGAAACATTTTGGGTGGAAATCTGGACGAAGTAATTGATAAATTGCGAGAAGAGGATTTGAGACGAAAAATTGCCTCAACAGCTTGAAACTCAAATCCTATGCAAAAACACGTCGGAAAAGATACGAGTTATATAATTCAGCATTTTCGCTATATTTTTTCTCGAAGTTCCATATTTTGAGATCAAGTTATTGTGACTGTTCGACATATTTTGCGTGACAAAAAGATACTTAGCTGCATAGCTCCTCTAGACTTGGAGCTTATTTTGTCTTTGGCCACGAATAGACCCAGGGAATATCTCTTCGCTCATCCGGAGCAAAAATTGAGCCTCAAAGAGCTTGATAAATTCAACTCTTTTCTAATAAGGCGCAAAAAAGGCGAGCCAATTGCCTATATGACCGGCAAAAAGGAATTTTATGGCTTGGAATTCGAGGTGAACAGAAACGTTCTGATCCCCCGCCCCGAAACGGAATTGCTGGTAGAAAAAGCACTGGATCTCGTTCCCGAGGTTGAACCTTTGACTGTTATCGACGTTGGCACGGGCAGTGGAAATATTATTATTTCCGTTGTTGAAAACCTTCCGGCTAATATCCGAAAAAAAATTGATTTTTATGCCACTGATGTATCAAAAAAGGCCTTATTTAAAACAAAAAATAATGCTCAAAAACATAAAGTGGCCCAATATATAAAGTTTATCCGGTCTGATCT
The DNA here is from genome assembly GCA_000995965.1 of Candidatus Moranbacteria bacterium GW2011_GWC2_40_12. Classification (GTDB taxonomy): domain Bacteria; phylum Patescibacteriota; class Minisyncoccia; order Moranbacterales; family UBA11712; genus UBA11712. The sequence continues at coordinate 213,099 of LBYD01000001.1, forward strand.
TTTGGAATATTTTCTCAAAAAAAAGACAAAGTTTGAAAATTTATTAATCGTTGCCAATCTTCCCTATGTTTCTGCCAGTATATACAAGAAAAATATACGTAATCTCAGATATGAGCCAGAATTGGCATTAATAAGCGCCGAAAAGGGCCTGGGACATTATCGGCGGCTTTTGAGGCAAATTGCCGAGATTAAGTCGGATTACGCATTACGGATTATATGTTTCGCGGAAATAAGTCCCGAACAAAAAAATGGACTGGCTAAAATTATGAAAGACGAACTGCCCGAAGCTAAAACAAATTTTGTTAAAGACTTGTCAGGAAGAAATAGAGTTGTGAAAATTAAAATAAATCGCGCTTCTAATTGACAAAAATATGCGAAAGCTGATATATTTCACTCAATAATAGATCATTAAAATTAACCATACTAGAAAGGCAGGTGTACAAAGTGGAAAAGAATCCCAAAAATTCCGAAGAAAATAAAGAAACTTCGGAAGAAGGAGGGGAGAATATGAAAATCTGGCTTCAGGAAAACATGAGAATGCTGGTGAGTATCGTAATCGTTGTCGCTATTGCTGGAGGTATTTATGCCTACTCGAAAAGAACCCAGCCGCAAATTGCGCAAGATGAAGCGATTGAATCGACCGAAGATGCTGAAGGCAAAATCAGCGTTATAGGCGATGATACGGACAGCGAAAAGCAGATTGCTGATGAAAAGGAGGAAGGTGAGACTGTGTCTCAGGCTCAGCCGGGTACGCAGCCGCAAGCGCCTCCAACCGAGGCAAGCCAGGAAACTGCGAACTCGTTCGTAGAAACTGCTCAGAAAGGTGACAGCACAACCAAGTTGGCCCGGAGAGCTCTGGCTAACTACCTGGAAAAGACACCCGACACAAGCCTCACCGCCGAACACAAGATCTATATTGAGGATTATTTGCGTCGGCAAGTCGAAAACGGCAGGTTGAATGTCGGAGAATCCAGGGAATTCAGCAAAGATAACATTGCAAATGCTGTCGAAAAATCAAAGGCACTGACCGAGAACCAGCTCAAGAATCTGGAAAAATACTCAAGCAGAGTGCCTGAACTAATGTAAAAAATCTTTTCTAGGATAACTCAAATAAAAATTGTACATTTTCACCCCGCACTTTTCCTGAGACTGATTACAGAGCGCGATGAAATATAACATGCAGTTATGGAATGGGGTTTATGGCAAAAAACCGGCAATGACCGGTTTTTTGTTTACAAAAAAGATATTTCGCGATAAGATTCCCTTATGAGAAAAACCTTTCGTCGAATTCTTTTTTGGCTGCTAGTCCTTCTTTTTTTGGTCACCGCGCCAGTTGCCATCCTTTTTTCCCAAGGCTATCGTTTTGACCAGAACAAAATGATATTCGTTCACAGCGGGGCCATCACTTTGAAATCTTTGCCTGCCAGCGTAAACATTTTTCTGGACGGGAAGCTTCAATCGGGAAAAAATCTCGATATCATCAATAGTTCAATGACTGTTGGTGGCTTGAGACCCGGAAATTATCACGTCGAGGCAAGTTTGGATGGGTACAGCCGTTGGGCGAAAAATGTCGAGGTTCACAGCGGGCTCTCGACGGAATTCTGGAACGTCGTTCTCGCACCGCAAAAAATGGCCGTCAGCGAACTCGAAAGCCGCAACGTTAACCGATTTTTCCCTTCCCCGTTTGGCAAAAAAACAGCTTACCTTGAAAATATTGATGAAAATATTTCCCTTTGGATGACTAATTTCAAAGAGAACAATACTCGCCCGATCTTCACCGGAAACGACGCTTTTTTTTCAAAAGACAAACATGAAAATCTGGAATGGAACTTTAAAGAGGATCTGATCCTTGCCCCTGTAGTCCGCAACGGCCAGAGAGATTATCTCGTTGCCAGTTCTGAAGGAAATATCGAGCCTTCCTATCTTTCGGATTTAGCAAAAATGAAAGGCATGCTGAAAGCGCGGTGGAGCCCGAAAGAAAAAAATGTTGTTTATTTTATAGCCCAAGACAGCGAAAAGGTAAGCAATCTTTATTCTTTCAGCCTTGACGACAGCACTCTTGAACTTCTCATTCCGGAAATATCAGTGTATGATCTTTCTCGAAGTTCGATATTTTTTCTGCAAAAAAACAATATTCCCTTTAAAAGCGATTTGGATGGCGGCAATTTGATCCAGATAAACGACCGTCCTTTCACGAATTCGGAAATTGGAGAAAATGGCCGGCTGATTGTCTATGACGAAGATCGGCAGGTACTTATTTCTGAGAACGGCGAACTTTATGTCCGAAACAACGGAGGCGAGGATCTCCTCAAAAAAATCGGAGACGGCATTTTGGGCGCCCAATTTTCTGACGATGGAAAAAAACTCTTATTTTGGAGTGAAAACGAAATATCAGTGATTTTTCTTCGCAAGTGGGAAGTCCAGCCTTATCGCGCTGAGAATGAAATTCAGACCATCATGCGGCTATCCACGCCTGTCGACAATGTTTTTTGGTTCCGTGACTATGAGCATATTTTCTTTTCCGTGAAAAATAAAATCAAGCTTGTTGAGCTTGATTCCCGCGACCACCGGACCATCCTTGACATTTTTGAAAACAACCTTGCGGAATTTCCAGCCGTCTACGACAGCGGAAACGGATACTACTATTTTGTGAAAGATTCGAACGGAGAAAAGAAAATCTCCTACTTCGCTCTTCCGGAAAAGACAGGGTTTTTCGAATAGATATTTTTTCGGAAAAAGACGCCTCTGTGAAGTGTTTTTTTGCTAAAATTATCAGAAAATTAGCGCTTCGAAAATTGCGGGGCGCGCCTTGCCTTTCTCAACCCGGCTTTTTTGCGCTCCACTTTTCGCGCGTCGCGGGTGAGATATCCGAGATCCCGCAACGTTTTTTTGTTAGCCTCGTTATAATTCACGAGCGCTTTAGAGATAGCGAGGCGCATCGCTTCGGCCTGGCCGCGAGGGCCACCACCTTTCGCAACGGCGTTCACTTCAAAATCGCCTTCAAAGCCAACCGCTAAAAACGGCGAAGCAATGGATCTTTGAAGTTCGGGAAAGGGAAAATAGTTCAGAAACGTCCTGTTATTTATCTTGATGCTATCGGGAATTTTGAATTTTTCCTTGGAAACAATAATCTTCACGCTGGTTATGGCCGATTTCCGCCGTCCCAAACCGTGAAAATACCGCCGCTTGGCGGCCTTTTCAACTTTTTTCTCTTCCTGGACCTTCTTTTTTTTCACCGGTTCTTTTTTGGCCATAGAATTCAATTTACAAAATCAACAGTCAAATTGTGGTTAGCGTCCGAAAAAACCAGCAGTCTTTTCATTCTTTTTGCCCGCAGCTTGTTTTTGGGCAGCATGCCATAAATCGCTCCCTGGACTATTTTTTCGGGGCTGACTTTCAGGATGTCGGCCGCTGTCCTTGATCTTATGCCTCCGGGATAACCAGAAAATGTATGGTATATTTTATTTTCCATTTTTTTTCCAGATAGCCGAAGCTTGGCTGCATTCACGAATACCGCAAAATCTCCGTTGTCGATATGCGAAACAAAATCGGCCTTCTGTTTTCCTTGGAGCACATACGCGGCTCGGGTGGCAAGTCTCCCGAGATTTTCTTTCTCGCAATCAAACAGATGATATTCTCTTTTTGCTGAATTATCCATTTTCATTATTTTTTGACCTCTTCTTTCTTGATTATTTCAATGAGGGCCATTTTCGCGCTGTCGGAACGGCGGTTTCCGGTTTTGATAACCCTCACGAACCCGCTCTTCCTCGGAGGTAAACTGCCAGTGAGCTCAAAAAGGAACTTCGACCCGATGTTCTTGGGAAAAACAGTTTTCATTTGCCTCAAAGCGGACAAAGCATCTGTCTTATTCTTTTTTCCGCCAGACAAGGAATCCTTCATTTTTCCGCAAGCTTTTTCAGCGAGAATTTTGAGTTCCTTGGCTTTCGCTTCAGTTGTCTTTATTTTACCTCTCAAAAACAGCTCTCCCATCAATATCTTGAACAGGGCTTCCCTTTGCTTTTTCTCCCGCCCAAATTTTCGTCCTTTTTTGAGATGTTTCATAAATTTCTATGCTCTCAGCGTCAGCCCCAGATTACCAATGGCTTTTCTTATTTCCTTGATCCCTTTTTCTCCCATCCCTTCGAGATTCATCAGTTCGTTTTCCTTCAGAGACACTAAATCGGCGATAGTTTTGATATTGCTTTTTTCCAAAACATTCTGGGTTCTGGTTGAAAAAGGAATCGATGCTACTTCGAGATCCATACTATCCCCTTTCTTCACTTCGGAAATTTCTTGTTCTTTTTTTTCATCCAAGACAGCGTCCACATTCTCTGTTTCATCCGCCTTCTCTCCCGTATCCATCTCTTTTGTCGCCCCAAACTGATCAATGGCAATTTTCACTGCTTCCTGAAAGGCCTCTTCCGGCGTGATTGAGCCGTCCGTCTCGATTTCAAAAGTGATCTTATCAAAATCCGTTCTTTTTCCGACGCGCATATTTTCAATGACATAATTCACCCTTTTTACGGGAGTGAAAATCGCATCAATTGCGATAAGTCCGATTTCTTTTTTTTCTCTTTCCTGCTGTTCAACTGGAACATAGCCCAGCCCCTTCTGGACTTCTATTTCCATTTCCATTTGCGCTTTTTTGTCAGTAATCTCGGCAATGGGCATATCCTTGTTCACAACCTCGACATCGGCTGGGCACTGAATTTGCGCAGCCGATATTTTTTTCGCCCCTTTTTCTTTAAGTGTAAGTTTCACGGGCTCATCTTTGTGGACCTTGAACCGCACTTTTTTCAAGTTGAGAATAATCTGGATTAAGTCTTCCTTGACGCCGGGCATTGTTGAAAATTCGTGGGAAATTCCTTTGATTTTTATGGAAGTGGCCGCTGCACCAGTAAGAGAAGACAAAAGTATTCTTCGAAGCGTGTTGCCGATTGTTGTTCCAAAACCAGGATGGCAAGCTTCGATTTCAATTTTTCCCAAATTTTCGCCCAATATAGAATACTTTGGTTTTTTTGGCAAACTTACTTTTAGCATTTTTTTGTGCCTTCTTGCGCCATTGAACCGGCGAATGAAGACTGATTAATATTAAAAATCTATCTAGAATAAAATTCAACAATCACTTGCGCATCCACATGAAGATCAAGATCATTCCTGGTCGGTTTTGATTTTATTTTCACGACGATCTCATTGGGAACCGTCTCAAGCCATCCAGAAGGAGGAGTCCCCCCTTTTTTTTCTTTCAGTCTCGCCGCAAGTTGCTTGAAATATTCCCCTTTTGTTTTATTTGGCTTTGCAGAAATAACATCCCCAATTTTCACTTCGCGCGAAGGAATGTTTATTTTTTTACCGTTGATCAAGAACTGCGAATGTCCCACAAGCTGCCTGGCTGACTGCCGGCTGGGAGCAAAACCAGCCCTGAAAATCACGTTATCGAGGCGCATCTCAAGCTTTTGCATCAGAAGGTCTCCGGTAACACCGGGCTTATCCTTTACATCATGGAAATACTTCTTGAATTGCCTTTCCATCACGCCATAAATTCTTTTTACCCGCTGTTTCATTGCCATTTGCTGGCCAAATTCTCCCTGCGGCCTTCTTCCTTTTTTTCCGTGAACACCCGGCACGTATGGTTTTCTGACCATTGCGCACTTCGGCGTCCCGCAGCGGTCGCCTTTCAAAAAGAGCTTTTCTGTCGCTCTTCGGCATAATTTGCATTTGTTTGATAAATCTCGTCCCATAAATTTATACTCTTCGAGGTTTTCGCGGACGGCATCCGTTGTGAGGTATCGGCGTTATGTCTTTGATTAGGATTATCTCAAAATCGTTGTTAGCGAGAGCCCGGATCGAGGCTTCTCTCCCTGATCCGACGCCTTTGACGTAAACTTCGATTTCCCTGAGACCGTATTTTGAAACTTTTTCAGTTGCGGCATTCACGATTTGCGTCGCCGCGTAAGGAGTCGCTTTTTTCGCTCCTTTGAAGCCGAGAGATCCGGCGCTCGACCAGGCCAGAATCTTTCCGCCCAAATCTGAAAAAGCAACCAGTGTATTGTTATAGGTGCATTGAACATGAGCCTGCCCCCGCAAAACCTGACGGCGAATCTTTTTCTTCTTTTTCTTGACAACCGGCTTTTCCTCGCTCTTTTCTGCTTTTTTATCGTCTTTTTTCACATCTGCTACCTTAGTTTCGAGTTTTTCCGCTTTTTTTTCATCAACAAAAACTTCTGATTTTTGATCAGGCTTTTCCTTCTTTTCTTCGGTTTTCTTCGTTTCCTCTGTCATTATGGAAAATTAATTCGTATATTTTTACCCGCCGTAGTTTTAGCAAAGGCGGGCGTGCTCCGATTAATTCGTAGAGATTACGTTTTTTCCGCTGATGGTTTTCGGCCGCTACCCATTGTTTTTCGGACATTTCCTCGAACGGTACGAGTATTTGTCTTCGTCTTTTGGCCGCGAACCGGAAGTCCCTTGGCATGTCGGCTTCCTCTATAGCAGCCAATATCCTTAAGCCGCCTTATGTTCATCTGCCTTTGGTGTTTGAGTTCTCCTTCAATCGTGAAATTTTTCTCAATATAATCTTTCAATTTGCTTATCCCATTTTCACCAAGCGTTTTTGTCCTCGCGTCCGGATTCATTCCCAAATCCGCAAGTATCTTCTTGCTTCTTGGGTGCCCGATTCCATGGATATAAGTGAGAGCGATTTCTATTCTTTTTTCGTCGGGGATATTCACCCCAGCAATTCTTGCCATTAGCCTTGGCGCTGCTTATGCTTCGGATTAGAACAAATAACAAAAACTTTCCCTTTTCGCCTCACAATTTTGCATTTTTGGCAGATTTTTTTGACTGATGCTCGAACTTTCATAATAACCACTCACTAATTATGAGCGAACAAATAGCGAATGAGAACGAAGAATTTTCGCTCTTATTCGTTTTAAATTCGCTCCCGATTCGCGAGTTCTTACATTCTCTGAACTATCCTTCCCTTTGTGAGATCATACGGGCTCATTTCAACCAGTACCCGGTCGCCCGGCAAAAGCCGGATATAGTGCACCCGCATTCTTCCCGAAATATGGGCCAATATTTCATGCCCGTTTTCAAGCTCGACTTTGAATGTCGTGCTGGGAAGCGTCTCCTTCACTACGCCATTTAACTTTATAATTTCTTTATCTTTAGACATTCCTTGCAAAATACCAAATAAATTATTCGTATATTCGTAAAGATTCGTAATTCGTAAAGATAAAAAAACAAGGGCAATGCCCCAGAGCCTTTCAGCCTTTATACAAGGGGCAATTCAATCCAAATGCTTGAATATCTGAAATGTATATTTATCTAAGTTCATTTTAGTTTATCGCAGTTTTTTTGTCAAGATCGCATATACCGCTAGTCAAGGACCGACCTCGACTGGATTATTGCACTTCAATTTTCACCCTACTCTCGCTCATGGGCACGCGGCTGGCGAAAAAGGGCCAGAAGTTCACGTCGGCGCTTTTGACAGCAGGGTAGTTTTTGATGAAACTTTCAAGCTCAGCGCTGTTTTTCCCCAGCGCCCCTTTTTTGAAATTAGAAATATCCAGGGCAGCCGCGGAACCAAAATCAGTTTTTGCTTCAAACTTCAAGATTCCTTTTTCAGTGTCCGCTTCGGAAAGAACATAGCTTATGCCTTTTCCAAAATCAATCCGGGCCAAATCGCCGCCGTTCGCATTTTCATTTCTTTTTATCAGCTCTTTGACATCCTCTTCCTGAAATGAAAGAATTCGCCCCTTGATGCTGACGGTATAAATAAATTTTTGAGCTTGGGAACCTGCGCTTTCTGATGATGACGAGCTCGCGATATCAAAGAGCGCGGTATTTTCAAAAAAATACCGCCCCCCTCCAATTTTGCTTTTGAGATCTTGAAGTGCCTCTTTTTTGGCCTCAGCGACTAGTTTTTCTTTTGCCAGGGCCAAATCCTGGGAAGTGACAGTCATGGCTTCCCCCTCTGATCCGCCTTCCATGGCCTTCGCGGATTCGGCATGAAATTTCTCGTATTTCGGACCGCCCTTGAATCCCGGAATTTTGAAGGTGGTCGGCCCGATGTTATATGACTCGCCTGGTTTGTCAGCTGCCACTTCGACTTCAACCGCTCCGGGTTTTGTTTCTCCGCCAACTTGAGCAAAACCGGGAACTACGACGCCTTTTGTGATCCGGAAAATCTTGCCATCATCCGTTTCGAGCCGAGTGGTTGCCACTAAGGGCTGATTGTCAGAACTGAATTCGTTGTATATTGTAACCTTTCCAGCGGCCTTGCCCGCGCCGGAATGGCTCCCCGTCGCTTCGAACTCGCCGCTTCTCTCCTTTGTGATCTGCTCAAGCGCGGCGGGAATGCTTTTGTTTTCTTCATCCGCTCCATTCGTTTGGGTGCTCGCTTCAATGGCCAATGACACGCTTTTTTCCTCCGTTTTCAAGTTCAGGACGATTGCCGCCCGGGGAAGAAAAAAGTACGCACTGGCTGCTGCTCCGAAAATGAGGAAAACAACAAAAAAGATGACAAAATATTTCCCCGATCGCCCCTTCACTCGAGCTGTCTTAAGCGCTTTTTCCTTCTTGCGGGAGGATGAAAATGTGGGAGGAGAAAAATTTGATGCTCTAAAAAATTTCTCAGGCTCCAGTCCCTTCTGTCTTTCTGCTTCTCTTTTTTGAAAAAAATCACGCGGCGCCGGAGTCTCTTTTCTTTTCGTTGCATCTGATTCTTCAATTTTCGTCTTTCTCCCGCTGTCATTTATCGGACCGGCGATGATGTCCGAGAGCTTCACCCTGTTTTCTTTTTTTTCCTTTCGGCTCTTCGGCTTTATTTCTTTCTTCGTTTTTTTGATGACTTCCGGGCCGGATTTCGGACCATGCTTTTCCTCTTTTTTTCCATAAATAATATTCCCGATGTTTTCATTCTTCTGCATTTCCAAAGAAGAAACTGGCGCGGGAAGCGGCTCATCGAAATAGTCGTTTGATCCCACGGCACTTTTCTCTTCCACAAAAATTTCAGTGGGAATTTCTGAATGAATTTTTCGGGAACTATCTTCAAAAATTTCATCATCAGCTAAAGAATCATCCATTTTCCCTTGCACTTGGATTCCGGCTTTTTCAATAAGTTTTTTTCCGATTCGGTCCTGGGTCACAATCATCAGCCGTTTTCTGCGACGATTGGTTTCCTTTTTGAGCAGCTTTAAATTTACCAGGCTTTGGATTAGCAGGGCCCTTTTCGGTACGACAATAATCACTTCGTTAGCGGTTGCCTTGCGTACCCGGTCGACGATCGAAGTAATTTCTTCATCTATGTCTATGTATATTGTTTTGTGTGACATATTAGTTTTGCATCATTTTGACAGCTCTTCGGAGCATACTCGAAAGAACTTTTTCTTCACCCACCAAGTCGAGGGCTAAATTAGCCAGCCCCATAGGCGTCACGTCCTGAGGATCGCGAAGGAGACCCGTCTTGTCAATGACATTCACGACATCTTTCGGCTGGAGGAAATTCACCGAAGGATTTTTCGAGAATGGCAAATTTTTATTCCAATTGGAACCGGAAAGACTCTTCTTTATTCCAGGAAGGGCCGAACCGCCTCCGCAAAGAAGAATTTTTGTCGGCAGAAGATCGGCTTCGGAAAATTCTTGGAGCGACAGCTCAATACCGTCCAGCCAAACCTGACAGTCCTCGTCAAGCAATTTTTCAATTCTTTTTGCCGCGTCGTTGCCCAACTCTCCCCGGCCGTATCTGATTTTCAAATTTTCCGCCTCAACGAAATTTATGTTCATCTCCTGCGCTAATCTTTTGGTAAAAGCGCGCCCGCCCAAAGCAAACATTTTCGTTCCTTCCAAGCCGCCGTTGCGTACTACGGCAATGTCGGTCGTTCCCCCGCCAATGTCGATAAAAATAGCGCTAAAATCAATTGTATTTTCAAGTCCCATAGATCGGGCAACGGCATACGGCTCCGCCGCTATGCTCAGAAGATCCAGATCAAGTTCCTCGGCGATTTTCTGCAAAGCACCCAAATGGACCATCGGTGCGTAAGCATTGAAGATTCCAATCGAAACATCCCGTCCCTGAAAACCAAGGGGGTTGGTAACCCGATAGCCGTCAATCCGGACGTCGACAATTGCCGCGTTGATGAGTTTCACGTCAATTTCGCTGTGGCCCGTTTCCCATGCCAGCTGCTGGCGGATCTTGTCGAACGCTTTCCACTGCACTTTTTGGACAATATTTTTGAGCTCCGGAAGGTCAATTCTAAGTTCCGGCTTAAGCCGCTCGTAGTGAACCGTGGTCGTCGATCCTTTGACAAGCTCGCCTGCAATTCCGACAATGGACTGCTCAACCCGCCGCACATTGGCCATCTCCTCTGCCCGGCCAATCGCTTCCTCGCATGATCGGATCACTCCGGAAATATCACTCACTGCCCCGGATTGCATATCTCCCAGCCGCTGTCGGGCACGCCCCACTCCGGTTACGATTCCCTTTTCTGTTTCTTCGTCAATTTGAAAAACAAGGGCTTTCACGACTTCCGTCCCAATATCCAAAGCCAGCGCATATCCTGCTCCCCGGCGCCTCAATATTTTGGAAAATATTCCCATAAACCAATGTTTTTTCTTCAACCTTATTATACTAAAAAATACCGATTATTGCAAAGGCTTTTTTGACAGTCGGCCTGCGTATCAGCTAAGATTAGCATATGCAGCCGTCTTCTATTAAAAAAATATACAAATGGACCAGGATTGTCATCTTTGCGGTTCCTGTTTTCACCATATTGACAGGAATGTATCTTATTTTATTTCCTATCGAAAGTTTTGGCTACTCTTCCGGCCAGCCGGAAAATTCCAAATTCGAAATTTCAAAAAATGATGCCAAACATGAAATTTCTTTCGGAGTTTTTCCAACTCTCAACCATCAGTATATTGATTTATCGGTTAATTTTGAAAAAATTGGGACCAGTTGCGCGGAAAAACCTTTCGAGATTACAATTGAAAAAACCTATCAGGCTTTCCTCTTTCCGGACGGAGAGCCGATAGGAGACAAACAATCGCTGCGAGAATATCTTTTCCGCGATAACAAATCCAAATATCCCAACGGCTCGCTTCTCCACCTCAAGCCGACGGATGAAGTATATCTTCTCTCTGGCGGCAAAAAAATTATTTTTCCCGGCCCGGAAATATTCCGCGCTTTCGGATATAATTTTGACAATCTGGCGGAGGTTGAAAAATCAGCGCTGGACCAGTTTCCCGACGCGGACAACCGCGTTTTTCTATGGACCCGCCCCCATCCCGACGGCACTTTGTTCCAAGCCTATCCTTCGCATAGGATCTTCATCGTCGCGGACGGAAAGAAGCACGAAGTCAAAGATACAGGCGACCTAAGCGAACTCTGGCATGAATATTTCACTGTACCCGTGAACGACGCAACGGAAGGCAACCAGCTCACTTGTTCTCCTGATTTTGAAGAGTTGGGAGATGGAAAAATTGCCTGCCGCTTTGACCGCCAGCTGATGCCATCAAGCTTGGGGGGATATTATCACTTTACTGTGAAATATCCGGATGAATGCCGCCAAACCGATGTCAATATTGAGAAGGCCGGAGTTCGGCTAGTTTCAGGAAAATCATTTGCAACAGTCAAAGATTCTTTCCGAAAGATTTTCGCATCAATTGTAAACCGTTATTTCCTAAAACAATGATCTGGAACAGCTTTTTCCAAAAAATAACCAAAGATCTTCTCGTTTCGCTCCTCGTCACATATTTTTTTCTGCTTATTCCTGAAATTGTCCTGCCGGGTATTGTCAGTTCCCACTTCAGCCCGAAATATTTTCTGGTGCTTCTCCTGGCCGTTGCCTGGCTCCATGTCTGGCTGGGAAAGAAAAACCCGGCTCCTCCGGAAAATGTCCGCTTCCAGGCAATCTCGAGAAATCTTTTGAATGCCATTCTTTTTGTCATTGCGGCTATGCTTATTTTGAGCCTTTACAAGATGGGAATTTGGGAAATAGCCGTAACCGCGGTTTTCTCTCTGGGACTGATGATCGCGACAGAAAATATGCTTATCAGGGAAGAAACATGAAATTCTTCGAAAGTAAAAAACCGGGGCGAAAGTCCCGGTCTTTCAAAAAAGGCAGGATGCGGTTCCCTGCCTTATGCAAAATGCGCTTTGGCGCTATGCGTCTTATTTGATAATTCCACCGGGAGTTGAGCTAATTTCTCCAGATAAATTTTTTCGTCGTGGCAGATATACAGTGCCTCATCTATTCCTCCCTATGTTTGGTTTAGGCTAGAGATTGTTATGCCATTTTTTCTGCGTTCGAAAATTTCACGAAGCTCTTCTCCAAGACATGCTTCGACATCCTGGAGGCCGATTTTGACGGGATTTCGATCGCTAGTCGCAAAAATTAGCAACCGAATGATGTCGACTTGCATTTTACCCAATTCGTGAAGATAATGGATAAAGCTCTTTTTTACTTCGTATTTATCTCCATCTATACTGACAAGAGCGCTGCCAGGAGAAGGAAAATCCGCGCCAGTCTGGATCATCAGAAAGCAGGCTTTGGCCAGCACGCATTTGATGATCCAGTTCAAAAGATTCATGCCATCATGGCCGAATTCAAGTGATATCACGTTTACCGCCAGATACCATTCGGTGTCCTGACGAGCATCGGCTGATATGTCTAGCTCTATATAATTATGAATGAACTGAGCCATAATATCGGCCATGTGGTGTTTCACATCTTCGATCTGGCTAAGGACTAGTTTTACGGCCTTGAATTGCAGCCACCAGTTGTTATTATATCCGAAAATAGAGCCGTAATCCTTCCCGTATGAATATTTCGTCGGGGACATTGCCCTTTCCTCCTTCTCGTTTGAATTTGCAACATCCTAACACTAAACAGCCTATTTTTCAAATAAAAAAAATCCCGAGGTTCGCCCCGGGGTTTTTCGATTTATTTCAAAAATTTATTCAACCTTTGCCCCTTTTCCGATTCCGGCCATTTCTTTCCTCTTAGCTTTCGTTATGTTTTCATATCCGATTGAAACGGCAAAGTTTTTGGATGAGAGCTGGCGGCGCAAACCGTTCTCTATGAAATAGTATTTCTTTCCATAATTCACGGCCGCCCCGTCCCGGAAGGAAAGATTCCCTTTCGTTTTGTATTTTTTGAGGAGCTTTATGGAAACATTCACGGCCATTTCCCTCGAAAATGTTGCCCGGAATACATTTTTTGTGATTTTTTTCTTTTTGCCTCCGGCTAACACATAAAAATAAGTTTTGAAGTTTTTCGTGATAATCGTCCCTTCCGGGAAAACACCCGCGCTGTCAATTGTCTCGCCTTCCGCATAGTGCGCACTTTCGCTTTCAGAAATTTCGTGCGCCGATCCAAGATCAACCGACTCCAGCTCCGCGCTCGAAAGATTCAATTTTCTTTTTTGATCGCCGGAAATAATATAATAGTTCCCGCCGGAATCTTTCACAAAAGCGCCGCTCCGAAATCCAGCTTCTGCTCCCGCGGCATAGCTCGCCCACTTTTCCGCGCTGATTTCGACGATATTCGCCCCGTTATAATTTGCCGCCAAAACCGCCCCGATGGAAATTGGCCGGAGAATTCCGTTTTCTAAAATCCCTTTTTGATCGCTGCCAGACACCCCGAAGATCGTCCCCGAAGGATAATTTCCAGAAAAACTGCCGGCTCGTGTCCCTCCTTCAAGGGCATACGCGGCCAACTGGGTGGCCGAAATTTCAATCACGGGCTGCTTAGCGCTGCCGGAGATTTTTTTTCCGTCCCTTATTTCATATGTTGCGCCGTCTCCCGAAATTTGATAAGCATAATTGCCATAGGTTGAGGCTAAACTGTCCGAAGAGTTCCGAATGTCAGCCATCAGTTTGTATATATTCTTGCCCGGACAGGCCGTGCTGGCAACGTTGCGGTGTCCAATGACAGCATTATCGAGCGATTTGCTGAAAAATTTTAGGCTTGATTTCACGGATATATTATTGTTCGAAGACAGCCAGCCGATCAATTTCTGCAGCGAGTCTTTCGCCTCAGAAGACAGATGTTCATTTTCATAATTTCCGAGAACCGCGATACCGATCGAACCTTTGTTATAATTTGTCCCTTTATAATACGAGTGTCCGCCAATGACTCCGTTCCCTCCGTATCGACCCTCAAAAATGGCGCCATCCTTTCCGATGATATAGTTATATCCGATATCACCCCATTTTCGGGTATAGGAATGGTACCTGTATATTTTTTTAATCTGCTTTGAGGTCGAGCTTTTATAATTCGTCGCCGTATGATGGATTATGATCACTTCCGGATCCTCGTATTCCGCCGGCCAGACTTTTTTCGTGCGTTTTTCATAAGTCGCGCTTGACCACGAGGAACGCGGGTAGATTGTCGGAACAGAAGATGCAACCTGCTTTTTTTCAACTCCCGTTTTCGCGAAAATCATCCCCGCGCCCGGAAAGGAAAAACAAAAAATCAGCAGCAAAAAAAGAGTAGATGTAAATTTTATTTTTTGTTGTTTCATATATTTCACTTACTTGATCTTGCTGCAAAGAAAATAATTCAATCCACTTTCCCCAATTTCGTGTGCTCGTCCACATATTGAAATGTGCAGGTTTCGTTGTTTTTTGCGTCAATTGCGTCGAAAGCCTCCGGTGAAAGCCCTCCGACGCGGTTGGTCCAGATGGCCGGACCGGCTTCCAAAATTGAAGCGACGACTTTTTTGCCATTTTTTTCATTGGTAACCAATACTTTTTTCTTCTTGAACCAGTTTTTCTTGTCGGAATCAAGATGCAGAGCGCGCGTTATTCTTTCCCAGTTTCCGCCTTTATACCTGTATTCTTGTTTCACGCTGTCGTTTTTTTCGTGCGATAATTTGGAGCTTTTGTAGCCTCTCTTCAGTCCTTTTAATTTATCTCCGCTTTTTGAAGAGTAGCGGATATACTCGTTTCCTATTTTTACGTAGCCAGACTTAGCAAAATTATCGCCGGATTTCAACGTTATGGATTTCTCGTCTTTCGAAACATTTTCATTCAGTTCTGATTCCGGCTCGATCCAATCGGCATACCCCCAGCGCATGTTCACGTAATACACTTCCTCTTCCTTGTCGCTCTTGCCAAGCGGGCCAAAGGCGCCGTATCCGCCAGCCATTCCGTTTCGGCAGGAAGAAGGCGTGTCTGTCATTGAATAGTGGTTTGAAGCGGACTGGCTTTTTTTGAGCCAAAGATGCTGTTCCCGGGCGATTTTTCCGGATTCCGCGGGCAGAGGATATTTTCCTTCAATTATTTTCACGCCTTCGCCCGAAACGCCGCTATACGCATCGTTTTGCGCGCCTTGGTATTTTTTCACCGCTTTCCGGTATTCGCTCCGGCTGACTTTGGGAAGATATTTCTGCCAATAACTTTCTGGAACGCTGTTTTTTTCAAGGAGTTTCTGCCATTTTGATTTTTTAGCCGCATGCGAAAAAGAAGCTATTCCAAAAATAGCAATCAAAACCAAAAATATTTTCCATTTATTTGGCATTTTTCGAAACACCTTTTTTTCTTATTATTTAAATCCCAGTGTTTCTGTTTGCATTATATCACAATGACCGAAAAGATGCACAATTCTTTCAAAATACGTTATTCATAACGAAGAGCTTCTATCGGATTCAAGTTTGCCGCTCTTCGCGCCGGGTAAAATCCAAAAACAATTCCGACAACCGCCGAAACGCCAAAAGCATAGAAGACTGAAGAAAGAGAAATTCTGGTGTTGAGGCTGACAAAATTATTCACCAAAAGTGACGCCCCCCAGCCAAGCACAATGCCGATCGCCCCGCCTAAAAATGTCAGCACGACCGCCTCGGCCAGAAATTGAAGATTGATATACTTTTTCCTTAGCCCCACCGCTTTGCGCAGTCCAATTTCACGCGTTCTTTCGGTGACATTAGTCAGCATCATATTCATGATCCCGATCCCTCCCACAAGAAGTGATATTCCCGCAATGGACGAGAGAAGGATGGTAAACGTACTGGTTATGCTCGTTGCCGTGGCGATGATGTCATTTTGATTCATGATGCGAAAGTCGGCCTGCGTCGGATCGGATATTTTGTGGCGGTCCAGAAGAAGAGCTGAAATTTGTTCCTGAACTGAAGTCATGGATGCCTGATCCGCGGCGGCGACACCAATGTCGGACAGATAATCGTTCCCGGACAAAAAGTGTTGGGCGGAGGACAGAGGAACAAAAATATTGCTGTCGGGGTTATTGAAACCGGATCCGCCCTTGGATTCTGTGACTCCGACCACCTGAAAATCAACGTTTCTTATTTTGACTGATTGGCCGACCGGATTGGCATTCACGCCGAACAAATCATTCCTCGTTGTTGGACCAAGAATGGCCACTTTGGCTGAGGTTTTTTGCTGCTGGTCGCTAAAAAAAGAGCCGATATTCATTTTCACGTTCCGGACAACAAGATAGTCCTTCACTGTTCCAACTACTTCGGCGTTGGTATTTGTGCCTTTGGCGGTTATTTGGTAGCGCTTTGAGGCTTCGGGAGCAACCGCCTTCACATTTTGCACCTGGCTTTTTATCGCGTCGGCGTCTTCAATAACCAAAGTTTGAGAACTGCCGGCTCCCTGGCTGATTCCGCCTACTCGCTGTGCCCCCGGCATCACCACAATCAAGTTTGAACCGATTGATTCGATATCGCTTTCGATGGTGCTTTTCGCTCCCTGTCCGATAGCCACCATCGTGATCACTGAAGCTATCCCGATGACAATACCCAAAATCGTCAGGCCCGAACGGGCCTTATTTCCGGAAAGTGAACGTATTGTTTCTCGAAACAGGTCCTGGATCATGTGGCACAAAGATATCAATTTTTTTCGTCTTTCTCGATCAATCCGTCGCGAACGGAAATGACACGCCGCGCGAACTGGGCGATTTCCATTTCGTGAGTGATTATTATAATAGTATGTCCTTTGCTGTTGAGCTCCTGAAAAGTTTTCATCACCACACGGCTTGTTCTTGTGTCGAGATTTCCAGTCGGCTCATCCGCAAGAATGATAGAAGGGTCGTTGATGAGAGCCCGGGCCACAGCCACGCGCTGCATCTGTCCGCCGGACAGCTGGTTGGATAAATTGAAAAATTTGCTTTCCTCAAGGCCGACATACTTCAGGGTTTCACGAGCCTTAGCTTTTCTTTTCTTCATCGGCATATCCGAAAAAACAAGCGGGAGCATGACATTCTGAAGAACGGTTGTCCGGGGAAGAAGATTGAAAGACTGAAAAACAAAGCCTATTTTCCCCCGCCGGAGATCCGAAAGTTCGTTGTCAGTCAGACGCGAAACTTCTTTTCCTTCTAAAAAATATTGGCCGCCGGTCGGAGTATCAAGCGCCCCAAGAATATGCATAAGCGTTGATTTTCCAGATCCCGAAGGCCCGACAATGGCAACAAACTCCCCCTTTTCGATCCTAAAAGAAATGCCGCAGACCGCCTGGGTTTCAACATCGCCGTTTATATACGTTTTGCATAAATTATTGCAAACAATCATATCAAATTAAAAAATCAAATATCAAAGTGAAAAATGACAATGTAAAATGAAAAATGTTTTTATTTCAAAGACTTTTTGACCTTTGATCATTTTTGAATTTTGAACTGTAATTTTGATTTTTGATTTTTACATTTTTAACTTTCTTAGTCCTGTCTTCCGCCGCCGCCCAAGCCCGGAAGTCGGATTCCGCTGCTGCCGGTTCTATTTGAACTTGAAGCGCTGGCACTTGCGGCCGCGGTGGAGTTTATTGTTTGTATCACAACTTTGTCTCCCGCCTTGATGCCGCTAATAATCTCTGTTTCCGTGCTGTTTGAAATTCCGGCCTGCACGCTTTTCTTTTCGGGAGCATTTCTTGCCAACACTTCAACATAATCGCCATCCCCGTCATTTTTGACCGCGCTTGAAGGAACAATCAAGACATTTTGTTTCACATCGGTGATGATTGACGCCGAAACACTCATCTCGGGCTTCACGCGGCTGTCAAGAGAATCAAAACAAATGGTAACGTCATAGGTAACCACTCCTTGATCCTGCGTTCCCAGCGAATCAATTTTTTCGACTATTCCTGAAGTTTTCAGTCCTTCAACTGCGTCAAATTTGATCATCGCCTTTTGGCCGATCGAAACATTGGCAATATCCACTTCGTTCACTTGCACCTGATTTTTCATCGTCCCGAGATCTCCGATGATAATCGGAACTTGCCGCGTGCTTCCCGAAGAAACCTTGCTTAGGTCATCCCCGTTTTTTATGTTCACCGCGTTGACCGTTCCATCAATCGGAGAAACGACCCGCCTCTCGGCTGCGTTTGATTTTTGATTGGCAAGATCGGCCCCTGAAGAAACAAGCGCTTGCTCGGCAGATGCGACTGAAGCTTCGGCTGCTTCAAATTTTTGCTTGAGAGCCGCTTTGTTTTTTGAAGTTGTCGCGTCAAGATCGGCTCTGGCCTGTTTTTTTGAGGCTTTCGCTGATTCGAGCGAACTCAAAGCTTGCGCATAGGAAGTTTGAGATTTAGAAACGCTGACAGAAAGATCATCATTGTCAATGCTGAAAAGAAACTGCCCTCTTGTCACTTTGTCTCCAATATTCACTGCGAGATTCGCGACTGTTCCGGTGATTGTTGGATCAATATTCGAGCTTTGGTCGACAATCACGTTTCCGCTCGCCGAAATCGAGGAAGTCAGTGTCCCCGTTTGGGCTGTCGCCGTGACATATTTGACCTGGCTTGCGGTTGATTTGGAATTGCTATACCACCAATAGCTTCCCCCGGCTATCACGATGATTGCAATCCCGATATACGCTTTCCTGGACTTTAGGTAGTTCATATTATGAATATTCGGTCATAAGAAACATTGGTCTTTATTTTCAATTATTGCTCGCAAACACTCGAATAAGGTCGGCGCTCACAGTCCCGTCGTCTCCCGGTTTTCCCATCACAACAATCCGGTCGTCATTTTTGAGTTCATTCACGCTGATAGTGTCTCGGCCCCGCTTGATGAGAGTTTTGTCATCCACTGCGATTGAGTTCTCCTGCCCGTCGCGGTCTTTCAAAACGATTTTATTGTCGGTAATAGATATAATCTCCCCCGCGATTCCGTGGGCGTTCCGGAACCCGCGGCCTTCGAAATCGCGCATCATTTCGCCCGGATCTCTTCCCGGCCCCCTCATCCCCGCCGGTCCGCGAAACGGCCCGCCGAAATTGCGTTCATAATTTTCCCCGAATTTATAGGAGAATCGCGCCTTTTTGAGTCCAACCGCCACCCCTCCGGCAAAACTCACCAGAGCAACGAAAATAACGCCGACAAAAAGCACGGCAATCTGGAAACCTTTTGATTTTATTTTTTCCTGGATGTTCATTGAATATTAATTCTTCGCTAATTACGAATATTTTTCATTCGTATATTCGCAAGAGATTTGTAATTCGTAAAGAATGAGCTAACTTATATGTTTATAATATTTAATCTCGTTTGATCTAAAATATATTTTCATCGCCACCAACAGCAAAAACACCGGCGCGAGAATGGCAGCCAAGTGCGCCGCCGGAAAAGTTTCAAGAAGCGAAAAAGCAAAATCCTTCCAGAAGGAAGCGACGGCTGATGTATCAGAGAATATTAGCTTCAATAAGCTCCAGAATTCCGATTCGGCAATCCCATTCCAGAAATTCACGATAACGAAAACAAAAGCCCCCAGCGATCCCAGTGTCAGCGTATCCGCGAAAATCAGCCCTTTCTTCGCCTGCCAGCTTTTTTCCAAAGCTATCGACTTTAATATATTCCCTTCGAGCTCCCGCGAAGGTTCGATATTTTCGAGTTTTTTGAACAGTTTTTCGATATTTTGGGTCATGGCTTTAATACGACTTAGATAATATATCGGGCGCAAAACACCAATAGAATCTTATTATTATTTCTTGTATAAGCATCTATTTGAATTGTGTCGCAAAACATGCCATTCTCCTGGATGCCAAGAAATCGGGCATAATCAATAAGTGCCCTTCCAAAGAATACCCAAGAAGCTCTCATAGCTATCAGCTATTTGAGGGTTTCTTTTAGCTTCCCCAACCCCCTTTGATGCCGGCTCTTAACTGTGTTGTAGGGTTCGCCCAGAATTTCGGCGATTTCGTGGAGGGAAAAGTCTTCTTTATAGTGCAAAAGTAAAATCGCGCGGTAACGCGGCGGAATTTTTGATAATATTTTTTCCAGATCTTCTGTGATATTTTTTCGCTCCAGAATTTCGTCCGGCAGGATTTCATCGCCGGATATATTTTCAAGAGCATTATTTCCTTCATCATCCTCGAATTTTGAAAACAAAATCTCTTTTTTCTTTTTGAGCCAGTCAAAAGTCGTATTTTTGGCGATGGTGAAAAGCCACGTTCTGAATTTTTTATCCGGATCATATTTCTTAAAATTTTTCCATACTTTCACAAAAGTCTCTTGAGTCAAGTCTTCGGCCGTGTCGCGATTATTGACCAGTCTGAAAATAAAATTATAGGCCGGCTTCAGATGTTTTTTCACCAGCTCCGAAAAAGCGGCTTCATTGCCGCTTAAGTATTCTTCAATTATTTTTTCATCGCTTTTTTCCATGTTCTGCCGAAAATTCTCAAGGTAGTCAAATTTATCCACGTGGAGGAAAATGACCACTTTTTCTCTTCCCAACATCCGATGTTGGGAAATTAGCTTTTTAGCCAATCGAGCGTTTCACGGGCGCATTTATCCCAGGAAAAGTCTTTCACTCGTTCAAGTCCCCTTTCTTTCAGCTGGTTTTTGAGTGTAGCGTTTTCCAGAACTTCCCGCAATGATTTTGCCAGCTCAATCGGATTATTTGGCTTATATAGAAGGCCGCTTTCCCGCAAGATTTCGCCCAAACTTGAATTATTCGCCGCAATGACTGGTACTCCGCAGGCCATGGCTTCAACAGCGGGAAGGCCGAATCCTTCGTAGAGCGAAGGCAAAACAAACGCTTCCGCGCCCCGGAGGAGGGCCGGAAGATCTTTCGTCCTGAACTTACCCAGATATATTACGCCTTCGGTGGATTTTATTTTCTCGAGAATTGGCCCGTATTGCCAGCCAAGATCGCCCGCGATTGCCAGTTTCAAATCCGAAAAATTTTTTTTTATAATTTCATAGGCTTCAATCAGCGTTTCAATATTTTTCCGCGGCTGGATGGCGCCGACATAGATTATGAATTTTGAATTTTGAATTTTGAATTTTGAAAGCGTATTTCTTATTCGCTCTGTGGATATATTTTCGTTAAACAATTCCTTGTCGTAGCCATGGTAGATCACTTTTATTTTTTCTTCGCGGAGATGCGGATAAAATTCCAGCAAGTCTTTTTTGGTCGAACGCGAAATCGCGATCAGTTTGTCAGCGTGGCGCGCGGCATAATCAGTGAACCAGTTCAGCCGCCGCAAATCTTTTTTTGGAAAAAATTGCGGAAAAAACTTGAAAGCCAGATCATGGATCGTCACAACGGTTTTTGTTTTTTTTGAGCGAAGATACGGAAGCGAATGCATCGGCATCCAGAGAACATCCGGTTTCTCTCGAAATATTTCCCAGCCGAACCGCGTCTGCGTCCACCATAAAGGAAAAGATAATTTTTTGATTTTATAATTCCTAAACACGGGGAAGGCCAATTCGGGATTGAATTCCGATTTGTGATAAATCAAAAATTGATCCCGATCGTCAGCATCGGGACCAAAATTTTTGAGCATATTCTGGATATATATCCGCGTACCGTCGATCCGGGAATGATCAAGGTCGGACGCGTTGACAGCGATCCGCATATCTTTGCGAATTACGAAAAAAGAAACTTGCTGATGGAGGTTGGAAAGTAGTAATAGTGAACAGAAACTGGAAATTTGTCTGCGCTATTTTCAATTTTAAAATTTCAATTGCTAATTTCCATTTTCAAAAAACTATTCTCAAATTTCGCATTTGGTAATTCAATAGTTTCTATATTTTCCTTTCTTGATATCCCTTATAAACTCCCTGAACCCCTCCTGCGCCTCTTGCTCGAACATCGCCCTCACCGCGAGCGGAGTGGTAGCCGGAGACTTCCAATTGTAGATCGGCTTCAAGTTTTTTCGCATAATATAAGCGGTTTTCACCAAAAAATTGGTGTCGCCCTGCACCGGACAGGCATAAAGGTAATCCTCCGGATCTCCGCTTTGGTTGAAGCCGCCCTTCACCTCGAAAGAAATTGGCAGTCCGTGTTTTTTTATCGCCCGATAGGCTTCGACTGGATTAGGATAATGATTAAAATTCTTGTTGAGATGTTTTATATCCGCGTTTTTTATGTTTTTCAGATGATTCGTTTCAACCATAACAAGGCGCTTGAGCTTCCGGTCAAAAAAGCAGGCACCGCCTTTTTGGGGTTTCAAGGAATTTTGGGCAACAATTTCCATCACCATATTGTATCTTTTTTTTCCAAGATTGAGCGCGAGAGCAAGACTCGGAAGATCCACGGCGCACGTGAGATATCCCAAATCCTCGACGTTATAGGACAGCAAATCGTCATGTTCGGACAATATTTTTTCAAATTCTTCGCTTCGAAGATATGTTTTTTGGCCGATATTTTTCGGGTCAATTCGAAAAATAACGTTGTCGTGAGCTTTCTGCATGACCATTTGTCCGTGATTGTGAAGACGCTTATTTTTTTCCGTCGTCTGATCATAAAAAAGGCAACCTTGCTTGATATACATTCCATGAAAACTGCGCTGAACCATGAAAAATACTTTTCTGGGATTGAGCCCAAAAAAATTGAAATTCCGGAATTCGTCAAGGATCTCTTCGGCTGTCTGCTCATTGAGAATGATAAGCGCGCTTTGTTTTGCAAGAACTGCTTTGGGATTTTTTTTGTTTTCCTTGGCGATGCGGCAAACATCATACGCCATCTGGAGCATATGGCGGTTCCCGAGAGAAATAGTCAAGAGTTTTTTTGGATCATCGCCGGATATATCAAGTATTTTCTTTCTGGTTATTTCTTTCTTTATTTTCTTTTTTTCTTTCGCCAGTTCTTTGCCTTTTACGCCATTTTTTTCAAGCTCTTGAAAGGCTTCTTCGCGAATATGAACAGCGATTTCCTCGAGAGAATATTTTCCAAGCTCCAGCAGATATTTCGTGCCCAGCCCCAGCCGAGTCGCTTCACCGGCCGCAGCGTGTTCCCAAAAAAACTTTCCCTCCAGAATGGATTTTTCAGCTTTTGATGTTCCGATTTTGTCGTCATCAAGGACAACAATCTGTTTCTCCCTGGCAGGATCAAGATAAGCGAAGTTTTCGTATGCATTCAACTCGAGCTGCGCTTTTTTTATATCCCGCATCGCGATTTTTTTCGCGTCCCTAAAATGGCGATGCAGCATCCACTCGATTCGCCTCAGGACGGAAATCCGGTATTCCTCAAAACAATCGATGTGAATTTTTGGTTTCGTGCCCATATTTTCATAATACCCTAGAGCTGAGCTCTAGGGTGAAATATTATTGGAGCTGTTTCTTTGCCAGTGCTTTTTGCTCTTCATTGAATTCCAAAATCGCTTCCTGAACCTGCGGATCGAAATTTTTGGAAATATTTTTTTCTTTCACGATTTGACTGGCTTCGAGAAGTGTATCAAACGTTCCCGCATCAAGCCAATCGCCTTTCACCTGGCTCACTTGAAGCTCGCCTTTTTCCAGATAAAAATTCATCAGATCAGTGATTTCAATTTCCCCGCGATCAGAGGGTCTTGACTCCTTAGCGGCAGAAATGACTCGATTGTCAAAAACGTAAAGGCCGGGAATGGCAAAATCACTGATCCAATCCTTCGGCTTTTCAACAATTTGGACAGCTTTTCCCGATTCGTCAAATTTCACTACCCCGTATCTTTCCGGATCGGGAACTTTTTTGGCAAAAACATATCCTCCAGACTTGAAATTTTTTATGACATCTGAGAAATCGTCTTCAAAAATATTGTCCCCGAGAATCATCGTCACGTTGTCACTGTCAATGAAGTTTTCCCCCAAAATGAATGCTTCGGCAAGCCCTCTTGGCGCGCTTTGCACTTTGAATTCAAGACGGACTTCGTGGCGGTCAAAAATAGGCCCCAAAAGATTCAAAAACTGGCCGGCATCCCGAGGCGCGATGATAATGAGAATTTCCTTGATACCGGCTTTAACAAGCGTATTCAGCGGATAAAAAATCATCTGCTTGTCATATACCGGAAGCAGCTGCTTTGAAGTGGTGTGCGTCAATGGAAACAGCCTTGTGGCCGTCCCTCCGGCGAGGATAATTCCTTTCATCTTCGCTTTTCGCATATATTTAGAAATTATAATTATTATCCAGATACTCCTTGAGAGCTTTGGTATAATGCCGGAGCGGCTTCAGCTTCGTGTTTACTAGCACGGATGATTTCGGCCTCTTTGCGGGTCGGGGAAATTCGGAAGAAGCCACTGGAAAAACTTCCACATCCATTTTAGCGATTTTGAAAAGTTCCACGGCCGCTTCAAACCAAGTACACGGGCCCTCGTTCACGACATGATATATTCCGAAAGGAATTTTTTCTTCGATAATTTTCTTCGTTTCGAGAGCAAGGTCGGGAGTGTATGTGAAACAGCTTTTTTCCTCGTCCACCACTTTGAGAATTTGGTTGTCTTTCGCGAGAAGGATCATAGTGTCAAAAAAACTTTTTTTGGACATGGCGGATTTTCCCGGCTGTCCGAAAAGTTTTGATGTCCGGATAAGCCAGAACTTTTCCGCGTGCTTTTGGATTTCTTCTTCGCCAAGAAATTTCGAACGGCCGTAATTCGAGATCGGGGCAGGTTTTGTGTTTTCGTCGTATTCTTCTTTTTCGCCGTCAAAGACATAATCAGTTGAATAGTGGACAATGGGAATTCCTTTTTCTTTTCCGATTTTGGCGAGGATTCCAGGCCCATATCCGTTGATTTTTTTTGCCAGTTCGTATTCGATTTCATCCGACTCGCACTTGTCAACCGCGTTGTACCCGGTCGCGTTCACCACCGCTTGCGGATCAACTTCTTCGATCTTTTTTCGCAAACTTTCTTCAGAGCCGATATCAATCTGATCCCGGTCAAAGGCAAAAACGTGCCAATCCTGGTCGGCTTCAAAAACCTTGACCAGATCCTGGCCGAGCATTCCGTGAGATCCAATGATGAGGATGCGTTTAGCCATATTGTTTTTCGTAATATTTCAAATATTCGCCGCTCTTTATCTCCTTCCACCAGTTCTGGTTATTTTGGTACCACTCAACCGTTTTTTTCATCCCTTCGTCGAAATTTGTTTTCGGTTCCCAGCCGAGTTCCGATTTTATTTTCGAAAAATCGATGGCGTATCTTCGGTCATGGCCGGGCCGGTCCTTCACGTATTCTATCATCTCTTCGCCTTTTCCGAGAAGTTCCAGAATTTTTTTGGTGATTTCGATGTTCGGTTTTTCGGTGTTTCCCCCGACGCAATAAGTCTGCCCGATTTTTCCCTTGTGAATTATGGCGTCAATCGCCTCGCAGTGGTCTTCGACAAAAAGCCAATCCCGCACTTGCATCCCGTCTCCATAGACAGGGACTTTTTTTTCTTCGATCAGATTCGTGATGAACAGCCCGTGCAGTTTTTCGGGAAACTGGAACGGACCGTAGTTGTTGGAGCAGTTGGAAATGGTCACCGGAAGATCGTGGGTATGAAAATAGGCCATCACCAGATGGTCGGCTGCCGCTTTCGAAGCGGAATACGGGCTTCTCGGCGCGAATGGAGTCTTTTCGTTGAACGCCGGATCTTGCGGGCCCAAATGGCCGAAAACTTCATCGGTCGAGACGTGGTGGAATCTTTTCCCGCCTTTATTTTTTGCCGCTTCGAGAAGATTATGCGTTCCGACGATATTGGTGTGGATGAACGCCGCGCTGTCGAGAATGGAACGGTCCACATGTGATTCGGCCGCAAAGTTGACAATAATATCTGTATCTTTAACAAGATCACTCACTAAATCTTTGTCGGCGATATCCCCTTTCACGAAGCGGTAGTTCGGATTTTCTTGAACGTCTTTCAGATTTTCCAGATTTCCGGCGTAAGTCAAAAGGTCAAGGTTTACGACTTGATAGTCGGGCATGTCCGCTGAAGCCTTGGCGGAGGAGGAATATTTTTTGAGGATATAGCGGATGAAATTGCTTCCAATGAACCCCGCTCCTCCAGTGACTAATAGTTTCATAGAAAATATTACTACAACTAGTTGTAGTGGACTAAAAAGGAGAATTAAAATCCTTGAAATATTGGAGCTTGCTGTCTTTTTCGGAGAGTGTCGGTTCTTTAATTGGCCAATTGATATTCAATGTTGGGTCGTTCCAGATGATCCCGGAATCGGATTCGGGCGCGTAGAATCCATCCACTTTATACATAAATTCCGTGTTGTCTTCCAGCGTGCAATAAGCGTGGGCAAATCCGCGAGGGATGAAAAGCATCTGGAAATTTTCCCCGGAGAGCTCAAAACCTTCCCATTTTCCAAAAGTCGGCGAATGTTTGCGAAGATCCACAATCACATCATATACTTTCCCCCGCGTGACCCGCACCAGCTTTGCCTGCGCGTTCGGAGGCTTTTGAAAATGAAGCCCGCGCAGGACTCCCTTTTTCACTGAAAGCGAATGGTTGTCCTGCACAAATTTCGCGTCAATCCCGTTTTCAGCGAAAACTTTTTCATTCCAGGATTCGACAAAAAAACCTCTCTCGTCCCGAAAAACTTTGGGCTTGATAAGATATGCGCCTGGAAGTGTTGTTTCTATAAATTCCATGATAATATCTTACTCCAAACCGCCAAAAAAATCAAAATCAGGCGAAGAAAAAAGGGCCCGGCCATCCCGCGCCCTTTGACCATTCGAGATGAGACCTCGAATGAGTTATTCCAAGTCCTGGCCTACTTTCGCCATTCCCTGATAGCAGGAAATCACGTGATTGACGCTGCTGGCGGCGCTTTCCAGATTCGAAGAGCACTGCTCAAGCGCAAAGCGCAATTTGGGATTCTTGTAGGCGTGCTCTTCCATATAGGCCCTGACCGCCTTCAGGTCGGCAAGAATCTCCGCCAGCGACTTTCTCACCGGCGCCCACTTGAAATTTTCCTCTTTCGGAATTTGAAAAAGCATAATCGCCCATCCTCCTTTTTTTTGAAAAAATATTTTGAAAATCGCAAAACGACACGAAAACTTTCTATAACTCCCCTCTCATCAACTTGTTCAGCCGGTCTTTCACTTCCTCGTCGCTCGGCTCCCCTGTTTCATCGGCAGGTGATTTGTCCTTCTCCCAGGTGTCCTCCGCTATTGGCAAGTTCGACGGAGCGATGTTTTGCATGTCGCGCGGCGTGATGATTGCAGTCGGCTCTTCCTTTCTTTCGGGCGCAGAAAAAATTTCCTTGGCCGGAATCTTTTCTGTTTTCCGTTCCATATCCATATTCGGAGAAACCATCGGCCGCAAATCCGGCATGATAAACTTTTCTTCCTGAAATATTTCTTCCGTTTCCATCGGTTTCTTCCGGGTTGAATCGAAAAAATTCCAAAAAAGAAGATATATGATGATCCCGGCAAGAAAACCCCAAAGGGAGTTTTTCGTCAGGTCGGGCCGGACGTTTTTCGCCGATACTTCCGGATCGCTAAGCAGTTCATATTTGAAAGGCGTTCCGCCATACAGATCCCGCGAATATTCCGAAATTTCATTCGGGATCAGAACAGCTATATCCTCAATGGCCGTCACGTCATCTTTGGCCGCCAAGAAATCGACTGCAATAGTTGAGGAGTTTTCGATTTGCCTTATATCCAAAAGATTATTTCTGAAATTTTGCAAATTTTCTTCCTGAAAGCGGGCGCTGCGAAGTATTTCCGCCGTGTTTCCCACTTCTTGAGCAAGGTTTTTCTGAACAGTCGGAAGCCCCGCCGGAAAAACCACAATCCTGGCAGAAACCAGCCATTGCGGAGTCATAAGAAAAGACAACGCGAAAAATAATGCCGCCCCCAAAGCGCCTGTGAAAAAAATATTGTTGATGAATTTCTTTACTGGATGCATTTATTTCTCTTATCGGTTAATGATGCCTGCCTGATTACTCGGCAATGCTTTCCAATCTTGTTATGGACAAAAAAGCAATCATTGCATAATAGGCGGCCAATCTTTTTTTGTCAAGCAATGCGCTGCAAATAATTGTTTTTCAGGATCGGATGATTATTTTTCAATATTCTCCACCCTTACGTCTTTTACCGCCAAGTAGCTGTTGTTTTCCTTCTCGTCCCAGGTTTTGAAGCCGATACCCCCGTGATTCAACTCCTGGTCTATCTTTCCAGTGAGGACCGCTTTTCCTTCAATCAAGCAGGCGGCTTCGTCGCCGGACACGCTGATTCCGATGTCAACTTCTCTTCCATTGGCTAAACTTTCGTTCGTATCGGACTTTCTGATTTCGCTTTCCTGTCCGTTCAATTTCTGAACAAGAATCGCTTCATCTTCCAAAAAATCGCAGGAGACATATTTATTTCCATCCTGGTATCGGGCAACAATGGCAAAGTGTCGGCCTCGAAGTACGCTGACTTTCGCCTTAAATTCATAATCCTGCCATTGAAATGTTCCGTCCAAAAAAACCAAACTGCCATTTTCCGAAGGGGAGGAAAGCGTGACTAAGCGCCCGTCCTTGAGCAAAAGATCCCCCCAGGCTTTTTTCCAACCCTGATTTTTGAAAAAATTATCATAATAGGGAATTGATTTTCCCATCGTGCCGGATAAGAGTGAAACCAGCTGACTGGGCGAAACAGCGGAATTGATGTCGGCCCTTTTCAGCAAGGTGAAATCCCTTCCCGGAAAATTGCCGATGAATTCGCTCTCACCGGCCTGGCGGAAGGAAAAAGCAAAATTTTTTCGCGCAATATCAGCGAGTATTTTCCGGCTCTCGGGAAAATTTTTCGAATTGTGGCCATAGTCGCCGAACGGATAGGCAAAACCCGACACCTCTATATCCAGCTCTTTTTCCAAATCATTTCTTGATTCCTCCAGGTCCTTGCTGACCCTCGCTTTGTATTCTTCCGCGTTCTCCAGCCTATTTTCAGAGTCAAGCCAAATCCTATCGCTCAAGAAATGCCCCTTGGCTCCTTCGGCGGAAATTTTTTGCAAGTCATGCCCGTATTTCGTGTGCGATCCTATTTCCCAGCGGCCGGTCGCCATCATCTTTTCAAGCTCCTTTTTTGTCAGATGAAAATTTTCCGTTCCTTCATCGGCTTCAAGCGATCTCCCCGCTATGACAAACATCACCGCGTTATAATCCAAAACATTCAAAATGGGATCGACCGGATAATAGCTGTCTTTGCGCGCGTCGTCAAAAGTGAGCAGGAATGATTTCTTCGGCAATTTTTTTTCACCGCGCATAAACGCGGAAAGATCGTCCAGCGTAACTGTTTGAAATCCCGCTTTTTTGACTGCGAACATCTGATCCCGGAAATCCGTCATTTTCACGTTTACCTCATCCGGCTTCCATTCCGAATCATCAATCACGCCGTGGTATAGCAAAATTGGAACAGATACGGCGCTTTCCCTGGATATTCTGGTCATTGTCTGGCCTTCATTGGAAATTTTTTCGGAAGAAAGCGCCAAATTGCCCTGCAAATTATAAATTTGCATCAAAAGATAATTCTGGCGGAAATAATAATTGTTTTTCAGCACAAAAATTCCGATTACCATCAAGAAAACGACAAGTCCAACGACTGACAAAAATAGAATTTTAATTTTTCTCAAGCGAAAATTCAGCATATCGGTGGTTCAATGCTACCGGGTTCCCCAGCCGCGGTCTTGAATTCTTATCGCCGCGTAAATAAGAAGGGGCGCCAGCACAAAAAAATTGAGCAGCGACCAAAGAAAAAGATATGGCCAATAAGTTTTCCTTTTTTCCAAAATAAGGCAATATAGGGCGAAGAGGGAGGTCACCAGCAGAACGCCCAGAATATAAAAATATGGCATTTCTGACTGAAAAACAGGCAGATAGATGAGGGCCCGCAAAGCCATAAAGGGGGTGACGAGAGATATAATTATCAAAGGGAGAAAATAAAAGAGGGCCACAAAAGGCTGTTTTTTGAATATAAACCGGCTTGTGATGATCGCGTTCACTATCCAGGATTTTTTCCAGCGCAGCTGCTGTTTCATCAGTTGCTTCACCTTCTCCGGAACAATCGTGTAGGCCTGAACCTCATCCGTATAGATGGTTTTCGAACCGCTTTTCAGGATCCAGCTTGTCAGCGACCGGTCATCGCCCCAAGTGGCCGGCAAACCCAGAAATTTTTCGTTGGTCCATCTGTCAAGGATGGGAAGCACCAAATCCTTCCGATATGCCGAGGAACAGCCGCTGCAGCAAAAAACGGAGAGAAAGGTGGACTCGGCCGCTTTCAGAATCCGAAAAGACATGAAGTAGTAGGCCGCCTGCATTTTCGTAAGAATATTTTTTTCGGAGTTCTGCGGATCGGCGTGAGCGCAAACCGCTCCTATCTCCGGCTCCGCGAAAGGAACCAGAAGGTGATAAAATGACCCGGGATCGATGAAACTGTCGCTGTCGAGCTGAACGACAATTTCTCCTTTCGCCTGACGGAAACCCTCAGCCATTGCGTGCCGCTTTCCGCGATTGATTTTCCAGTCAATTATTTTCATGCTCGGAATGCTTGCCTCAAGGCCCCGCAGCACGTCTATGGTCTTGTCTGTGCTGCCGTCGTTTATGACAATGATTTCCGTTTTTTCGCGGGGATAATCAGCCTCGAAGCATTTTCGAACGGTATTGGCGATATCCTTTTCCTCATTCTTGCAAGGAATGACAAAGGTGACAAAGGGCTGATAAATGCCTTTCAGGACGGCGTCGATATTTTCCCGGCTTGCAACGCGGGAAAACGAAGCTTCATAAAATATCGCTCCGACGAGCCGCGACAGGGCGAAAGAACTGACAAAAATTGTATAGATGAAGAGCGTTGGCTCGATACGAAAATCTGGAGAGGTTTTGGATTTTACCAGTGTCAGGAGAAAGAGAAAAACAATTCCAGCGGCAACAATGAGTATCTGGCCAAATTTTTCCCTGAATTTCAGAATGCCAAAAGCAAACCATTGGGAGGTCTTTCCGAAGTTGTTCAGAGCCGTGCCTCTAAGAATTCTGTTCATTGCGATTGTTTAATTTTTGGATTTAGCTCAAGCAGAAATTATCTCGCGCTGTTCATGGCCGACACCCCTTCACCTACCGTAACAACCTCGAGATCCCCTTTCCGCACATATTCGTCCACGTACTCCAAAATTTCATTGAGTTGCGCCGAGTTGAACTGCCCTTTCTTCGGCTTGCCGTTCACGACCCGGTGCGTGAGGAACACCAGCCATTTGTTTTCTTCCGCCGCGCGATCAATGTGGCTCTTGACATCCTCCAGCTTGATCGGCCTTTTGAGGTTTATTGCTTCAATGCCAAAAGTATCGAAATCTTCCCTGCTGTTCAGATGATCTTTTTTCGGCCAGGCCCATCTGACGGATGTGAAGCCGAATTCTTTCACGACAGCCAATAATTTTTTGTTCATTTTCCCGTAGGGAGGCGCGAAAGACTTGATCTTTTCCGTGTTTATTCCATTTTTGGCAAAAGCCGCCATCGAACGCCTGAAATCCTTTCGAATCTTCTTCTTGCTGAATTTCTTCAGGGTCAGATAGTCATGATTCGCCGTGTGATTTCCAATTTCCCACCCTTCGCGTTCAAGTGTCCGCAACTCCGACCAAGTCAGATGATTTCTGATGTTCATCCAGTCGGTCGTGATATAGAGCGTCGCCCGATATCGAAAGCGGTCTATAATCGGATAAACAATGTCATATGTTGTGTCCTCTCCGTCGTCAATGGTGAAGCTGACCATTCCTTTCTGGGAGGCGACAGCCCTTTCCGGGTTTCCGAAAAAAACCGATCCCAAAATCAGCATGATTCCTACAAATAATACGTTTCTTGTCGCGTTCATTATTCTTAAATTAATTTTTAGAATATATACGAAACTTATAATTTGACTTCTTCCCAAACTTCATCCGCTTTTTCAGCTTACTGATGAAATAAACGAACATAACAGCATAGCAAAACTTGAGTTTTTTGTCAAGACAAATGCTTTTTTTGCATAATCAGGCCCTTTTTTGTTTTATTGCTTTATATAAAGCAAATATATTCAAAGCCACGATTCCTCATTTTGCGGGACTATTTTTCTGATATTTCGTATTTCGAAAAAGTTTGGCAAAAAAAAGAGACCCCTGAGTCTCTTATCTATCCCCTTCCTCCTTTTTGGATAGAATTTATTTAGACTGGGGTCTCAAGGGCCGCAGGTGGCTAGTACCTGTCTCTGCCTTTTCCGCCGGGGGAGCATCCTCCGCCGCCGCCATGGCCACCATGGTCTTTGTGCCCTTTTTCGGGCCCTTTGTTGAATGTGACCCCGAAGTCCTTAACCACGGGGTTTGCCGAATTGTTGATTTCGGCATTGGATCTGGAATCACCTCCATACCCAGTTCCAGTTCCGGTGGCACTAACTGGGCCGCTGCCGGCGCCAGAAGCTGTGACCTGCGTAGTTTCGTTGAAGACATCAGGCCTCAACGCTCCGAAGGCCTTGAACCAGGAGAAGCCGTAGATAGCCGCTGACCCCCAATCCCGAACCAGTCGGATCACCTCGGCCATAATCTTCGGCCCAGGCGCCGAAGTCTTGTGATCGAACTTGTGAAAAATTTCTACTACGTACTCGAACCTCACCTTGCCCGGAGCCCAAATCAGGAACTGCTCCCAGCCCTGCTTTACTTGCTCAACTTGCTCGGGCAGGGGACATTTTCCTGTCTGATTATACCACTCGAGCTTGATGATTTTTTCCACCTGTTCGGTGGAGGGCTTCAGCTGGATCAACGCCTGGAAGCCCTGGACAGCCCCATCATGCCAAGTAGGGCTATAGATGTGAATAGCCGACTTAACATACACTCCGGGAGCCAGGTCGATGGTCTCAATGGAAATGCCTTTTTCCTCCCCATAGGAAAACAAGGGGGTAAATAGGATCATAATCGCGCAAAGCAGAGAAATCAAACTTTTCATGATACACCTCTCTTTTCCACCTTAGTGGGGATAAATTCTTTCATGCCCTCGGGACAGGATCCCAAAGAGCCAAACACAGGGTGAACGAACATCCGCCCTGATTTGCTCCGGCCAAAAAACAAGATCTCTTGAACAGGTTTCTCCGCATACTCGATATTACCAGTGTGCGGGTCAACCCTGGTTAATTGCGTCCCCGTATCGACCCATTGGCCGCACGGAGATTTCTGCGGATATTGGTAGTATCCTCTTTCCACCTGATAGGCGGATTTAAACTCTCTGTCTGAGGCGTTTGCCGCCGGAGGCGCTGGAGTTGTCAAAGCTCTTGGCATAGCCCTAGGTTCAGGAAGCTTAGGCAGTTGTGGTAACGCCCGAGGCTCTGGCGGCATGGGTGGAGCCGGCGGGAAAGGAATGACCCTTGCCATATCTGGAGCCGGTGGCTTCGATGCCGCCGGCGGGATTTTGGGGAAAGTCGGGGTCTGCATAGACTTGTCAAACAGCTCATAATCATTTTGGAGTGAGACGCGTTTTTTGAAGCGTTTTTTGACTCGTTTTTTTAACTTTGTCGGTTTGGCCGGCTGGGTCGCTTGCGCGGGTGCCGGAGGCGGCGAAATTGCCGCGAGATTGGGTATGACCACGGGTTTGGTGTAATTCCACTCACCCGTAAAGATCCACCTGGCGCCTTGACCTAGTCTCGTCCAAAAAGATGGAGACTGAACCGGCTTGAAGGCCGTACCCGTCATGGGCGCTTTGGCCGCAGCTGAAATAATAATTTTGGTGGCTTTTTTGCTTTTGCTTGGCTGCTTTTTTGAAAGCTTTTTTTCCTTCGCCGAAGCGCTCGCTTTCGGCAAACGGACTTTTTTTGCCACAACGGCCTTTTTTGCCGGGGTGGCCCAGGTCAGGGAAACACCTTCTCCCTTTTTAACCCAACCGACGGAGTCAATTACCTGTCCGTCAGTACCGGTAGTCAGATAGGGTATACCCCCTATCATGTGCTTCCGGACCTTGGCATCCGCGCTGTTCGCAAAAATGGAAATTATCGCGACAACTGCCAAAGCCAGCAAGAAAAATGACTTTCTGGCCATTTTTTTCCTCCGTATTTTTTATCTTTCCTTAGCAAAGCGAAGCATTTTTTTTCCAGTTCTGCCGGGGATAGACTTCATCAACACTGGCGCCTCTGCCGATGCTTTTGCTTTGCTCTATAGATTATTTGAGGCGAACACCTTGCGGCGCGCCATGTTTTCTCTTGACTCAATTGTCAAGGAGCTTTCCCCTGTTTCCAAGGGTTGGTTTTTCCAAAGCAGTTTTGAAAAAATCAACTTTCGGCAACAAATTCGATAGGGGAAATCAATATTTCAGGTTGTTTCCCGTGAGATATCGTCAAGATTATTTGCTTTATAAATGCAATAATTTTGGCTATCTTCTTCTATATTTTTGAATTAAAATATTAACAGGTTAGTATACACCTATAATAATACTTTGTCAAGTGCAGTTGAGGTAGGGCCTTTCGAGGCTAAAAAATCATATCGCTTGTCAATTTTCCGCCTGTTTCGCCGCTCGTTCCATCTGCTCTGCGGACTTTGGCAGAAAAATCAACTTCGCCCGATCCGGATTGCTTCTGGACAAGCAGTTTGTAGTCTTCACGTGAGATATCTTCAGGAAGATTATATTTCAAAGTAATCGTTTTCGTCCCGCCCACCGGAACGAACACCTTCATTCCGAAAACCTTTTTCCCGAATTCCTGGGAAAAAACAACATCACCCTCCGGCCCGGATGATTCCTCAAGAAAAGAATTTTTGGGGACATAGACGCGGAGCCAGTCGCGATAGTCAGCCGTCATCCAATCTTTGGACCGGCATGTATGTTCATAGGTTATATTGAGTACCGCCTGGGGATTTTCACCTCCCATATCAGCGCTATAATCAATTTTTCGCCGCATGCAAATATCGCTTTTGAGCGCATTCATGTTCGCGTCAACGACCATAAGATAATCTCCGTCAAATTCCTTCACTCTTCCGCCCCAGTTCATTTCATCAATTTCTTTCTGCAGCTGTTCGTCTTTGAAAAAAAACTGGATATCTTTTCTTTTGAGATGGCTTTCCATTCTTTTTCCAAGTTCCAGATTCTCGGAAATCGAAAATTTGTGGACTTTTTCAATGAGAACATCAGCCAGCTCGCCAAGTATGTTTTTTCGCTCTCCTTTGGCAATTCCCTGTTCCAAGAATCCCTTTTCCACCTGATATTCAAGCTGAAGAATAGCCGTCTGGTCGCTATATTGCCCCGGATAATCGTTGATTTTCACCGGCCCGGTGATCGCCAGAATGGAATTCAAAATATCAGTATTCACCGCGATAACGCCGTCAAAATTTTCCCCTCCCTCGCCGAACTTATAGAAATACTCCGCTTTTTCGGCGTTCACTTTGAAATCCGGCGACCAGTTCGAATCGCGCATTTTCCAGGCTTTGATGCCGAGTATATCAGAAAAAGGAACCGGCGGAGTTTCTGTCAACGGAATGCGCTGGTCAAAAATTCCTGTATCGTGAACGTCAAGGCCGGAAATTTTGCCATTTTTTGTTTTCACGATTCCGAAAGAGCCTATGAAACCGCCTCCCGGGCGAAGTTCCATGTCATTTTGAAAAAGGACGAGAAAAGTTTTCTCGCCGGAAAATCCTCCCATTTTATCGTATATATTCGCCAAAACCGCAAGTTCATTTTTCCGTTCGGGTCCAACAGGCAAAATATTCGTGAGGGGTTTCAGGTTTTCGATGTTCCGGTTTTGGATTTGGAGAAAAATATACCAGCCAAAAAGCGCCAGCGCGGCCACGAGCCAGAAAATAATCCAGAATTTCCAGGTATATTTTCGACGAATTTTCGGATGATTCATAACAGCTTAATTTAGCAGATTCAAGGCGCTTGTCAACTTTTTGGGGATAGATTATAATTATGTCACGCTCAAATAATTTTAAGCTTATGGACACTCAAAAGCTTCTAGAAGCAATAAAAAAAGAAAATAGAAAAACGAAAGATGAAACAGTGAAAGAGCTGAAAGGATATGTCGGAGAAGAAATCGATAAACTGGCCACAATGACCCAAAAAGGATTTCTGGAAGTGGGTGGAAGAATGGATAAACTCGATGGCAGAATGGATGGGTTGGATGGCAGAATGGATGGGCTGGAGGGTGGCATGGGAGAATTGAAAGTCGGAATGAAAAACCTGCACAAACGAATGAATGTTTTGGAGGATAATCAGGAAGAAATCAAAACAAAGCTTGACGGCCTCGCTTATCGCTTTGAATTGGAAGAATTGAGAGTCCAGCACTCGAGGCGCTTGCGGGCTTTGGAGCTTAAAGTTGGCATCAAGCCGGCATAAAAGATAAACACAATACTCAATACTAAATATACTGTACTAAAAATGGCTTTCTTAAGCCTTTTTTGTTTATTTCGACTTGACAAAGACGTACCAGCCTGCTATGCTAGACACACAAAATCGCAATGTGCGATAGGAAAAGTATTATTACCAACCAAAAGAGAAGGAGATTCGCCATGCCCGACGTTTTTTTGAGTACCTGCGGCCAGTGCCACTTTTTCGAATGCAACGCCAATATCGGCGCCCAGGGCCCCATCACCTGACCCAGGTGAGCCCCCGGCGCGGGCTGGCGGCCTTTCCGCCGGCCCTGCCATCGTGAAAGGAGAGTTTATTAACCCCGGCCATTGCGGCCGCCTGACCGGCCCGCCGCTAAAGCGGTGGTTTCGGAGGTGCCCCATGACCATCACCCGGTGCCACAGGACAGAGGTTCCTGGCTAGGCGCAGACAATCTTCGGCAGCGGCCCGCGTGAGGCGGCTGACGAGATTGCGTGTAGTGCCCCGCGGGGTGACTAAAAGACCGGCGGCTCAATCCCACTCTGGGAATAGGCCTGGCGGCAGCTGGTGTCGGTGCCGATCCACGGAGATCTGGCGCCCGCGGCCCAAAGAACGCCAGCAGAGCCCTCCCACATTCCGGCCCATCAGCCTGACCTTTCCGCGGAAGGCCGGGCCAACGTCCTCGCGGGTTGTGTAGCAAAAGCGGTGCGGCTGCTGGGAGACACTCCAACCCCTCCCGGCGCCGCGCCGCCCTTTTTTACGAAAAGTGATTTTGTTCTTTTTTTATCGCCTCTCCGGATAACGAGGCAAATTATCAATCATTTAGGAGCTTCCAGTATCACCCCAGCAGAACCGGATTTCTGCTGGTTTTTTTTGAAAATTAATCTTTTAAAATTTTTCTTGCTTCATTTTTCCACCTTCTTTGTTGACAAGAGCCAAAAAACTGCTAAAATCAGAACTACCAGAGAACTCCCTTTCTTTGGTGGTGCTTGCGGAGCGCGGATATTGGAGCTGGAAGTCAACCTCCCCGTTAAGCGACAACTAGAATCTCTCTTGTCCGCGACTCCGCCTTATTTCAAAAGTTTCAGTTCTTTATTAGAACCGAGAAAATTCTCGGCAAAAAATTCTCAATCGGATAATATTATCCAGGGCTGGCGTTCGTTCAGTTTCAATTTCTAGAATCAAATCTAGCAATTATAAAACGGCCGCCAGCCTCCCCTTCCTTACAATCTGTAAGGTTTTTTATTTCTCGAAAATTTTCTTTTGCGGTTTTTTTGTTGCCGTGGTAGATTATGAACATCAGTGTTTGAGGGAGGTGATGATGAGGAACGCTTTGGTAAGGAAAGGCTTCGTCTAACGACGAGCAACACGAAACTTCACCCAGCCGCCGCTGGAAGAATCGTGGATATCATTCAAGAATTCAACGACTTACTCCGGCGGCGCAAACTTTTTCAGTTCTTGAGAAATATACGGGCTTTGCCGGGGAAAACAAGGTTGATACCCATACTCCTTTCAAGTTTTCGGTGCTTCTTCCTTTTTTCCGGCAGCCCGCCAGCTCTTCGTGAGGAGCCTCCAGGCGATCCGCGGCATACCCCTTCCGCGGAAAAACCCGGGCCTGATCCACACCCGCCAACGCTTCAAAGCTGGTTCCCCCCGGCAAAGGCGGTGAGAGGCTCTTCACGAACCCTTTCAAAAAGTTTGCAGATCCCTGGCGTTTTTTGCTCCCGGGGGAGAAAAATCGGTCGAGCGAAAAACGCCAAAACCACTAAAGGGCCCCGCAACTCGGGGAAGAGGTGACCAATGGACTTCCCGGCAATTTTTGCGGAAGAACTAAGGAGGACGCCTATGAGGAAAAGCACAACTGAGATAACTGGCGCGTTAATCTTCAAAAAATATAACTGAAACAAAAGCACCCCGGGGCTCATGCCACGGGGTAATTTTTATCCTAAGATCCGATCTTGGGATAGAGATCTTAGGATAGATTTTCAAGAATTAGCTTTTCGTCTTCCTTTTTTAACTTCGCCGCCTCAACATTCTCTTTTGCAAAATTTTCATATTCTTTATTGTTTTTAAATTGGCTCCAAATCACTTCTCCGTTACATATATCGCTTTTACTCTTTCTTAAGAAGTTCGACAGACTGCTCCAGGGGTATTTTTTCGCGTCCGAAATATTGTGCACTTCGGCGTTGCAATTTACGTAGGCAGAAAGATAAAGAAGATGATGAGTCGATTTGATGAGGCTAGACTTGCACTTCCCCTGAAACAAGACTCCACTGCGATTATATTTTTTGTTGAAATACATTGTGAATCCTATCCCTACTCTTTGCATAAATCTTTCAATACCATTTTTTGCAAGTTGTTCCAGGACAAAGTGATAATGATTCGGAAGCAGAGAAAAACAAACAATTTTAACCAGCGGATTTCTTTTCCTAAGATCCGATCTTAGGAAGGTTTCTACTGTCGCTTTTGGATAGGTTTTTTTGTGATCGCGCCAGCGTATCATGAGACCGTCTTGCTCGTCGTTCATAAGGCGCATTGAAAGCAAAAAGCGACGATAATCAAAATCATCTAGAAATATTTTTCTTTTATCGATTCCTCTATTGAAAATGTGGTAGTATTGATCTTTAATAAATTGCACTTTTCGCATAGATTTATTTTATCCTAAGATCCGATCTTGGGATGGCAATTATTTACGCAGGGCTTCGATAGGCGAGAGTTTTGACGCTTTCCAGGCCGGATAAATTCCAAAAATGATGCCCGTGACAGCTGAAAAGCTGACCGCCACCAAAATTGTGCTCACTGGAACAGAGAACTGGAGAAAAAAACCAAGCCGGACCAAAAAACTGTTGAGAAGATACGTCGCCGCGATGCCTAAAATGATTCCCACGGCCCCCCCCAAAAGCGTGACAATGACGGCCTCAAAGAGAAACTGGCGCAAAATCCCCGAACTTGAAGCGCCCACTGCCTTGCGAAGGCCGATTTCGCGCGTTCGTTCAGTGACCGCCACATACATGACGTTCATTATTCCCACTCCGCCAACAATCAAGGAAATCGATGTGAGCGCGAGAAGAAGATAGTTTATCGTCCCGAAAACTTTGTCGATCATCGCTTTTCCCTCTGCCGCCGACATGACGACAAAATCTTCCTTGTCCGGATCGGTGATATCATGCTCCTCGCGCATCACGTCGCGGATATCCACGGCCGTTTCTTCGATGCGCGAAGTGTCTTTCACTTTGAAAGTGATAAACTGGACATAGTCAATGCCCATCAATTTCTTGTTGAGTGTTTTGAGAGGAATATAAATCGCGTCGTCAAAATTGAAAAATCCGGCCGCTCCCCGCTCGCGAACAACTCCGATGACGCGATAGCTTTGGCTTTTGATTTTGATATTTTTTCCGACCGCGTCCCCTTCCCCAAAAAAACTTTTTTTGACGCCCGCGCCGATAACCGCCACTTGAGCCGCGCCAGATTCGTCGCCCTCCGAAAAAAAAGCCCCATCCTCGAGCTGGATCTGGCGGTCAATTTCAGTGTAGCTGGGATTCACTCCGAAAAGAATCACCCGTTTATTCACGTTGGAATAGCTCACCAGCTCCTGGTCAATATTTCCAGCGCTCCAAAGCTTTATATTCGGGATTCTGGCCACTGCTTCCGCGTCTTTCTCTTTGAGCGTTGTGATTGCGAGGCCCGTCCCCCGCCCGGCAATATTTTCTGATGATGTTTCCGAGACTCCCGGCACTTTCACCTCAACTTGGACATAATCCGTTCCGAAAACCTCGATTTGCCCCAGGACATAGTTTTTGAGCCCCGCCCCGCCTGCCATCACAATGATGACGGAAGTGATCCCGATCACGATTCCCAGCACCGTGAGCGCCGTGCGAAGCATGTTGGCGCGCAAGTTGCGAAACGCCAAACGAAACACCACTGTCCACTCGTGGGGAGAACGGATAGTGAGATGGAGAAGGGAGTGGAAAATATTTTTTATGCGAGATAAACTTTTCGCCATAAATATGTTCTCGTAATTTGCAATTGGCAATTTCGCTCGCTCTGCCTGCCGGCAGGCAAGTCGCTGCAATTCGGATAGGATTGCAGAAAATCCAAATTATGAATTACTGATTCCAAATCACTATTCATAACGCAGCGCTTCCGTGATATTCAGTTTTGCGGCTTTGCGGGCCGGGTATATCCCGAAAAAAATCCCAATACCCGCCGAAATGAAGACAGCCAAAAAAATCGACGAAAAAGTGACGATAAACGGCCAATGATAGCCAAGTTTTTGGATAATCAGCGCCGCAAGAGCTGAAATCGCCACGCCCCCCAAAATTCCAACCGCCCCGCCAATCAGTGTGACCACCACAGATTCGATGAGAAACTGGAACAATATGGCTGAATTTTTCGCTCCTATGGCTTTGCGAAGCCCCACCTCGCGGATCCGCTGGTTGACCGAAATGAGCATCGTATTCATAATCCCCACTCCGCCGACCATGAGAGAAATCGCCGCGATGGCTACCAAAAAATATTTTATCGCTCCAGTCACATTCTCGATGGCATCAAGTCCCGCTTTTTGATCCCTGACGGAAAAGTCATCATCAGCCTCTTTTTTGATGCCATGCTGATCGCGGAGAGTGATGGTGACATCCGCTTTTGCCCGGTCAATATTGTCTTCACTGTCAACTTTGAGGCGAATGAAGTTGAGATAATCCACTCCGAGCATTATTTTCTGGGCCGTGAAAAGCGGCATAAAGACAGTCGTATCCTGATTGGAAAAAGCGGTTGAGCCTCTTTTTTTGAAAATTCCGATCACTTCAAAGCTCTGGTCGCTGATTTTTATTTTTTTTCCGACAGCATCGCCTTCTCCAAAAAGATCCGCGGCCACTTCAGATCCCAGAACCGCGAGGCGCGCGAGGCTGGTTTCCTCTTCCTTGGTGAAAAAACGGCCGCTTTCTATTTCAGCGTTTTCGACATTTATATAACTGGCTGTTGTTCCTTGAAAAGTATAATTTTTATCTATTCCTTCGTATTGAACCGTATCGTTTCCGCTAATATACGCAGTTCCATCCACAACATTGGGTACATTGTTTTTTTGAAGAAGCGCTTTCATATCGTCGTATTTGAGGGTCGTGATGACTACTCCAAGAGCGCTTGCCGGCGGGCCTGATTCTTCCGAGGCTCCCGGCAAAACACCGATGAGGTTTGAGCCGACTCCGCGCACCTGGTCCAAAATAAGCTCCTGGGCGCTCGTTCCGATAGCCATTATGATTATCACAGAAGCAATCCCGATCACGATTCCGAGAATCGTCAAAAAAGAGCGGAATTTGGCAGCCATTAAATTCTTATATGCTATTTTTATCGGATCCGATAATCTCACAACGATTCAATAAATATCAAAAAAGAATTGTGAATTTAGAACAAGAATACGGAATATAGAATTCTAGATTCGATATTCCGGATTCCCATTCACAATTCTAAATTCCCAATTCTCAATTCTATTTCAATAATTCTTCCTCCCCGTCGGCGATTCTTCTTTTTTTCACCAGATAATCATTTTCCACCTTTCCGTCAAGCATCTGTATGATTCTTTTGGCGTGTTCGGAGGTATAGGTTTCATGGGTAACCATGACGATCGTATGGCCGTCGTTGTTGAGGCGCTGGAGAATCCGCATTATCTGGAGGCCGTTTTTTGAATCCAAATTTCCCGTCGGTTCGTCCGCGAGAATCAGCGCGGGGTCATTGACCAGAGCCCGGGCAATCGCCACGCGCTGCTGCTCTCCGCCCGACAGCTGATTGGAAAAATTGCTGATCCTGTTTTCAAGATTCACCGACCGAAGCGCATCGTGAACTTTTCTGTTCAGAAGGCCGCGGGATTCCTTCCTCTCGTCATAAAGAAGCGGCAATTCCACGTTCTCAAAAACTGTTGTCCGGGGAAGAAGATTGAAAGACTGGAAAACAAAGCCGATTTTCTGGTTTCGGAGAAAGGCCAAATCGTCGTCCGAAAAATTTTTTGTATCTTTTCCCTGAAAAAAATACTCACCGTCCGTCGGCCGGTCCAAAAATCCGAGAAGCTGCATCAGAGTCGATTTTCCGCTGCCGCTCGGACCCATGATTGATACGAATTCCCCGTCGGCTATGTCAAAAGTAACCCCGCAAAGGGCGCGGGTGACAATGCC
This sequence comes from Candidatus Moranbacteria bacterium GW2011_GWC2_40_12, assembly GCA_000995965.1. Lineage (GTDB taxonomy): Bacteria > Patescibacteriota > Minisyncoccia > Moranbacterales > UBA11712 > UBA11712. The sequence continues at coordinate 255,699 of LBYD01000001.1, forward strand.
TTCATTGTCGTATTCTTTGCAAAGATTTTTGACTGAAATTAACAAAAGTAATTGGTAATTTGTAACTAGTAATTGGGAAAAAATCGGAAAGCAAATATCCGAATTACGAATTGCTAATTACGAATTACATGCACAAACATTATTTTGTCGAAGTAATCACCTGCTCTCCTTCCCTAAGCCCGCTCACTACTTCTATCATCCCCCCGTCCCCTTTCATTCCGGTTTTCACTTCCCGCTCGGACGCCTTTTTGTTTTCAAGAATCTGGACGAACTTTTTTCCTTCAACGTCTTTCAACGCCCGCTCCGGAATTTGGAGGACACTCTTTTTTTCCGCCAATAAAATGTCTATATCAGCGCTCATCCCGTCCTTGAATCTTGAATCATCGCTGTCCATTGCGAATTTCACGATATAATCAACAACATCCTGGACCACGGTCGCCGAAGGATCAATGGAGACAACGGCCGCTTGGAATGTTTCATCCGCAGAAAATGCATCGAAAGAGACGCTCCCTTTTTGGCCGACTTTCACTTTTGCGATATCGGATTCGGGGACTTTCGCTTCCAGGATGAAATCATAGGAAATCATTTTGGCGAACGAGTCAGTCGAAGTGGCGCCGATCACTTCACCGGTTTTGAAGTTCACTTCCTTTATCATTCCATTGGCTGGAGCGCGAAGAGCCGCTTTTCCAAGATTATTTACGGCGGTTTCATAGGCCGCTGCAAAACTTGCCACATTGGCGTCTTTTCCGGCTCTGACATAGTCGGACTGATTGGCATCCAAGGCGGCTTCGGCCGTGTCCAATTTGTTTTCGGCCGAAGTTTCAGCCAAGTCGGCTGTCTGGTCGGCAACATCCAGCGCGTCCTTGGCCTGCTCGTAGTTTGCTTCGGCAGTGTCAAGGGTAAGCTTGGCCGATTTTGTAACCGAGCTGTCCGACCCGTTTTCATCTTTTACTTTGTTATAAAAAGTCTGGGCGTCATCGTAATAATTTTTCGTGTCGGAGACTTTTTGCTCGGCGGAAGCGATATTTTTCTTGTTGAGGCTTTTCGTGTCATCCAGGAACTTTTCGGCGTTCTCGACTTCAACTTTGGCGCTGTGGATGCTGTCAAAGTTCATTCCGGCATCGGCCCGGGCTTTTTCAAGATTAGCCCTGGCCTGGTCAACTGCCAGCTGCAGGCCCGTGTTGTCAATGGACCCGATGATGTCCCCTTTCCCAACTTTTTGCCCGACTCTGACGTCAACCGAGCTTACTCGCCCCGTTGTCTCAAAATTGAGCGCGATTGTGTCGTTGGCTTTGAGCGTCCCGGAAACTGAAACGGTTTCTTTGAGATCGCCAAATACTGCTTCAGAAGCGGCATACTCCACCGTCGGCTGGCGAAGGACGGAGAAATAAACAGCCCCGCCGAGAAAAGCAACTGCGAGCAAGGTCCAAATTATAGTTTTGCGCTGAAACATAATTTATAATAATTCCAATTTTTATTTTATGCTGAATTTCACTCTGCTTAGTCTTTCTAAATCGCTGAATATCATGTTTTCGATGGTATCCAGGTTTTCCATTCCGAAGATGTATTTTTTTTCGGCTGCAAAATATTGGCCCTCTTTTGCCGCAAAATCCTCATGCGCCGCATCCAGATCAGACATGTTTTCCGTTTTCATTGCCGCAACGTCTTCTATTTTTATGAGAAAAGAATTCATGGATTCTTTAAGGGCTTGGGCTTCCAGCTGGAGGCTCTGCGGCAAGACATCAACGTTCACTTTGCTACCCGTTTCTCTGGCTTGTGCGATAATATTTTTCATTTCGTCAAGCGAAACATTCTCCTCTACCTCCCCAAAAACCGCCGAAACTTCAAAAATTTGATTCTTATAATCGATAATTCCTTTGAGATCAGTTGCTTCCCATGCCAGTTTTGAATAGTAATTTTCCGCCAGCTCCTTCGTGTCCTCTGCCATTCTTGGGGCGTTGAGACTCGCGACTTCTTTCTTTGCCGCTTCGGCTTCATTGATTATGGCCTCGAGTTCAGCAGAAAATTGTTTTGATTCATCGCGGATCTGGGATATCTCTTTTTTGCTGTTGTTCCGGAAGCTCGCTTCGATTTTTTCAATTTGCAAAGCGAGGTTGTGCTTTGCCTGGATCTGGGAGACTTGCCCGGCAAAACTCCGGATTTTTTCCCCGTTTAAAAAGCCGTAGGAAAAAGTCGCCACAGCGGCAAAAAGAAACACCAAAAGAAAATAAAGAATGAATTTTCTCATTGATATAATTATGCTTCAGGAAAAAAGAAAAAGCAAGAAGGGCTTGATGATGAAAATTGCACGGGCGCCAGGATTCGAACCTGAAATAACAGTTTTGGAGACTGTTGTGATAGCCATTTCACTACGCCCGCGTTTTATGAATATGGGTTATGAACGCCAAAAACAATTTGGAACAAATTTATTCCTAATTTATAAATCCTAAATCTAAAAAACCTACACCTTCCCCTCTTTGTGCGGGGTGTGCTTCCGGCATTTTTTGCAAAACTTTTTGAGACCAAGCTTTTCTTTGATTTTTTTCTTGTTGCGAAAAGTGTGATAGTTCACTTTCTTGCAAACTTCGCACCTGAGTGTCACGAGATTGTCTTGAGACATAAAAAATTCAAAATTAAAAAATCAAAATGGAGAATGACAATTGAAAATCCAAAATGGGAAAATGATAAAGTGATTTTGATATTCGAGAATTTAACACTTTACATTGTCATTTTGAATTTTGATATTTGCATTTTACATAAACTGTCAGTCTATTCTTTCCCACGTATTTAGCTCCGGATCATATTCGAATGAAGCTATGAAATCATCCACGTTTTCGTATTTGTCTGTCCCTGTTTTGAGTTCAAAATCGTCTTCTCCCATTTCCCAGTATGCCAATGACTTGATGTCATATCCGCCTCCGGATTTCGCGGCAGTTTCGAGCAGAACTTTTTTGGCAGTATCTTCTTCTATCTCAGAATTCTCGTCATCTTCGATAGAATCATAGTATTCCACATAAACATTGCGCTCGTCAACAAAATCCACTGTGAGGACAACCCACTTTTCATATTTCGCTTTTTGGGGCACGACGGAATTGATATTGGTCGCCAGCCAGTTCATAAGCGTTTTTCTGCTCTCAATAAGGTCTTTATCCGTTTCCGCTCCCGCGCATTTCACCTGAGATACGGCAATTTCATTTTTGGCCGCGTTTTTGAGGCCCTGCACCTCCACCTCGCGATCCTCGAAATAATCTAGCTTGAAAAGGTCGCTTCCGGTCAGTCCGGAACTTTCTGTCCCTTCGATATAATACCGGTAGCTTTTGAATTGGGAAGGCGTGTCGTCCGGATAAACTTTCCGAAGTTTTCCGGAAACATTTGACGTATCGCCCGACTGATCCGCAATTTTGAGCCATTCTCCTTTTTCGCAAATGGCGTTGTAGTCAGTTTCGTCCTCTTCGCTGAAGATTTCATCGTCTGCCCCATCGCCCGAAAGAATGCTTTCGAGGCTGTCAGCGGCATTTTCTCCGTCTTTAGCTTGAGGTCCATTCGGGAGATTTTTCCCCCGGTTGCCGAAGCTTTGGTACCAAAGAAATCCGGCAAAGATGAGAGCGACTGCGACAATCCCTCCCCAGATGAGTTTTGATTTGTTCATGTGTTTTAGTTTTACATATTATATATGAAGTATAAAGCATATTTGTTTTTTTTCAAATGCCTCCAGCATTTGAGCCCACGAGCAGATTCGAACTGCTTACCTGCTCCCTGCCATGCCTGCCCGCAAAGCCTGAGCCGATGACCGGATTTGAACCGGTGACCTACTCCTTACCATGGAGTTGCTCTACCAGCTGAGCTACATCGGCATTATGCGAAGGCAGGCGGGGAGCTGCTCTGCCAAGTGAGCAGCACGGGCATGCTGTTTTTTTAGCCAAGTGCCGTGCCTAGCCGCAGTTTCAGTGGAGACGGGAACCGCACAGGCGCTTCAACGCAAAAATATATTAGCACGGGAAAAAAAATTCAACAATATGGCGCGTTAGGCAATTTATTGCTATAATTTTGTCATGGTCATCAAATTTGTGTATACAATTTTTCTCGCTCTGCTCATCGCTCTTTTTGTGGGGCTTGGGATCAGCGCTTTTTATTCCGGTCCGAAGGAACCCTTGTATCCTGTGGAACTCGAAGGCGAAAAGCCGGGCTGTGAAGAAACTGTGGAGCTCAGAAGCATGCGGGAAGAATTCAACCGTTCCCAGCGCGATTTCACGGAAAAATTCAAATTATACAGCCGGAATGTATCGATAATTTCCATCAGCGCCGCCATTTTGATTCTTATCGTCAGCCTCACACTTCTTTCCAAGATAAGGATGATCGCCGATGGGATCCTGCTCGGCGGAGTTTTCACGACCGTTTATAGCATCATCCGCGGAGTCATGAGCGAAGACACGAAATTTCGCTTTTTGATCGTGACAATCGGGCTTCTCATCGCTCTCGTTTTAGGTTATATAAAATTCATCAAGCCGAAAGAAGAAGCCGAAAAAAAATAATCTTTTTTTGTATTTAAACAACCCCGATGTTTCTTCGAGGCTGTTTTTTTATGCATATCTTCATTTCTGGCAAAAGGTCAGCCAATGCCAAGCTAGAGAATTGCGACATCGCAACTTTCATTGCATGCGCACATAAATGCCCCATTATCCCCGTTATAAGTTGTATCGGCATTGCATCTGAATTCCGAACCCGGTGTCCGGAATTTGCAGGAATTTTCCTTGGTGCAGGTTGAACCTGAGCTTTGCTGCGCGGCCACTACGCTAAACCCGCTGTTCACCGTCATCGTTCCCCTTTCCCACATATTTCGATATCTCACTTTATTTCTGTTGGTCACGCTGTATTTCAGCCGATTCTTGTAGGTCAGGCTGATATTGTAGCTGCCAGCCGCCAATTTTCCATATTTGAATTTGGCCCTTATGATCGTATCTTCCCCGGATCTGGCAACCCGGGTGATCACGGCCTTTTTATTCCCCACTTTGAGCTTCAGCCATTTTTTGTTTTTGAAGGATTTTCCCAAGACAGTCAGGCTGAAAGTGGTTTTCGAGCTGCTTCGAGTTGATTGAAAAACTTCCACAATTCCGTCATTATCGCCGTCTGCGTCGTTCACCTGGAACGAAGGATGGATTGTTATCGCATCTTTGAGAGTATAATGCGCGTTCGGCGTGACGCCGCTGTCGAAAACAGTCAGATCCTGGCTGTCCTGGGCGTGCGTTCCGGCGGGAATGGTCGCCAGGATCGTCGAATCATCGGGAACCGAGATATTGCTTAGCAAGACAGAATCGTCAGTTGTGTCTTTTGAATCGTCCTCCCACGAACCGAGCTTCACGCCAATTGTTGTAATATTTGAAAAACCGGATCCGGTGATCGTCAGCCCGGTTGCCACATCATTATTCATTTCTGTCGGAGTGACGGAAGAAACCGTGAAAGATGAATTGTTTTCGTTGTTCGCGTTGTTTGAGCTCTTCTTTTTATTGTTTTTCGCGCCTGCGAATGAGGGCAGCGCTATTGCCAGCGCGAGAACAAAGACCAGAATTTTTTTCTTCATTTTTTTGTTGAATTATTATTTAGCGTCATTTATATCATTATACACCCGACAAAAAAACGAAACAACCTTTCGAAAAGCGGTTTTTTTCGCAAGCCAGTTTGGGAGCGGACCGGCTAGACCAATTTCGAAAAAAAATACACCGCCGCCGCCACTGAATAGGCCACCTGAGCGGCAATCACCGCGATGCTCCCCAGAATCACGCCCAATCCCGCCTTGAGAGCCGCGCTACCTTTTTTCCCGCATCAATGCGATCATTCCTGCTTCAAATCTGCCGGTCAAATTCCCGGCGTCGGATTCCCGGCGAAAAAATCAACGGAACAATCATTTGTATCCTCATCCTTTGGAATTCTTAGCAGGGAGTTTCCAGGACCAGAGGGATTTGTATGCGAAATAACTCCGCTGTAGCTTCCACTCCCATATGTGACGACGTCAATAGTTTTGTTTTCTTTATCCAAGAGCAAGACTTCGTCACCTGAATTTGCAAGATCCATATATCCCCCCGCCCATGAAGTATATTTTTTCATATTCGGAACGGCTGTGTCAGATTCCACCCACTCGAAATCAGGCGAAATTTCGAAAGCATCCTTGAATGCGGCCGCTTTTCTCGCGATTATCAAATAATTGGTTGCCTTTATTATCGCGCCTGAGGGAAACTCATACATTCCCTCGCCATCTCCTTCTTTCTCCTCATCTCCCAGCTTATATGCTTCCTTGAATAAATCGATATCATCTGAAGTTGGATTATACAGCTTAATAAATTCGAAATTGTCTCCGTCGCTAGGATTATAATAAACTTCACTGATCATAAGATAGAATTTATCGTCTGCCTCTTCCTCCCCCCACTCCCCCGCCTGAAATTCATTACCCTCGCTTTTTTCCGAGTCTGAGGAAATCGCCACCGTGCCGCTGACTTCCCCGAAGCGGAAAGCGAAAGACAGCGTCAAAATCGCGAAGCTCAAAAGATATAGCGGTCGGACAAATTTTTTTCGGATGCGTCCCGGCATTTTGATTTTTCTTAAACTATTTTTTTACCCTGTTAAATAATTTCACGAAGTATGATTGCTGCTTTGCAGTTTAAAAGGGGCGAATTTCTTTATCCCTAAATTATTTTTCTGCGTTTTATTTGATTTTGGTCATCTCTCCCCGGACTTCTCCTGACAAATTGTTCTGAAGGCGCTTGAGGATGATCTTTTGTCCCGGGAGCTTCCGCGTGCAATCCAGCGCCCAGAGATTCCTCTTCGATAATGCGGATCCGGTCCTCGACATTTTCCGGCGCGGCTTGTTTTTCTTTCTTTTCCCGCCGGCTCCGCCACTTTTTCGTTATTTCCTCTTTTATCTTATACAGCTCTTCATAGATGATGATGGTCGCCGGAATGATCACGAGCAGAATGAATCCGGTTTTCGTGCGAGCGTATCCAATCGGGTAGCCGACATAGGGCAAATTGAAAATAGTTTTTCCGACCACATTTTGCCCGCTGGTTTCCTCCGGATCCGCTTCCTCGTTCGCATCTCCCTTTGTGCGATAGGTTGCTTCCCCGCCGCTGCCTTTTTTTTCCACCACCCGGTGAGTCACGGTATTTCTCCCGGCTTTTATCGTGATCACATCCCCCACGCCGTATTCCGGAGCGGATTTCACGAAAATCAAACTTCCCATTGGCACTTTCGGCTCCATCGAACCCGATTGCACGGTGAAAATCTTATAATTCCCAGGAATCGGCAAAAAAGTCCCCGCGACCACCAGGAGAAACAGGAACAAAACCGCCAGTATCAGATTGTAGCCTATTTTGAAAACTTTTTTCATTTTTAAGGCCGAACCTTAAAAAAAATTATAACCAATTTTTAAAACCTTTTAAAACATCCTTGCCTATCTAATCAATATCAAAACTAATCTCGTTTCCCATAACCGCAGTCCATGTTCCGGGACCCTGATGGAATGATTCTTCGTTCAAAATCATTCCCAAGTTATAAGTTCCCGAAGCAAGTATCATGCCGCCGCAAGAGCCTCTTTCGATTTGGCCATTAACATTTCCAGCAGCACAAAGATTCAATGCTGGATGAAGCGGATCAAGAAACGCCAACAGGTTGTTATTGCTCTGGCCGCACGTACCGCCACTGCACCACAGCACGTGATAACTGGAATCAGTTGTCACTGACTTTGTAGCATTGCCGCTGGCATCGGCCGTAATATAGCCCCAGACCAGATAACCGCTGATGCAATGGGTTCCGCCTTTGTAAATTGAATTGCTGGCATAACCCGCATCATTAGTATTAGCGTTTGTTGTATTATCCCACCATCGTCCTTTATTGCCGATGTATTCATTGGCCAGATCATCTCCGCTGGCTCCATATTTGCAAGTTGGTTTGCCATCGAATTTCAACTGATAAGTCGCATATGGTTTCAGTCCTGTTGCCGTGACTGTGCCGGACAATTTGTCATTCGCGGGTGTGTCATAAGCAAAGCTCACATTTGCGGTGCTGTAATTATGGATATAGCCATATTGAGAAGCCGCGCCTAAGTCATTTAGAGTGATAGTTTCGGTACTGACCACATCCGTGTCATCGTAAAAGATGACCGAGGTCTCCCAGAGATATGGTGAAGGATTCCATGTATTTAAAATGTGGTTCGTAGCATCATAATCAGCCGAAAGAACCATAATAATTTTTGCACCAATTTCGGTACCCCCATTTCCCGGATAATTCTTATCGTCAGAATTGGGCAAGTCAGTGTCTAGGTCAGGACTTCCCGATAATGTTAGATCACCGCTTCCGTTGGTAGATCCACTTCCAATTAATTTACCGGTGAGGTGATTCATGCCGTTTCCGGCCCAAGGATCAGCATAATAAATCAAACTGTATGCTGTGCCTGATATTAGTCCGTGACCGCTAAAACTATAATCAAAAGTCGGACCAGATTCATTAAAAGTTAAATCACCATATGTTCCGTCATCTATAACATGCCAATCGTCGGTAACAAATTTGTTTTCCAGCCTCACTGTTTCATGTCCATTGCCCGCCGCTTGGCAGGCGGTGTCCGCATTGCAATCACTATCTCCGCAATCAGCAAAACCGTCACAATCATTATCTATCGCATCACCACAAATCTCCGCAACCGGCGTGCAAGCCGGTTCTTCATTACCACCGTTTATTTCTGAACATTTGAAATTTTCGTTATGCCTTGACTGCTCGACATAAAATTTCACATCGGCGGATATGGAATCAGTTTGAGTGTCATTATGCTCGCCCAATTTGTCGCAGGAAATTGTGTGGCTTGTTTCATCAACTACCATTGTTCCGAAGCACCATTTGAGGCCGATATTTTTCGTCTGTCCACCCATGATCGGATTGCCACCAGTGGTCGAATCAGCCAAAGCGTAGGTTTTCCCATTGAGGATATCGCTCGCCGGACCGAATTTATTTGAGAATAACAATGGCTCGCCACTTTCCCAAACTTTGTCTCCGTTATCGGCCCAGGCGGTAAAAAACAAATTTTGCGCCAGCTCTCCCTGATCCGCAGCTGTTCCGCAAGTTTCGTCATTTGCTTTTTCTTCTGGATCATTGCAATCATTCTCATCATTTTTCAAATTGTCGATCGTGAGACATGCCCACGCATCATTGTCGTCAATATGCAAACTTATGGTATTTTCGCCAAAATCACCCGGCTTAATGTCCGAAAAATTGAAAAACTTGTCCGAAGTCGGGATCAAATCCTTCAACTCCCACTCTCCGCATTGGCTTGAGGATTGGCCGTTGTAGGAGCAATGACTGTCTATTTTCAAATCAATCTCTCCCGCTCTAAATATGTTTCCCGCCGCGGTTTCCGTATCCGAAAAAAACGAATACGTTGAGTATCCCGCAATAGCGGCAACTCCGATCACCACCGCGAAACTTTTGATTATTTTTCTCATACATTTGTATTTCTGCAAATTTCTCTTCCCGCCTCAAACGAAATCAACAGATCAGATATTAATTCACACTTAAAACCTCAATCCTCCCGCCCAAAGCCTATTGAGCGAGAGAGAAAGGCTTCATCCTGTTTAGTTATCCGTGTCGTTGTAGTGGATGTAAACATTACCTTCGAACAGCCAATTGTCATCTGGTGCCCAGGGACTAACGCTGGTGCCGGTATAGTTGGCACTTGGTATCAGCCAGATTTTGGCGCCGGTTCCGAAATTAGCGTCCGCAGGAGCTGGCAAATCCATTCCGAGATCTATTACTTGAGCTCCCGAATTAATCCCCCCGCTTCCATCGGTAGTATATGTCCCGATAAGCTTTCCGGGATTATTTCCTGGAAAAGGATCGGCATAATATATCAAGCTATAGGGAGTATTGATTGGGAGACTTTGTGCAGTTAGGGTGTAATTGAATGTCGGACCATCTCCCTGCCAAGTCAATGTTGCGGATTTCGCATCATTGGTGATGGGTGTCCAAGGACCTGTCGCATTTTGCGTTTCGTTTTCCAGAGTGAGTGTCTGTGTTCCTTGCAGGGGTGCGAAATGTGTTGCGCATGAGAAGTCAGAATTATTCCTTTCTTGCTCGACATAGAAAACCAAATCGCCACCCAGTTTGTCTGTTTGCACTTCATTGCCTGTGGTTGTAGGAACAGACCACGCAATCCCGAGACATTGCTCCCCAACAGGGAGGGCATGGTTTTTCCCAAGCATTGATTGATCTGTTGTATCCGCGACTGGAAGCACGAACGATGTTTGATTGCCCACTTGCGTCATAAATGTGCTTAACGGAACATTATTTGCGAGCACTTGCTCGGTTCCGCTTTGGTCATTATCGCAACTTTCTCCAGCTCCAGCTCCGTCATCTATCCAGATTGTAAGATTTAAGTGTTGGTCCAACTCACCATTTCCGTTTTGTGTGCAAACTGATTCGGCAGCCAATTCAGGATCGTTGCACTCATTATCACTGTCGACAACGTTATTCACTTGCACGCATGCCCAAGCAGGATTGCTGGTGAGATTAAACTTCAAAGTGCTTTCACCACTGTCCCCGGGCTTAACATCGGTACAATTGAAGATCGGACCACCGACTGTATTACTAAATTGGCAAGCTCCATTTGTCGCTTTATCGGTATGAGTGACAGTCAAATCAATCGCTCCCGCGGTGAATGTGTTCCCCGTCGAAGTCTCCGTGTCAGAGAAGAACGAATACGTCGCGTATCCGGCGATGGCCGCCACCACGAGAACCAGCGCCGAACTTCGAAATATTTTTTTCATTTTATTTTCTCTTATAATTTAATTTTGCGATAATTCTTTGTCTCCCTAAAGTATAAATTGAGAGTTTTCACCCTCCCCCTATGAGGGAGAGTCTTGAATCATCACGATTTTTTTGGCATTTTCGCAGTACCCGCGTCGACTTTTTTTCTATTATTTAAATTTTGTTATTTTTGAAATTGGCAATCAATCCCTACACCGATCTTCACAATGATGACAGGTATTCTGGCACGGTTGGCAGGATTCGCTGCCTTTGGCGGTGAAGCGGAGATCAAATTTCAGGCTGTCAGTCTGGGCTTCGTTGCCGACTGTTTCCGGCAATCTCCAGGCAAAACCGATATAGTATGTCACTCCCTCGATGAGCCGCCCGTCGCGCGCCACTCCGTGGCAGACATTTTTTTTGCATTTTTTTCCATCGCCGTCGCCATCCGCGTTTTGGCAATCGTTCCAATATTTTTGCCGGTTGGTTCGCAGAAATTTGCGCAGTTCAAAAGTTTTGGGACATTTCCGAAGACTTGTCCAGTCCATCATCAGCGCATCTTTTTCGTTGTATATATTATCTCCTTCTCCCGGATCAGTTTTTCCCTGAAAACCAAGGATTCTTCCCTGATCAAGCCAAATCTGAAATTCAATGGATTCGCGCATTTCTCCGTTTTTTTCTTTGCTCCCAGGGTTTTTCCCCCGGCAGTCGCGGTCAATTCTCGTTTTTGTCTCCGGTTCCACGCACTTGTTGCCTCGATCAAGAATGTCTTTGATGGTCATTTCCCCGCAGGCATCGCCGCCCGTCACCGTGAGATCAATCGTGACTTCGCCATAGTCTCCGGGCTTCAAGTCCGGAAAATTGAAGAATTTGTGCCGGCAGTTGAGATCCGCCTCCTCCCAATTGCCAAAGCCTTGGCAAAGCGCGCCGTTGAACTGGCAGACGCTCGAAACCTTGAGATCCAATTTGCGGTGTTGCGGCTCAGGTTTGGACTTCGGAAGAAAAAAATTCCCCGGCTTGGCGAAGGAATAGTAGGCAGCTCCGCAAGTCAAAGCGGCTGAGACGAAAACGAGAGTTGCTTTTGAGAAAAAATATTTCAGCATTTTTGGATGAAAGTTTATTTTCCCTAATTCGTAAATAAAAAAGCCAGCACAAAGCCGCTATCCCCACGATAACGAACTAGTGCTGGCTTTTGGTTTGTTTTGGCTATTTCTTGGCACTGTTTGGAAAACAAAAAAACACCGACCTAAAAACGCCAGACCATGACGATTTCGGATCGGTTTTTTTCCATATGATCACCCTTCATATGTTTTTCCTTTTCTCACAAAAAAAAAGAAGCGTTGTTTTTTTGACTTCTTTAGTTTTGTTTTTTATTTTTTATTGTTAATTTATTTTACATTCTTTCGCGAAAGCTAGCAAAGGCAAAAAGTGGATAACTCAGCAAGAATTCTTTTTTTGTGTCGTAATTAATAATTTTACTATTTCGCATTTCACGAAACATGCTCTTTTGGAATCGGAAATCCTATATTTTTTCTTTTTCGGTTCGGAAATAGAAATAATAATGGATCAGGAGTATCCCGCCGACAAGCGCCAGCCACCACCAGACCTGCTGGCACTCGTATTGCTGCCACCAAAGAAAAGCCAAAGCACTGGCTCCGAGGGGAATGACATAAGTCCGCAAAAATTTTTCCAGCCGGGTTTTCATAAGTTGATGCCTTTCTATCGCCTTATTATTTCTTTCTGGCGCAGAAGAGCCCAGTGAACCGCCGCGAAATAGAGGAATGCCGCCGCCGCCCAGCCCCACCAGGGAAGAGTGCGGCAAATGCCGTTGGTCCACGCGCCCAGAACCTTTCCGTCCCCAGCAAGCGCTTCAGCAGCCTCCGCGGTTTCGACAAAGGCTGTTTCTCCGGCGCCGACGAGGCTGACCGGAGGATTGTCGGCAGATGTATAATAATAGTAATAATAGTTTTCCTCCTGATTTTTTCTGCCGTTCACGTCAACCAATATTTTCGCCTCATTGCCCCAAACTTCGCTTCCTGTTTCGTCAAATCCGCTCGCGACAGCGGTATTCCTGTAGTCTCCGGTCGGCGCCCCTAAATTCACCATCAATTTATAGGTCACAATGGCTTTTTTCCCGGCTTCCAGCTTTTCCACCTTCCAGGAATAATCTCCGGCGCCGCCATTTTTATTCATGATTTTGTCGCTGACAACAATATCGCTTATGGTTGAGTTTCCCGTGTTCGTCACAATGATCGTGTGCTTGGCAATCTGGCCCACTTCCATTTTTTTCTTCGAAGAACTGCGGGTTATAAAAAGGGCCGAATTTATCCGGGACGTTTCGCTTTCGCCAAATTCGGAACCGGTTTGTCCGCTTTCTCCGTTTTGGCTGTTTTCCTGGTTCGCGCCGCTTTTCGCCAGGCTCCAGACTTCGGTCTGATCCGCCGCGACATTGTTCGCGAGCTCGACTTCTTTGGTCCCGGTCGCGACCGCCGCCTCGCTTTCAAGAAATGCTGTACTTTCAGGCAAATCATCGCTCACAACCACATTCACGAAAAAAGATCCTTCTTCCCCGGCTTTGAGTCCCTCAAGAGTCCAGGAAAGATCATTTCCTTCGCGCCACGGACCGGTGCCGCTCGAATCAGACTGGAAATCCACCCCGTCCGGAAGATGCAAACCCGCGTTCAAATTTTCGCAATCAGCCCGCCCGTCGTTTTTGTAGGTAATCTTATAAGCATAGGAATCGCCTTTTTTCACTTTAGAGACATTGTCGGCCAGTGATACGGAAAGGTCCGGATAGGCAAATTCGACATCGCCTTGCCAGCTGCCGAAAATATTCACGACCGCAAACATCCAGTTCGAGCCGATGAAATTGTTGTTGACAAGATTGTATATTTTTGAAAAAGCATAGGCGTTTCCGGTGGTGATATTCGCGCCGCCGCCTTCGCTTTCGATTTCATTTCCGCCGGTGTTCGCGGTCGTCGTCACGTTGTTTTCAACATCCGCTTCGTTGCGGATGAATATTTTTGTCAGCCAGCTGGCGAGTCCGCCGTCCTCTGAATTTTCATCTTCTTCGAAATCAAAACTGAAAACCGTTTCATAGCCGTTTTTTTCACTGTTCCAGTTGAGAACATTTCCCACCCAGTTACCCATATTGTTGATAGCAAGAAAAAACCAGTTGCTCCCGACAACCGTTGATCCGACTTGGTTTATGACGCCGTTCTCGGAATAGGCGCTTCCGGTGTCGATTGCAGAGCTCCCGCCCTCAGTTTCGATTTCATTTAGGCCGGTTGTTGCGGAAGTTTGGACGTTGTTCTCAATGTCCGTATCGTTTTCGACATCGACGATGAAATTGTCGGGCTGGCCACTCGCCGGGACCGAAAGCAGTCCTTCGCCCGGCACAATGAGATCCCCGATCCAGTTTCCGAAAATATTGATTACGGCAAAAAGAAAATTATTCCCAACAATGTTATTGTTGACGATATTCGCGACATTTGCGACCGCGATCGCGTCGCCGGTTGTGATGAGAGAATCGCCATTCTCTGTTTCGTTCGAAATTTCATTTTGGCCGGAACTGGCTTCGGTGACCACGTCGTTATCGATATCCGCTTCGTTTTCGATCGAAATTTCTACCGCGTCGAAAGCGGAAAGATTGCTGTTATTCGTGTTTTCGGCATTTTCCAGAAGCGAATTGAATGTTTCGAGAAGATTTATGTCTCCCTCGACGTTGCCATAAATATTCTCGACAGTTTCAATTCCGTTGTCACCGACAACGTTTGTATTCACTTCATTGACGACATTCGTCGCGGCCACCGCGTCACCAGTGGAGATTTCGGCCAAAGCATCCTCCGACAGCGCTTCTTCTTCAATATTTTCATCCTTTTCCCGCCTGCTTGAATTGTCTTCTCGATCATCTCTGTCATTTTCCGGTGTCGCAGCCTCATCGGGAGTCAATTGCTCCTCCGGAGCGGCTTCCGGCAGGACAGTTGAAGCGGCGTCCGAACCTGCTTCTTCCTGAACAAGAGAAAGATCGCTTGCATCAAACAATGGCACATCACGAACCGGCCCCGGTTCTTTGAGATCTGTTTCATTTTGGCCGGTATTCGCGGCTGTTTCAATATCGTTATTAATATCAGCGTCATTCTCGATTTCAATTTTCTCGGTAAGACAAATTTCAATTTCCCCGCAGGTCGTCATTTTTTTGCATTCTCCGCATTCACTTTCGTCCTGAAAATCATCAAAAAGGTCGTCCAGCTGGCACGTTTTCCAAAATTCTTCCGGACTTTCCTCCGCCTCGGCCGCAGTTTCTTCTTCAGCGGCGCCTTTTTTTTCATCCGGAACGCTTGTATCGGCCAATTTCTCGGTTTCAATGGCTTCTTCTTCGATGGACTCCTCCACGGCAGGCTCTTCCTCTTGCTCCGGCGAGGCTTGTTCCACCTGTTCATTCGGGACGGTTTCAGCTTTTGCAACCAAGACTGGCAAGCCGCACTGAAAAAAAGCCAGTTGGGCTGCCAGCGCGAAATGGAATATTATTTTGAAAAATTTTTTCTGCCTGATTTTCATTTGCTTCCCACTCGCCCTCCTCCGCGTTGCTTATTTTGGATTTTTTAGCTGAAAAGTGAAACTACTCTCTCGAAAATGCTCCGGGCGGTTTCTGAAATGCTTTCGGCTGTCCGGGCAAATATATTTTTCTCATCAGCCACTGGCTCGCCCATCTCGGGGCTGTTCACTTCTTCTTGGTCTTCTTTCTCGGCGATGGCCGGATCGCTTTCGACCGGCGTGACGTCGATTTCCACTTTCGCCTCGCTGCCGCCTTCTTTGACTTCTTTTTTGATGCTGACGTTTTCTTTCAAATTTTCTTCCTTCACTTCGGCTTCGACTTTTTTGCCGTTGGCTTCGGCCTTTGTTTTCACTTCAACTTTCGTTTCCCCGCCGCTGTTGCCGCTGACAGTCGTGCTGGAAGAGCTCGACGCGCTCGCGTTTCCGGTTTTGATTTCCCCGGCTCCTTCAACCACATTTCCGCCCGTATCAGCCGTGGCGCTCGCGTTTTCCTGAATAATCACCGAACTGGCATCCGCCAATGATACTCGAAAAGACAGAGTCAACAGCGCCAGACAGACATAGCTAACGAAATATTTATTGTTTGTAATTCCCTCCATATCTTGAAAATTATAAATTCGTATATTCGTACTTGATTCGTAATTCGTTGAGTTTTCCAAGACTCCGGAGGGCGGTTGTTATTCCCCCGCTAAACAAAGTTAGTGAAGAAATTCGCCGCCCTCCTGTCTTGAGAGAGACAACTATTTAACCTCGACTGTTGAGCCAAGCACACTTGTTTTTGTGTAGTTGTCTGCATAGGCATCGCCTGTTTCAATTTCAGCTTCGCTTCGTGACACTCTTATTCTGTTGTCGCCAGTGTCAGCTTTCACCTCGACATCGTTTTTGACGTATGTGTCAGTGTCAGCATCGATGTCAACGGTTCCTCTTCGAGGAGCGTCAACGGTGACAAGAGCACCTTCGACCTCTGTAATGAGAACGTTTTTCGCGTCCGCATTTCCAGTCTCGATTTCAGCTTCTTCCTTGGAATTATATCCGAAAGGCATGTATCGAGCTCTCACGTAGTTTTTGCTTGATCCGTATATGCTGTTGTCTCCGGTGTCCGCTTTCACGTCAACATAGTTTCTTACAGTAGTATTTGTATCAGCATCGACTTCCACCTTTGGGCAGCAATCATCGCTGTGTCGGTGTCTTTGATCACATCCGCATGAAGAGCCGTTGCGATGATCATATCGCGCGAAAACAGCTGAAGTTGTGATTGCGAGAGCCGCTACGAAGACGACTGCGATTATCATTTTCTTTTTCATTTCTTTTCACCTCTCTTTCTAGTTTAGCGATAAGATTTACATCCCTTCTTATTTTCTTAATGTTTCGCCTAGGCGAGAACGAGAAGAGAAGCTTCGACCTTTTCAGCCAGTCTTTCTTTCAAAAGCCGGGCCGAAAAATCCGAATTGTTTTTCAAAATAAAAAGAAGACTTCCTCCTTCCAAAACAATCAGTTGTGAATCTCCTTTTGTTTTTCTTTTTTCAATTTTTCCTCCTGCTTCTTATGAAACTACTACAATCTTTCCGGGCGGATATTTCACAAAAAAAAGCCAATCCAAATTATTCCGCAAAGAATTCGCTTGGATCGGCTTTCTTGATTCTGGTTCCATTTTTTAGCCCTTTGGTTTTCATGTTGTAAAACCCTAAAAATTGGATAAACAAAAAAAAAGTAATGCCCGTGGGGCACCTCCTCCTTTTTGCTGATTGTATTTTTCTTATTTTTTTATCGTTTTTTTTCCTAGTGTCATTATAATTTCTATTTTCATTTTTGCAAACAAAAAATGTGGATAACTGAGCAGACATTTTGTTTTTGTGGTCTAATTTATTTTTCACTCCTCTTTTTTGGCCAAGAAAAAGGGGCGGCGCCTTGCGAGCACCACCCCGTGAATCATTCGTGACTATTTATTTTCCCCCCCCGGCAGCCGCTTATTCATCAAGAAGAAGCAGGCTGATCACGGCCGAGATATCCGCCGGCCGCATTTTCTTCACCATTTGAGAGACAGTGAGAGTTTCCAATTGTCCCTCGGCGATGAGACCGGCCGCGTGACCCAGAATCTCTTCTGCCATGGCCGAGGTGATCGAATCGGGATCACCCGCTACGTTCACTTGATGAACGACCAGCACCCCAGCGGCCTTTTGATCGACAAGGTCATTCAGCCAAGTTTTTACTTTGGCCATATCGGTGGCTGCCTTGAGGCTGATCACCTCGATGCCAAAGGCATCAAAGTTTGACACATAATTCGTGTCGTTGTATTCGCCGCAAGCCCTCCGAAGCGAAGTATATCCTCGCGGCTTTATCAGCTCCACCGTGTGGCTGTTGAACTCGCCATATGGCGGAGCGAAAGCGGAAACGGGACCAAGTCCCCAACCAACAAGATCCTGCTTGGCGGCCTCAAGGTCAGCCAGAAATGTCTGGTCAGCAACTGCCAAAGCATCAGTATGGTTTTGGGTGTGGTTCCCCATTTCCCAACCCCGGCCTTTCAGCGTCTGGAGGTCAGAAACGTACATAAAGTCATAATCGTTTCTGATCCAGCTGGTGACGGGATAACAGGTTCCGACGATGCCATGATTCCGCATGATCGGAGCGAGGTATTCCCACTGGGTCCAATGGCCGTCATCGCAGGTTATGACCAAAATGGCCTTACTGAGACTTCTGGCCTGGCTGGGCATCGCTACCGCCAGAAAAGCAGCGGCCAGAAAAATTGTCAAAAAACCTTTTTTCAGCATATTCCACTCCGTTTTTTCGAAATTTTTGTCAAAATCATGCGCAGAGGAAGAACCGCTGTCCTTCACAAAGCGTCAAAGCATTAAATCACTAAATATATATTTTGTCAAGAGCAGAAAAAAAATACCAAAAAAATCCCTTTTATTTCAGGGATTTCGGATTTGAATCTTCTTCAATTTTTCACTGGAAAATTTTGGCAAGCCAGCCAAAAAGGCTTATCCTGGAATCGTTTTCACTGATAAACTGGTTTATTCTCGCCTGCTCCTGCTCAAATTCCCGTATCTGTTCCTCAAGCTTTTGCCTTGTTTCTTCGTTTTCGGTTCTGCTTGCAAGCCCTTCCAGTTGGCGAATCCGGTTTCGCGTCTGCACCATTTCGCTCCTAAGAGCGCCAAGACTCTTATAATCCGAACCGATTAGAAAAGTTTGTATTTTACCGCGGGCTTGAACTTGTTCCATGGCCGTAACTGTCACCGCTTCGCCCTGGTTTTGCTGCATAGCCACATTCCGGACTTCACCGCCGATTCCATTTTTGTTTTTGCCGTCTTCATTTTTTGCCGCTTCAAGCAGGTTTTTCACGAAACTGACCACAGCGCTCCGGTGCGTATCGGCGTTTGCCTGTCCGGCATTCGCGGCCCTTGCTGACTGTTCGTTGCTCTTCTCTTGATTCGATTGAGCGGGACCGGCATTTTTGTTCTTTTCCTCAATCTTTTCCCGGTTCTTGTTTTGATTCTGGCTTTGACCGGAATTGCCGGCGCCAGATCCCGGTGCCTCATCTCTATTTCCCTGTATGCTCACGTTGCGGCTCGGATTTTCGTTTTGGGCTGATTCCGATTTCGCAAAAACAAAACCCGCCGCCCCAAAAACAAAAAGTAGCGCTACTGAAGACAAAACTTTCTTTTTTTTCATTTCATTAATTTAGCATTTACTTGTTTCAATATACTATATTTCAACTTTTCAGTCAAAAATAGTCAAAGAAATTTTCAACTTTTTTCCCAAAATTATTTTTGTGATATAATGCTGGCACTAATGCATTTTCTTTCCATGAGAAAATTGTGTGTTTTTGTTTTTGCGGCGGCCTTGTTTTTTGTTTTCTCCTCCCAGAGGGTTTGGGCTTTTTCCTTTGCAGTCCTCGGCGACACGCAAAAATTCAGTGGCCAAAAAAGCGGACTGGGAAAATCAGTCAAAAGCCTGAAAAAATATCAAGATATTGATTTTTTGGTTTCTCTCGGGGATATGTGCTCGGGAAAAAAGTGCGAGAAAAAATTGAAGAAATGGAAAAAAATCGTTGACCCGCTGAATGTTCCGATTTACCCCGTGATGGGAAACCATGATTTTGTTTCGCTTGGATTCTGGAATTCCTGTTTCGGCCCTCCCCAAAACGGCCCTGCCGGATTCACTGGAATCAGCTATTCCTTTGATTTCGAGAATTCTCATTTCGTGGTCTTGAGCAGCTCCTATCCTATATGGCACGCCATTGACGCCGCACAAAGATCCTGGCTGGAAGCAGATTTGTCAGCCAATACAAAAGAAAATGTTTTTGTTTTTTTCCACGCGCCGGCCTTCCCGGTGGGCGGGAAAATCAAAAACAGCCTTGATGCAAATCCCGAAGAGCGCGACGCTTTTTGGCAGATTATTGACAGCAACAATGTCACCGCCGTATTTTCAGGGCATGAACACATTTTTTCGCGAAGACTGATTGATTCTTCCGTTTTTCCCGGCGCCCAAAACAGCATTTATCAAATTGGCGAAGGAAACACAGACGCTAATCCCCATTCCAAACCTGTCCAGAATGTTGAATATTTTTTCGGGCAGAAAAGTTATTTAGTCGTCAGCGTTGATGGGACGCAAATCACGACCAGCCTGTTCAAACCCGGAGGAAAGCTTCTGAATTCTTTCCGGTTTCAAAAGTGAGCCCTGAATCACAGGCTCGCTCTGTATTTCCAAAAAAATAATCTAGATCTCCGTCATTCTGTATTTATCAAACTCGACGTCCATGAAATCCGTCCGGATGCCGGCATGGCCATTCCCCGAAATCACATTTCCCCCGTATTTTCCTGGCTCGTCGTGCGCTTCGGCCGCTAAAATCCATTCTTTCTTTTTCTTGATATAAAGCTTCATTTCAACATTCCCGCTGTCGGTATCCCGAATTTCTGATTTCAGGCTGATCCACTTTTTTTTTGGCAAAAGATGCGACCGGCTCGCGCTCTGGCGATTGTATTTTTTTGTGCTGAATAGGCGATTGTGGGCCATTTCAAAATATTCTCCGTTTATTTTCTTTTTTATCACCGCATATCCGTCCACTCTGATGCCGGCATAGTAGAGATTTTCGCTGTCCTGGTATCTTCCCAAAAAGAGAATCCCGTTTGATTCGTTCCGATTCGGACTTTTGCTCAAATTGAACTTGTTGATTCTGAAACTGGCTTCCTGGCTGAAGTTTTGCCATTCAGACTTGGAAATCAGCCGGAAAATATTCTGGGGATGTTTTCCTCCATCCGTATCTTTTGGGTTCGTTTTTTTGTACTCTTTTCTCCATTTTGAATTCGGAGGTATATTTTTTTGCAAAGTCCGCCCTGTGCCTTTCCGGCAGAGCATTTTTCCGCCGGAATTGACCCACCAATCAGAGTCTTTGCTTCTTTCCATGCTTTCGGACTCGTCAATTGAACATTTCACGCCGAATTTTTCAAAGAAGGCGCCGCTGCTCGACTTCGCTTCCGGCACGAACAAAATTGCCAAAGCAAAAAGGACAATCGCTTTCGAAATGAAAATATTTCCTATTTTTTTATTTTCGCGATCCCTCATGGCATTTTCTCGTATTATTTCACTTCCGCAATCTTGTAGCCTGAAAACTCGACGTCCATGAAATCCGTCCGGATGCCGGCATGGCCTTCGTCTGATATGATGTTTGTTCCGAATTCTTTTTTCCCGTTGTCCAACGCGCTTGCCGCCAACTTCCAGTTTCCGTCCCCTTCCTCGTCAATGAAGAGCTTTATATCAACATCGCCATCAGGGGTGTTCCGAAGCTCGCACCGAAGCCCGATCCATTTGCCGATTGGAAGCAAGTTGGGGTTTTCATCACGATCGTATTCCTCGCCCTGGAAAATTCTTTTTTCGTTCAAAGTGAAGTAGTCGCCCTCGTACTTTTTTTTTATTATGGCCGAACCATCCACCCGAATTCCGGTGTAATAGAGATTATCCCCATCCTCATAGCGGCTCATGAGGAGTATCCCGTTCGATTCGTTCCGGTTTTCGCTTTCAGAAAGGTTTATTTTGTTGATGCGAAAATACGATTCCTGGACTAAATTGTTCCACTTGCCTCGAGTCACCAGCCGGAAAATATTTTGCGGATGCCGTCCCCCATCCGTGTCGCGGGAATTGTTTTTTTTGTATTTTCCGAACCATTCGGAATCAGAGGAGAGGTCTCCCTGAACGGTTTTTCCGATTCCGTTTCCGCTCGTCATGAGTCCGCCGGAATTCAACCACCAATCCGGGTTCTTGCTTTCTGAAATTTTTGCGGTTTCATTCAGCGTTGCGTCTTTCTGAAAATCTTCTCTAAATGTTTTTTCTTCAGAAAATATCCGGCTCCCCGAAGGCAATGGCTGCTTTTTGGCCTTTTCCAGGAAAATGACCGCCGCAATGGCGATCAACGCCAAAAAAATCACGACGCTGCTCGCCTTGAAAAACGTTTTTCCGGCCAACCGGGCTTTTTTTTTGTTAATTTCTGTATCCGGATGCATAATTGACCTCTCAATCAATTATACCATAAATATCGCTAAATGTTTTCACAAAGCGGAAACGTTCACTTTTTTTACCCGGATCATCACTTTTTCCGGCGATTCGTCCCAGAAATAAAATCCTATCCCTCCCGAAGAAAGCGCCTGGCTTATTTGGGTCTCAAGCAGCAAATTACCGTTCAAATAGCACATGATCCGGTCTCCGATGATTCCAGTGCTCAAGCGATTTTCCAGACCATCCAGAATGCTGAAGCCGCCCGCTTTTTCAGCTAACAGAGTCTCATTTCCGCCAACCCTCTGGAAAACATAAATTCCGTTTTTGCCGAAATTGCAGCGGGCATAATTTTCATCATTTTTATAGCGGACGATTTGGGATATCGAGTTTCCTCCCGATATCTCGGCGAGGCTCGTAACGGAATAGTTTTTCCAGGAAGACGCGCCCAAAAGTGTGGACAGATTGCCGCCTTTTTCCTCTGTTTTATAAAGCGTCAAGTCCCCCCAAATTTTCATTTCTCCCCAGCTGGCCTTCCATCCCCGATTGTCCCAGAAAAAATCCTCGTATGGCAATTTTTTTTCTTCGTTCCGTTCCAATATTTTCAAAAGGTCCGCTGGAGAAATTTCAGAGCTGACATCGATCCTTTTCGCATGAAGCGCATTGGCGTCCGGCTGGTTTCCGGCTGGTTCACCCGGGTCGACTTGCATGAAAGTCAGCGGATATATGCTTCCGATATTGTCACGGATAAATTGCTGAGATTCCGGAAAGTTGACCGATTCCTGGCCGAGATCGTTGAACGGATAAGCATAGGCGAAAGTTTTCTGTCCGAGTTCCTTTTCTATTTTTATTTTTGAGCTGGCGAGATCCTTGAGAATCCTGTTTTTTGCCTCGCCGGGAGTTTCCATCCGATTTTCGGAAGCCAGCCAAAGAAGATTGCTCATGAAATGCCCCTTGCTTCCGGATGAGTCCACCTGTTCCCAGTTATGGTCAAAATCGCCATGCGACTGGATTTCCCATCTTTTGCTTTTTATCATATCTTGGAGCTCGCTCTTTCCCAGATAAAAATTGTCTCCTCGATGCTGATCGCCGAGCGATCTTCCCGTGATGAGAAACATGACCGCGCTATAGCCGACGGATTTCAATACCGGATCACCCTCGTAGTAGCTGTCCTTTCTCCCGTCATCGAAAGTCAGCATGAATGATTTTTCGGGAAGGGCCTTGCCTTTTTTCATGTATTCGAAAAATTCCGCCAGAGTGACTGTCTGGTATCCAGCCTCTTTGAGAGCGAACATCTGTTCCCTGAATTCTTCAAGGCTGATGTTTGTCCCGTCTTCTTCCCAATTTTTGCCAGTCAAAATGCCGTGATAGAGAAGAACTGGAATTGACCCGGCCGTATTCGAATCATTTGGCGGCGGGGCTAAATTCTCCGATTTTCGGGCGGCCAAGGCTTGTTTATGCCGAAAAAAATCCACTTCCATGCCAATTTTTTTCCAGCCCTTTATTTTTTCCCTCCGCAAAATGTCCATTCCGCTGACCATGGCCAAAATAAACATGGCGATAACCAGGACGAAAAATATTTTTATCATTTTCAAGTTGAATTCGGCCATGTTATCTTGTTCCCCATCCGCGATCGTTTATGCGAAGAAGCGCGTAGATGGTAAGAAATGACAAAAAAAACAAATTGAACAGCGCCCAAGGGAAATAATATATCCAGTATTTGTTCTCCGGCGCAACCGAACGGTAGTATGCCAGAAAAATAGCCGCGAGAAGCAATACTCCCGCCACATGAAAATATGGGAATATTCCTTTTAGGATCGGCAAATAGAAAAGAGCCCGCCCCGCCATTATTGGAGAAAGATAGGTCACGCCTACCAGCGGAAAAAAATAGGTGAACGCCACGAAGGGCTGCGTCTTCCAAATGAATCGGGCATTGTAAAAGGCATTCACCAGCCAAGATTTTTTCCAGCGTATTTGCTGATTTATAAGCTGTCGAAGATTCTCCGGAACAATGGTTTCTGCTTTCACCTTGTTTGAATAAATGGTGCGATATCCGGCTTTCAGCACTCGGCTCGTGAGCGCCCTGTCATCTCCCCACGGAACAGGATTCCCCAGAAATGTTTCTTCCATCCATTCATCCAGAAGAGGAAGTACCAGGCTTTTTCTGTAGGCTGATGCGCAGCCGCTGCAACAAAAAACCGTGAGAAATGATGACTCTGCCGCCTTGAGGACCCGAAATGACATGAAATAGTAGGCGGCCTGCATTTTTGTGAGAAAATTCCGGTCGGCATTCCTCGGGTCGGTGTGGGCGGATACCGCGCCTATGACCGGATTGCGGAACGGCTCGATGATTTTTTTGAATGTCGCAGGGTCGATAAAACTGTCGCTGTCCAGCTGAACCACTATTTCTCCCTTGGCAAGGCGAAATCCCTCATTCATGGCATGTTTTTTTCCCTTGTTTTCCGACCAGTCGATGACCAGAAGGTTTTCATGTTTTTTCAGCATCCCCTTCATTATCTCCCCCGTTCCGTCAGTGCTGCCGTCGTTGACGGCAATCACCTCGATTTTTTCCTTTGGATAGTCCGCCCGGAAACAATTGGTGATGGCCTCAGCGATTTCTTTTTCTTCGTTCTTGCATGGAATCACAAAAGTCACATTCGGTTCAAATTCCCCGTTTTTTCCCGAAGTTGCCGGATTTTTGCCCGCATCCCACCCGTTTGCGCTCGTCGCCAAAACACTGCCCCGATATGAATTTTCATAAAACATGGCGGCGATCAGCCTCGAAAGCTGGAATGTTGTCACAAAAATCGTATAAACATAAAGAAGCGGTTCGAACCCGAAAGATTCCGCCACTTCGGCTTTCATCAAAGTGATGAAAAATAAAAAAGCGATCCCCAAAAAAATCAGAAGGAGTTGAAAAAGGGCTCCTCGGAAAGAAAATTGGGAAAAAATATTTTCGGAAGTTTTTGTCTGTATGCCGTTCATTGCCCTATCGCTTTGTTTCCAGTTAGCTGTTTGCTAATACGTATTTTTTTTATTTATTGTTTCTCCATATCGACAAGTCAGCAATGTCGAAGATAATAAAAAAAGCCTGGCCTTATTATCCCCCGGGCTTTTATCCTCCCTTTGACGATATTTCAAAGGATGCGTCGATATTTTCCGATGGAAGCTTATTCCAATACTGCCTTGATTCTGCGCACTCCCGCACTGGAGGCTTCTTCTTTTTTTATACGAAAATTTCCAAGCGCACCTGTCGCGTCCGCGTGCGGACCGCCGCAGATTTCGGAAGAAAAATCAAAAATGCTGTATACCTTGACTTTGTCCCCGTATTTTTCCCCGAATACCCCCATGGCACCCATTTTTTGCGCGTCTTCAAGCGTCATTTCCTCGCATTTCACGGGAATATCTTTTGAAATGGCTTCGTTGACTAATCCTTCGGTTTTTTGAATTTCTTCTGGAGTCATTTTCTTTTCGTGGGAAAAATCAAGCCGCAATCTCTCGCCTGTGATGTTTGATCCTTTTTGGATGACATGGTCACCCAATACTTTTCGGAGAGCCGCCAGAAGAAGATGCGTGGCTGTGTGAAGCCTGGCCGCGCTTTCGCCCGCATCCGCCAGTCCTCCCTTGAACATTCCCGCGCTGACCGTCCTCGACAGCTCCTGATGCTTTTTGAAATGTTCGTGATAAGATTCTTCATCTACTGCGATGCCATGTTCACGTGCGATTTCTTTGGTGAGTTCAAGCGGAAAGCCATATGTTGAAAAAAGATGAAAGGCTTTCTCGCCGGAAATTTTTTCCGCGCTCCGGCTTTCAGCGATGATTTCTTTTATTTTTTTGAGGCCTTTTTCAAGTGTTTGCCGGAATTTCATTTCTTCCTGATTGAGAGCTTCGATGATTTTTTCCGTTTCGCGTCCAAGCTCGGGATAAACTTCCTTATATTCGGAAATCACGACTTCCGCGATTTTCGAAGTGAAATTGCCTTCGATTCCCAGAATTTTTCCCTGGCGGACCGCCCGCCGGATGAGCCGGCGAAGGACATAGCCCCGCTCGACATTCGAAGGCAAAACGCCGTCCGCGATCATGAAAGTGGCCGCCTTCAAGTGGTCGGAAACTATTCTCATGGAAATTTTTGATTCATCTTCGCTATAGTTTTTTGCGGACAACTCCTCGATCCTTCTGATAATGGGCTGAAAAAATTCCGTGTCAAAAACATTGTCTTTTCCGGTCAAAACGACAAGCGTTCTCTCCAGCCCCATGCCCGTGTCAACATTTTGCTGTTTCATTTTTTCAAAAGTCGCGTCCGCTTTTTTGTTGAATTCCATGAAAACATCATTCCAGATTTCCATCAGACGAAAATTCTTGACAAGGCTTCCGAAAGTATCGTTCACTTTTCCGAGTTCCGGCGAAACATCATAAAACATTTCGGTGCAAGGCCCGCAAGGCCCCGTTTTTCCTGCCGGTCCCCACCAGTTGTCGTCTTTTCCAAGCGGAATAATTCTTTTCTCATAATTCACAATCCTATCTTCGCCGGCTGCTTCGGCTTTGATGCCGACTTTGGCAAATTGCTCCTGCCAGATCCGGATGGATTCTTCGTCACGCACCGCGTCCTCATCGCCTTCAAACACCGTCACATAGAGCCGGCGCGGGTCGAGCCCCAGCCATTTTTCGCTTGTTATAAATTCAAAGCTCCACTCAATCGCTTCGCGTTTGAAGTAATCTCCGAGCGACCAATTTCCGAGCATTTCAAAGAAAGTGAGATGGCGGTTGTCGCCCACTTCGTCAATATCAACAGTGCGGACGCATTTTTGGACGTTCGCGAGGCGCTTTCCTTTGGGATGTTTTTCGCCCATGAGAAAAGGCACGAGGGGATGCATTCCGGCGGTCGTGAAAAGCACCGTCGGGTCGTTTTCCGGAACAACCGGAGCAGACGGAATGATGGCGTGTTCTTTTTCCTTGAAAAAATCGAGATATTTTTGTCTTAATTCTCGAGAGGTCATAAATTTCTTGGCCAACCTTTTTCAATATCTAAACTATGAATTATCCGAGTCTTGCCCGCCAAAGCCTTGGCGTCGGCGGGTCGGAGTTGGTTGGCTGTCATATCTTATTTGAGGCGGTCCGACCGCTCACCCCTTCGTCTGCGATCGGAACGCTTGAATTCCAGTGATTACAAAAGTAGCTTATTTTATTATAATTGTAAAGAAAAAGCCCGATGACTTCTTCGGGCGCAAGGCATTCAGCTGGATCCGCGAATTGACTACTGTATAATTTTCATTTTCTTTTTTAGGCCCCTGATCTCTTCTTCCGAATACCTCTGGTTTTCCTGAATTTTTTTCAGCTTCCTGTCAAGGGCGTCACGTTCGACCCGGATGCGCTCTTCGCTTTTTTTCAGCCTTCTCTGCTCAATTTCAAGAATTTCTCTTTCGCGGAGAATTTTTTTTAGATTGGATTCGGAAATCACAATCTGGCTCTCGAGCTCCATTTTTTGCCGGCGGATATCGCCCGGATCAGAAGCGCCGCCGCTATCGTCACTGTTTTGTGAATAATCGTCGAGTAATCCCATAAGAATTCAAATTATTGTGCCTCCCCCCAAAACTTCTCCATTTTTATAAAAAACCGCTGACTGGCCCGCTGTCACCGCCCGAAATGGCCTTTTAGTCTCGACAAGAAGCCTTCCCGACTTGCCTGGTATTATTTTAGCAGATATTCTCGTTGAATGGTAGCGAATTTGAACGTCAGCCCGGAACGGCGATTTTTTCTTTTCATTTGTCCAATTGACTTTGCTCACCCAAAATTTCTCTTTGTGCAGCTTTTTCGAGTCGTTTGTGACAATCAGTTCATTTTTTCGAATATTTTTTCCGATTACCCAATACGGTCCGGTTCCTCCGATTTCGATCCCTTTTCGCTGTCCGATCGTAAAAATGGGCAAACCTCTATGTCTTCCCAAAACTTTTCCCGCTTCATCAATGATGTTTCCGGTTTCTGATTCAATATTCTTTGAAAAATATTTCATGGCGTCATTATCCGGCATAAAGCAGATATCTTGCGACTCATTCGTGGCAACCGGCAATTTCATTTCTTTCGCCATTTTTTTTACTTCTGATTTTTTATATCCTCCCAGCGGAAAAATAATTTTCGACAGATCTTTTTGAGCCAATTTATATAGAAAATACGATTGGTCTTTTGTTTTGTCTTCAGCTTCAAAAAGTCCGGCTTTGAAAAATTTCGGCGGCTTGCTGGCTGAAAGGCAAAGGCCGGACTTTGATTCACCGGCTAAAATACGCCCGCTTATTTTGGCGTAATGACCGGTTGCCGCATAATCCGCCTTTTCTTTCTTCATCAAATCGAAAAGCAGGCAAAATTTCATCTCCTTGTTGCATACGACGCAGGGATTGGGGGTCTGGCCTTTTTTGTACGCGTTGAGAAAATAATCAATCACCCGCTTTTTGAATTCTTTCCGCGCGTCAATTATTTTCAGCGGAATTCCCAATTTATTCGCGATTTTTTTCACTTGGAAACTTAGTTTCCAAGTTTGTTTGGTGAAGACAAAATAAGCACCAATAACTTCGTATCCCTGCTTTTTGAGCAGCGCCGCCGCCACTGCCGAATCCACCCCGCCGGAAAGGGCGACAACGATTTTTTTATGATTATCTTTTGGTCGCTTGTTCATCATCTAGCTTTACATGATAGGTTATTTAATGGCTGCTGTCAATTCCGCGATAAGAAGAAAATCCCTTTTACAAGGGATAAAAATGAGCCTAGAGCACAATCATTCGCCCTAGGCTCAACTCGTTGAGGGTGATATTACAGCCCTTGAAAAGGCAGGACCGGGAAAAGCCGCGGTGAAGCTTGCGACTTGGGGCTGCTGCTCCATACGGTAAGCTGATCCATTGATCGGAGGATTTGCTCCGGCCGAACCTGACTCAGAAAAGACCCGAGCGAGCCCCCCAGGAGTTGCAAACCGGAATTTCCAGCAACCTCCCTTAACGACTTTGTGAATATCCATCCTTCTCCGAGATCCAACACCTCGTGGCGAAATACGAATTCACACTGGGTCTCGGTTAAAAAATCCACCCGGATGATGTCGGCCGACATTTGTCTTCCCCAGAAAGCGGTGTCGGAGCAGAAGATCAAATTGACGATTCCCCACTTTCCAGGTTCACGCACGAGTCCCGTGGGCCAGAAATTTAGTTTGAGCTCGCGAATGAACTCGTGAATTGCCGCCCCCAAAACGAGCTGAGGCGGATAATTGTGGGGTAAAAGCAAACGCAAGCCGCGCACTATTTCAAAAAACAATTCGAGTCTCAACTTCATCGCCGACCTCCTTGAAATTTATATTGCCAATAAAAAACTTCAATCACGCTGCCGAACGTTCTCGACATAGTATTGAAGCATTTTTTTGAACATCTGTCAATAGCGCACTAAAGAAAGCAATAAATTGTTATATTTAAAGCTTTTTTACCCCATGAAGTGTATAACGCTACAAAATAAATTGCATTTTCAAGGCGCTTCCCCCAGCCGTATTTCATCTTTTGGCGACAAAAAATTTCAGCGGCTGCTTAGGCTCTCTTTAATCAGGCTCCGCACTTCCGCAAGATTCACCTGCTTTCTTGGCCGCTCGTTTCTTTCCCGCTTGAATTGCCGTGGCGGCATTTTTGACGCTTCACGAAGAGTAACAGTTCTTTGCGGCTGAAATCTTTCATTTCGCGGCTCTCTTTGATCGTTTGCGGCTCGGCTGCCTTGCGACTGCTGGATCTTGGCCTGCTGGCGCTGATAATCCTTGAGGCAGTCTTTGCAAAAAGTGGGCCGGGATCCGTCCGGCTTGAAGGGTACTTCTATGTCTATGTCGCAGCTCGCGCACTTGGCCGCATACATTTGCCTGCCGGAGTCGTTTCGCCCGCCTGCTTCGACTCGCGAAGCATTTCGGGCAGGTGAAGCTTTGCCGGCGGGACGATTGACGCCCGCAACGACCGCTTTTTGATTTTCGCCGGAACTTTTGATTCGTCTTGCGTCTTCCGCTTTGGCCGGCGGTTTTATTTTTTTCCCGACGATGTCATTTTTCATGTTTTTAGGGATTGAATTTGTTTGCTTGTCTTTCGTCCTTAGCTCTCTGATGATATTTTTCTGGCTGGCCAAATCTTTTTCAGTTACCATCCCGCTCCAGCGGGCGATTTTGTCTTCAACAATTTCCCGATCCGTCCCATACCGCTCCCGCGTGATGCGAATCACTTTTTCTTCATTTTCCAGCGTTTTCGAAAGGTCAAACGGCGGAAGTGTCGAGGCTGAAAAAGCGTTTCCGGCTATTCCGTCAATCATCAGCTTTATATAAATTTGCCGGTTTGGAAGATTCACGAGATCCTGGATGACAAATACCGGCTCAAATTCCTTCTCCAGGAATTCGGCATCTTCTGCCCCGACCCTGAAAACGCAAAGTGTCCCGACGTTCCCAAAAACCGCGTCTCGAACCCTCGTTGACGTATCCGTCACCAGCTGGCCGATATACTGATGGGCAATAATCAAATTAAGGTGATATTTTCTCGCTTCAGACAGAATATTGGCAAACGAATCAGTCGCGAAATTTTGGAATTCATCAACATACAAATAGAAATCTTTTCGCTCTTCTTCCGGAACATCCACCCGGGCCATGGCGGCCAGCTGAATTTTGGTGATCATCATCGCCCCGAGGAGAGCGCTGTTATCTTCGCCTATCCGGCCTTTGGAAAGGTTCATGACGAGAACTTTTCCCTGGTCCATCAGCTCGCGGATGTTGAAAGCCGATTTTGTTTGCCCGACAATGTTCCGGATAAGGGCGCTCGAAAGGAATTGACCGACTTTGTTTTGAATCGGCGAAATCACTTCTTGAAGGACCCGCTCATTCCATTGGGTGAATTCATCCACCCAGAACGACCTGACAACGGGATCGGAAATTTTTTCGACAACGCGCGCCCGGTAATGTTTATCAACCAGAATGCGGGTAACTCCCAAGAGTGTGCTGCCCGGATATTCCAGAAGTGCCAAAATAGCATTGCGAAGAATGTATTCGAGTCTTGGCCCCCATGAATCCGCCCAAATTTTTTTGAACACTCCGACCAGTCCCGATGCAATGAGATGCCGGTATTCCGTGTCAACTTTTTCCATCACGTTGAATGCGATGGGATATTCCTGATCGGCCGGATTGAAATAAATGATGTCGTTTATCCGGTTGGAGGGAATCGATTTGATGACGGTTTCGGCAAACTCGCCGTGCGGATCAACGATTGCCACGCCCCGGCCGCTGTGGATATCCTGTATTGCCATATTTTGGATCATGGTGGTTTTTCCGGTTCCGGTTTTCCCGACAACATAAAAGTGCCGGCGCCGATCGTCGGTTTTGATTCCAAAAACCCTGTCCTGCCCGCGGAAATTTGTTTTAGCGAATGTTGTGATCTCGTTCATTTTATTGCAAGGAGCCTAAGCTTCTTATGAATCTTATTCGACGGGTAAATTCAATGGCGCGCCGCTTTTCTTGGCTTCAATGTGGGCAATCGCCGGAGACATGGCTGACATGTCCGGCAAATGCCAGATTGTCGCCAGTTCTTCCGTATTCAGATACATATTGGGCCCGTCATTGTCTCGAGTCAGATACCGGCGGAAAATTTTTCTCTGAGCCCATTTCATGCGATAAGGCCTGAACCAATAGTTGGCGAATGTTTTTGTTTCATTATCCTTGGCAAAGGAATTCAAGTTGGGATCGCCAAACTGATGGGTAAATCCGTCCGGCGCCTGATAAAAAACCTTCTTGAAGCTTTCCCGCGGCGCAATATAAAGCAGCCTCAATTTCGTCCTAAAGGCCTTTTTGTTGAGGCTCTCCTCAACCGCCTGAAGGACATCCTTTTCCACCGGAGTCAGCCGAAACTGCAAAGGCTGTTCCTCTTTTTTTTCAGCTTTTTTTTCCTCGATCGGCCCAAAAATATTTTTTATTGAAGAGGCCAAAATGTCGAGAACCTCCGAAAAGAAATACACGATAGCCCATGATTCTTTTTTTATTTCCCGGTTGGCCAGTTTTGCCACCACTTTTTTGACCTCCGGCGCCCACTCTTTATCCTTGACGGGCCTTACGAGTATCTGGAGCCAAATTTGGTGGCCTGGCGGCAGAGTCGTGATCATGTCCGCCAGGGGCGCCAAAGGCTCGATCATCCCCTTGGTTACCTCTTCCTGGAATTTGTGATACGTCCGGATAGGAAAAGCATCGTCTTTCGCCAGCTTATAATCCGTTCCCCACAAATTCCACTCCGGATTGGGAGCATTGGAAGGCACCGAATTGACATAGTCTTCCGCTTCCTCGATTTCGGCTTCCGGATACTGCGAATATACCGCCGATTCGATCAAATTGCGATAGCGGGATTCGGTCCGGATATAAAAATGCATTTCGCCATTCACTCCCTGGATTTCGAAAGCAAAAATCGACTGGAAAAATCTCCCTTGAAAATATTTGTCGAAATAGTTGGGCGTTGACCAAATCCCGTGCAGGACAATAAAAATCTGCTCCATTGTTCTGGGGCTTCGCTCGATATTTCGGGGAGGCTTGATTTCAAGAAGCGTCCATTTGATGGTTGAAGAATAGTCCCTCCAGAGCTGCCGCCAATAAAGCTCGAAAAAAGTGAAATACAGCGCCACGGGAAAAACAAACCACCAGGTGGCTGAAACGGCCATTTTTATCTGAAGATAATATTCGATTATGGGCTGAAAAATGCTTCCCATTGCCAGTTTTTGTTTTTAAATTATTTGCGAATTACGAATACGCTTCGCTCTACAAATATGCCAATTACGAATATTTTTTACATTTGTATATTCGTAAAAGATTCATAATCCGTAAAAGTTATCTTAATTTGTATCCGTCCGCTTTTTTTTCAAAGACTTTCCTGTTGGCCAGATTGACGGCGATAGTCGCCCTTTTTACTTTTCTTTTCCCAAGAACTTCCTCATAAAGTTTTTCTCTCTTCAGAAAACCGCCAGCCGAATTCAAAAGATTGACGATGACATCCTTCACTGTTCCCTCTTCGAAGCCCCACTCGCGCAAGGCATAGGTTCCCCGGCCAACCAGGACGAATCTTTTGTCGCGGATCAGTTCATTGTGAACAGTTTGAGGATGGACTTTTTTTCCGCTCAACTTCAATTCTTCAATCAGTTGGCTTATTTCGCGGAAATGGAGCGGTTTTCCTTTCTTCATCAGAACCAGTGTGGCTTTTTCGCGCACTCCTCGCGGCCGGATGAGCGGCCACCGGGCTTTTCCCCAGTCTCCGAAAACATTTTGTCCGAACTTTTTGGAAATTTCGAGAAAACTCAGTATATGCTCCGGCTTCATTTCGGAATATTTTTGGGAAAACTCGCTATGATCCAGTTTCTTGAGAACTTCCTCGAGGGTCAATATTTTTTTCCCCGTGTCGAAGATCATCTCCAATTCATCAACTGCTGCCTTGAAATATTTTTTGTCGAAATCTGGGTGAATCCATGTATCTTCCATTTCCCGATTTGATCTCGCTTTTTTGATCCCGGTCATGAGAAAAATTACTTCAAGCAATTTGGCTTCCTGCAGTGAAAGTTTTTCATTTCCCGTGTATCTCAAGAAAACGCCGCTCGCCAGTTTTTCTGCTTTGATGATTCCCCCGTTTTCTTTGATTATATCGTTTACGCAAGCTGAAAGGTTATCGAGGTTACTGACTTTTTCCGTTTTTTTCAGGGCCTTCACGGCATCTCCTTCGATTTGCCTCACTCTTTCCCTTGTGATATTCAGATTTTTTCCGATAGCCTCGAGTGTTTTTGGCTGTCCGTTTCCAATCCCGAAACGGCTGGAAAGAACCAGTTTCTGCTTGGCGCTAAGACTGTCCAAAAGGCTTTCAACGACAGACTTCAAATCTGCTGTTTTTACTGGGATTTTTTGGGATAAATCCGAATTTTCCCTTGAATTTACCATATTTCTTGAAGCAAACATTATTGTTTTGCTATTGATTATTATAGCGCGATTAATCTCGGTATGCAATCATAACACAGGGTTGTCAGATTGTCAAGAAACTGGTAAAAATTCAGATTTTTTAACGAACTTTTTACAAAATATATCGCCCGCGGCGCGATGCCAGAACATTTTTTTAATTTTGCTTATT
Source organism: Candidatus Moranbacteria bacterium GW2011_GWC2_40_12 (assembly GCA_000995965.1). Lineage (GTDB taxonomy): Bacteria > Patescibacteriota > Minisyncoccia > Moranbacterales > UBA11712 > UBA11712. Next base: position 289,662 of record LBYD01000001.1, read on the forward strand.
GGCCTGAAATTTCCACCAATCCACCATCAAAGCCGACGCAACAAATATTGAAGAATAAGTGCCGAAAGTGATTCCGATGAGCAGCGCTAACGTGAAGTTTTTTATGGATTCTCCGCCAAAAATAAGAATGGCCAGAAGAGTGATGACAACGGTAAGAGAGGTGTTGATTGACCTGGCCATCGTTTCATTGAGGCTTTGATTGACCGTTTCATCAAATGTTTCTCTCGCGCTTCCCCGCAAAAGATTTTCCCGCGTCCGGTCATAGACAACAATCGTGTCATGAACCGAAAAACCGAGGATTGTGAGAAGGGCCGCGATGAATGTGGTGTCAATCTCGATGTTCCAATAATGGCCGAGGATAGAAAAAATTCCGACCGTGATGAGAACATCATGCACCAGCGCCGCCACCGCTCCGACTCCGTATTTCCACGACTCAACCGGGCGCGACACTTTCCGAAAGGCGTAAGAGATATACAGCGCTATGCCGATCACCGCCACAAGTAGCGCCCAAATGGCTTTCTTTTTGAGCTCCGAAGAAATCGAGGGACCGATATAATCAAGGCGGGTATTTTGAACATCCGGAAATTTTTCTTTGAGCTTTCCAAGAACCGCTTTGTTTTTTTCGTCGTCAGAATTTCCATAACGAATCAAAAAAGCTCCATTTTGCGCAGGAGTCACAACCGCGTCTTCTATGCCAATCTCCTTTAGAGAAGCTTTTATCTCGTCATTTTCTATGTCTAATTTCTCATTTCTTATCTCCATCAGTGTTCCTCCAGTGAAATCCAATCCGTACCGGAGTCCCCACGCCGAAAGACTAATAATCGAGGAGACTATCAAAGCACCGGATAAAATATAGAAATATTTGCGCTGGCCGATGATGTTATACATAAAAAAGTATAATTTATTGCAAATCAAAACTCTTCCTTTTCGAGAATCTTTTTATCAGCTATTATCCAGCTCTTTCGCTCTTCCGCCCAATCTCCGACAACCGCCGTGAGAATCGTCCGCACTAAAATGATTGCCGTGAACATGGAAACCAACACTCCCAAAAGAAGTGTCACCGCAAAGCCTTTCACGAATCCCGTTCCGAACCAAATCAAAATAAGAGAAGTAATGATCGAAGAAATATTGCTGTCCCGAATGCTCGGCCAGGCCCGGTGAAATCCTTCGTCAATTGCCCCTTTGAGGCTCCGGCCTTTTCGAATTTCTTCTTTGGTCCGCTCAAATATCAAAATATTCGCGTCCACCGCCATTCCGACGGAAAGAATAAACCCGGCAATTCCGGCAAGAGTCAGAGTGATTGACCACGGCGTTCCGGTGGACATCTTGAAAAGCGCGACCATGATGGAGGTATATAAGACAAGAGCCGCTGAAGCGACAAGGCCGAGGAACCGGTAATAGAAAATCATGAAAATCATGACGACAACGATGCCGATTGCCCCAGCTTTGAGGCTTTTTTCAAGCGAGACTTTCCCAAGCGAGGCTTCGACGCTTTGCTGGCCAATGAGCGTGATTGGCAGCGGGAGAGCGCCTTCATTGAGCCTCTGAGCCAGTTTTTTGCATTCTTCAAGTGTGAAGTCTCCGGTGATGACCGCTTTTCCGTCGCTGATTTCAGACTGCACCGTTGGCGCGCTGATGACTTGCCCGTCAAGAAATATGGCGATTTGCTTTCCGATATTTTCTTTTGTCAGCTGGGCGAATATTTTTGCGCCTTCGCTGTCAAATTCGATTCCCACTTCAGGCTTTCCGGTTTGCGACATAAACTGGACGTCCGACCTTTTCAGATTTTTCCCGGTAAGTCCCGTGTCAACAAATATCGGCTGCTGCTGAACAGGAGGCGGAGTTTTTATGGCTAAGAGAATATGCTGGGCCTGAACCTCTTTTGCTTCACCATCGCCTTTCACTTCAAGCAATTTTATTATATGATATCCGAATTGAGATTCAACAATTTGCGGATAAATTTGCCCCGGCGGGAGGTCGCTGTCAAACAAAACCTTGTCAAATTCCGGAACAAAAGTTCCTTTTTTCACAAAACCCAAGTCACCGCCCTGGTCTTTTGATCCCGGATCTTCTGAATTTTGTTTTGCGAGCTCCGCAAAATCAGCGCCGCCTTTTGTTTGCGCGAGCAAATCTTCGGCTTTTTTCTTTTGATCCTCGTTATATTTTTTGTCTTCGGCGGAGATTTCTTGAGGAGGCTGCTCGGGGGGCGCTTCCATTTTCTTGAACTCCAAGAATGGAGTCTCTTTGATCATTTCTTTCGCTTTTTCGATGTCTTTCACGCCAGCGAGCTCGACAATAAGCCTTTGTTCCCCGCCTGATTTTGAAGTTTCGATCAAGGGCTCCGCCACTCCAAACGCATTCACCCGCCTCTCAATGACATCCTGAAGGCCAGTGAGAGCATCCGGTATTTTCTCCGAATCCACTGCGCTCGTGTCGACTTTATAGATAAGGTGAATCCCGCCTTGAAGGTCAAGGCCGAGATTGATTTTCATCTTCGCCAAAAAATTTCCAAGCCAGGCCGGTTTCGAAATCGGTTTCGGGGAAGCAATTAGCGCCGCCACGGCAAAAAGCAACGCGACAAGAAAAAATTTTACCCAGATTTTTCGTCGGATGGACATATCTAATTCTGCGGCCGAACCGCTTTATTTGACTTCATTATAGCACGGATGGAAGAAATAATAAAGTTCATCCGTATTTCATTTTCAACTTTGCCAAAATCAGTGAGCAAAGAAGCGGACTAACGTTCATATAGACGATATAGTTGTCTGTCTTCAAGAGACCATAAGAAATAAGGCATACAGACTGGAGAAATAAAATCAACAAAAAATAACCCGACAGATCTTCAGTTTGTTTCGTCGTCCAGCTTTTGTAAACCTGCGGAACCAGCCGAATAGTATTCAAAACTCCTGCCGCAATTCCAAAAAACTCAATCATCTTTAGTTGAAAATCAAAATCAAGGATTTGACACTTCTTTTCTTCTCATATACTCCTCCACCTCTTCCCAGCGCTGAACCAGATCTTCTCGCAAAGCAATATTATCCTCATTATCATCCAATTCGCCCCACTCAATTTTTTCCGCGAGCAAATCATCGACGAGTTCCTCAAATGCGGCTTCGTCTGTCACCAGCTCTTCCTTGGCCTTTTTTTTGAGTTCAAGCAGAAGATTTTCAGGCGATGGTTCAATCACATTTTCCACAATATGTTTTTATTTCTTAAGATAATTTAGCAAAAATCTATTTGCTTCCTTGAAAGCATTGCGTGAATTCTTGTATGTAATACGCTTGAGGGATTCTTTGTATTCCAGCCAGGAAAAGTTGACGTGTTCAAATGACAATCTCACCTCTTTTTCTTCTGTTTTTGCTAAATAGGCTGTAACTATTTTAAAAATGTTTATTCCTCTATTTGACGCCTTTCGTTCTTTTTTCTCATTACCTTTTGCGCGGTAAAAATATTTATACCAAGTATAAAATCCCGGAATTATTTCAAATTTTGTAATCCCTGTTTCTTCTTTGACTTCACGGCGCAATGCATCTTCCCATGTTTCTCCTTTTTCAATATGTCCTTTGGGGAAATCCCAATGACCCTGAAAGCCATCGCTTTTCGGATGCTGGATTAGTAAATACAATATTTTATTTTTTTCCCTCCGGAACACCACTGCTCCGACTGATTTTTCAAATGGCATACTCTCCACTTGGAAACTTAGTTTCCAAGTCGTTATTCGATTATTAATTTTTCCATCTCCTTTTTGTCTTTTATAGAAACCAGCGATTCTTCCGCAAATTTTCGATAATCTTCCCCATTTTTGAAATCATCCAAAATCACGCGTTTTTCTCCGCAAAACGTCTTTTCTGAAAAATTATCCGTATATTCCCTCCAACTTGAAATCGACTTGGAAACTAAGTTTCCAAGTGAATGGACACGGTCATTGAGATTCACGTAGGCGCTTAAGTGCAACAGATAGCTGTTTGTTTTTATATGGACTGCTTTGAATGTTCCCTGGAAAAGAGAACCAGAGCGCTCGTGCCTCTTGTTGAAATATTTTGTATAACCTATTCCGAGACGGTGCATGAATTTCTCAATGCCCTGCTCGGCTGTCTGTTTGAGAATGAAATGATAGTGGTTAGGATTCAGGCAAAAACACACGAAACCGACCAATTTCTTTTTGGATTTGTTCTTTTCTTTTCTGTCGCGAAAAAAATTTTCATATATGCTTCCGATCGGATCAAGCGTATTGAATTCATCCATACTCTGAAGAAATCTCCGCATATCCAATTGATCACTGAAAATTTCCCGCTTGTCCACTCCGCGATTGAAAATGTGGTAATATTCGCCTTCAGCCAATTGTATTTTTCTCATAGCTGGATTATAGCACAAAACAATCCACTTGGAAACTAAGTTTCCAAGTCAAATAAGATAAAAAAAACAGGCCCGTCGAGCTCTCTTCCCCCTCCGGAGAAAAGAATCACTCAACGAGCCTTGATGGTACACAGGTAATGCGTTACTTAAGCAGTTTTTTTTCGCCGGAGTCGAAGGCCTCGCCCACACCGATGCTACCCACCGCGCTGACGGCGCCAACGGCAACCGCCATTTCCGGAACTGTCATGCCCAGGACCGGTGCCACAATACCGGTTGACGCGGCAACGGGCGGAATCATGGTGCCCGCCATTTCTGCCATTTGGGCAATGGGGCCGCGCTGTTTGGCCCGTTCTCCCAGCCAGTTAAGCTTGGTGGGATCGTAGTATTCCGTTTTACCAGTAAAACCGGTCAGGAATTCGGTGATCACACCCACGGGATGATAGAGCAGCTGACTCTTGGCCGTGTTGACTGCCCGACACGCCTGGGATATGGGAGTCTCGAACTTTGATTTTGTGACATAATTAAACCCTTCTCCCAGGGCCATGAGGCCGGTGCCAACAGTCATAAAAGGTGCGAGGATGAGGGTTTTGATCGGACTGGGCAACCCGCGATCTGCACTCGCCACTGGAATCGCCGCAGACTGGGCCTCAGCCCGCCGCTCCAGATCCTGCCGTCTTAGGGAGTACCTCAAATCGATCACGGTTTTTTCCGCCGCGGCCCGCTGGTCAGCCGCCAGACTCTTCGCCCTGGCCGCCGCCATCTTGGCGTCCAGCTCGGGGAACATCCCCGCTCCGACCGTCCCGGCGCACAGAAAGACCATTGCCATCATCATTACCATCATAAACCCCAAGTACCGTTTCATAGCCACTTCCTCCCTTTTTGCCTTTCGGCAGAAAATTCCCTCTCGATGAGAGGGGCCAAACAATTTTCAAATAATGCTGCTATGGATAAAAATTAACATCTGCAAAAATCCTGTCAATGGGGAAAATTTATCAAAAAACAAAATTGACACTCTGTAAAAAATGTTTACTTAAAAGATTTTTCTTATATTCCGATGGACAAAAAGGATATCCTAAGCGTAGAATAGAATAAAGGAAATTTTTCTCAATAAAATCTAAGGAGGTGCGCTCAATGAAGCGCGAAAGCGAACTTTTTTTACTGGCAATTATTTTGGTGACAATTGCCTTTTCGGCAGGCTGCGTCGGACCCATCCATGAGATGGAAAAAAGCGGATTAGTCCAGCTTCAAACCGCAGCTCCTATCTCTGCTCGGCCGGGAGGAAAGTATGTCTACGTTAACTGCCGCGACGGGACGGGCAATAATCTCGACATCCAGAATCGAGTCATTTCCTTGATTCGCTCGCGGGGATATATTTCCGTCAGCGACCCGAAGTTGGCTGACTACCAGCTCACTGGCGGTCCTAATTCCATCAGTTATCAGCAAGACCGTTCTCGGACGACCGGCGGGGGACAAGCTATTGGAGCGCTTATGCTGGGTGCTTTGGCCGGAGGACTTGTTGGGGGATTTACGGGAAATGCCGGCCTTGCAACCGCTGCTGCCATCGGCGGAGCAGCCGCGGGAGCAGCTATTGGAGGAACTGCGGAAGCCCACGCTGCGCCGGGAATTGTCATTGCTTCGGTAAACATCCGGATTGATGAACGGATCAATTTTTTGAGCGAAAGACAAGCCAAACTGCCCCAACCTATCCAAAAAGTCCGGAAAGTGAAAAAAACTCTGAAGTCCGGAAAAAAAGTATGGGTGACAGAGGACATCACTGAAACCGAAGACGCTGAAACTCCGGTGAAATCCACCGTTGCTGCGGCTCAATCCGGCGCTGGTGCTACCACAGTAGTCACTGATCGCCGGGTGGCTGATTTTGTTCCTCATCAGGCGACTTTCGAGGTCAAGCATGTAGTGGAATCTTCCACGCCGGCTGACCAAATAAAAAATCTGCTGGCGGAAAAAATCGCCGCTGCCATTGCCAACATTCTCTAGGCCGAATCTGACGACCAAGAGACAGGAACGGGGCCCTCACCGGCTCCGTGTTTTTTTTGCATAAGTTCTATTTTCGCCAAATGTCAATTGATATTGCTGCAGCAAAATTATTTGACATTTCGTTTTCTGTTTTCCAGAAAAGCAACAATTTGATCCGCCGTTAAACAATTCACTATATCCCCTTTCTTTGCCCAGCCCCTGCGCGCCTGTGCGATGCCGAGATCAAGATTATGCAATTGATTTTTGCTGTGCGAATCAGTGCCAAGAGAAAGCTTCACGCCGTGTTCGATCGCCCGCCGGATATTCAGGTCGTTCAAATCCAGTCTGTCCGGATAGGAATTTATTTCGAGAATGGTTTTTGTCCGAGCCGCCGCGCGGAAAATTTCTTCCATATCAAGTTCGTATCCCGATCTTTTGTGGATCACCCGCCCCGTCGGGTGGGAAATGATATCCACGCGCGGATTTTCCATCGCCCGAATCAATCTTTTTGTCATCTCGGAGCGAGACATTTTGAAATTCGAATGAATCGATCCCAAGACAATATCAAACTTCAAGAGGTATTTGTCTTCGAGCGCGATTGTCCCGTCGGGATTTATATCAGCCTCACAGCCCTTAAGTATCCTAAAATTCCTAATTTTCCTATTTAAACCATCGATTTCCCTCCACTGTCGTTCGATTGTTTTCACGTCCATTGCCCCTGCTATTTTGAGATGCCCCACATGGTCGGTGATGGCAATATATTTTCTTCCCAATTTTTTGGCCGCTTCAGCCATTTCTTCAACTCCCTGCGCCCCGTCAGAATAGGTCGTGTGCATTTGCAGATCGCATATTACATCTTCGTATTCAACAATTTTCGGGAGCTTATGCGCGAGCGCCAGCTCGATCTCTCCCCGGTTTTCGCGCATTTCAGGACTCATCCAGTCGAGGCCCATTTTTTTATAAATTTCCTCTTCCGTCCGGCCGGCAATTTGCCGATTATTTTTATCAAAGAGTCCGTATTCATTGAGTTTCCAACCCTTCTTGATGGCGATTTTTCGAAGCTCAATGTTGTGATCCTTGCTGCCGGTGAAATACTGGAGCGCCGCGCCAAAAGATTTTTCCGGAACGACCCGGAGATCCGCGTCAATCCCGATGTCAAGACGCACCATCGATTTCGTTTCGCCCCGCGCGATTATTTTCTCCACATTCGGCAAAGAAACGAAATATTCCATGATTGCACGGGAATCCCTGGCACTGGCAAGAATATCAATATCCCCGATCGTTTCTCTCCGCCGCCGGAACGACCCGCAGGCCAAAATTTTTTGGACGCCAGGCGCGGAAGCGAGATCTTTTTCCATTTTCGAAACGATAGGGGAGACAAAGCCAAGCAAAAAACGGCCCCGATGCTCGCGGGAAAGCGCGATCGAGCGCAAAATGTTCTTTTCTGTTTTTTGCCCGAAACGGGGGAGTCGGCGCACTTTCCCCGCCCGCGCCGCTTTTTCAAGGTCGCTGATATTCTTCACTCCGAGATTTTTGTATAAAGCGAGGAGCATTTTCGGCCCGACGCCTCCAACCGAGGAGAAGCTGTCAAGATCAATAGGGGCATCTTTTTTGAGCTTTTCGAAATTTTTAATCTTCCCTGTCTTCACATATTCTTCAATATGCTCGGCCATTCCTTTTCCGATCCCCTCGATTTCCATGAGCCCTTTCACGCCCGATTTTTTGTATATATCCTCGAGGTCGTCTTCCATTGATTCAATAAGCCGCGCCGCCTTTTCATAGGCTCTCGGCCGGAATCGGTCGTCTTTCATCGTATATAGTTCCGCCATTTGAGAGAAAACTTTCGCGATTTTGAGATTGAGCATAATATTTCTTTACGAATTTATTGTATTCGTATATTCGTAATAGATTCGTAATTCGTAAAATAATCATACCACTATTTTCAAAAATAAAAAAAGGGCAGACCTCCATTTCTGCCCGGTTAAACCTTGTTGAAAGGTTCATAGATTCCTGCCTGCAGGACAGTATTTATTGCGCTTTTTAAGACGCGGAGAACTGGCCGTAGCACCGCATAGCTTGCAGAGATTATCCCGCTGTTGATAATTATGCCGCAGATTTCCCTGCCCGCTGAAATACAGCATGGACAAGAGAGAGCCGCGTGTTGGGTAAAGACGTTTGATCTTGCATTGCTGCCGGCGCTGACATTTATCACAGGAAGCAATTTCACCTTCCTTATTGAAATCGCAACCGACTAGAGAAAATCCACACCTTGCCAACGCGCAAAAGCCCAACGTTAGCGGTCTTCCCAAAATATTTCTTCTTTTTGCCATCGACTGACCTCCTTAGTCAAATGGATTTTTGAATAGATATATTAAAAATATCCTGACAAGTGACAAGAGCCCGGCTCTTGTCAAAACTTTTTCAACTCCTTCATAAACTCTTTGAGCAGATTTTTCTCCTCGACTTTTCTCAAAATTTTTCCCTTTTTGCAAATGAGCCCGACGCCTTCGCCGCCGATGACCGCGAGATCCGCTTCGCGCGCTTCGCCCGGTCCGTTCACCACGCACCCCATCACGGCCACGTGGATATTTTTATCCACGCCTTCGACCATTTTTTCCACTTTTTCCGCCAAACTTATCAAATCAATTTTTGTCCGCCCGCAAGTCGGGCAGCTTGTCACTGTGATTCCGCGTTTTCGAAGCCCCAATGATCGCAAAATTTCCCATGATACCTTCACTTCCTCGACTGGATCGGCCGTCAAAGATACGCGGATTGTATCACCAATGCCTTCGTAGAGCAAGTGGCCGATCCCAATAGACGACATTATCGTACCACGGAAAATGGTTCCCGCTTCGGTGATTCCGAGATGCAAAGGATAATCCACTTTTCGGCTCAAAAATTTATAGCTCTCGACCGTCCGCTCAATATCTGACGCTTTGAGTGAGATTACAATATCCCTAAATTTTAGTTTTTCTAATATTTTTATATGCCGCATCGCCGATTCAACCATCCCTTCAGCCGTCACTTTATTTTTGTGCTTCGCGAGAATATCTTTTTCAAGCGAACCCGCGTTCACCCCGATCCGGATGGGAATTTTTTTCTTCCGGCAGGCCGCGACGACAAGACCCACTTTTTCAACCGAACCAATATTCCCGGGATTAATCCGCAATTTGTCCACTCCCTGCTTCACGGCTTCCAGCGCCAACTCGTGCGAAAAATGAATGTCCGCCACGAGCGGAATGTTTATCCTTTTCTTTATTTTTCCCAATACTTTCGCCGCCGCCATATCCGGCACAGCCACGCGAATGATTTCACACCCCGCTTTTTCTAGTTTTTTTATCTGCGCGATTGTCCCGGCGACATCCTCTGTTTTTGTGTTCGCCATCGACTGCACCGCCACCGGCGCGTCGCCACCGATGAAAATTTTCCCGACTTTTATTTTTTTGGTTTTTCGGCGTTTGATCATACACTTAATATTATACAAATCCGGAAAAAAGAAAAGGGCAGCCCTCCATGGCCGCCCCGGGGAATCTAAATTATTTTTCTCTAACCTTGCTTCTTGCGGGCTGACGTATCTTTGCCACATAGCCCTGGCTGACGCCGTCTTTGGGATTCTTGGAGTTCTCCTTTTTTTCACACCTCTTAGTCCTATCACAGTTATTACACTCCGTATACCCTTTCCTGCGATAGCAATATTCAGTTCCCGTAAAAATACAACGAAACCATAATGATTCTGCCATGTTTCCCTCCTCAAAATAATGGTGGCTGTCTCTTTTTGCACTTGTCACAGATAGTTTTTCTTGTCCGATCGTTTTCCTCCGCGCCGCATGTCTTTGGATCAAGATCGCATTCGGCGCATTCACTGAGTCCGGACTCGTCTTCACAGGAGAGATTCCTCCCGCAAACACAACATTTCTCAGTCAGAGTTTTCAAAGTTCCTCCTTATAATGTAATCATAAACATTTGGATATTTACGATTAATTTTGTATTTTCCTGCCAATTTCATATCATATTTTCACCCTAAAAGTCAAACTACGACATATTTTTTAATGAATATATCAACAATAATTATGCTATAGCATAATTATTGTCTATGGACATTTTAGGATTGAGATTTATTTTTACTTTCCGCTTTTCTTGCTTCCTCGAATATGAATACGGCCAGAGTCGCTCCGATCACCACCAGCCAGTCCCAAAAATCAATTGGCGACATATGAAGATATTTTTGAAAAAATGGAATATACATAAACGCCAGAAGCATTCCCACTGAAATGAAAATTGAACCGATAAGCCACCTGTTCTTGAAAAATCCGATTTTGAAAACAGAGAGTTTTTCGCTTCTCGCTTGCATCAAATTGGCCATCTGGGTCATCGAGAGCACCGCATATGTCACCGCCGTCGATTTGATATAGAGCGCTGAACTGAAATCTATTTTTTCTCCGAAATTCCATCCGCCTCTTTTCATAGACCAGAGAAAGGCTACAATAGCTCCTGTCGCCATGATGAACCCGATATAAAAGAGCCGCCCGAAACCAAAACTCCCAATTAGCCGCTCGTTGGGATCAAATGTTTTTCTTTTCGTATTTCCCGCCTGCCTGCCCGTTGGCAAGGTTTCGGCCGGCTCGACGCCAAGCGCCAGCGAAGGAAATACGTCTGTTCCAAGATCGATCGCAAGAATTTGCACTGCCGTGATGGGAGCCGGAATCATAAACAGGGTTCCGAAAATGACCGTCAAAAATTCGCTGGCGTTCGAAGAAAGGACATAATAGATGAATTTGCGAATATTTTGATAAATTGTCCTCCCTTCTTTGATTCCGGCAACAATTGAAGAGAAATTATCGTCAAGGAGAATCATGTCCGAGGCTTCCTTGGAAACATCTGTGCCGATTATTCCCATTGCCACTCCGACATCCGCCTTCTTGAGAGCTGGCGCGTCATTCACTCCGTCTCCTGTCATCGCTATAACCGCTCCCGATTTTTTGAGAACCGATGCTATGCGCAGTTTTTGCTCGGGAGTGATGCGGGCAAAAACCGAAGCGCCATTTTTAATTCGCTTAACAATTTCATTGTCTGGCAAAGTATTCAATATCTTGCCATTAATCACAAAATTATCCGAATTATCAATTGCGAATTTCGAATTACTGCGCAAAAGATTCACCTTTTGCGCTATCGCTCTCGCTGTCACCTCATAGTCACCTGTTATCATAATCACTTTTATTCCCAATTGCTGGCATTCTTCAATGGCTTTGGCAACATCGGCTCTCGGCGGGTCAATCATCGCCATCATTCCGACCCAAATCAAATTTTTTTCGGATTCTTTTTTGCAATCGTTTTTATTATAGTTTTCGAGTGGGCAATAGGCGAAAGCCAAGACCCGAAGCGCTTGTGAAGACATCCGGTCATAAATTTCTTTTGTCTTCTTCTTTTCTTCATCTGAAAAGGGGACTATCCCCTCCCTGGTCAATTTTTTGGGGGAGAGGCTCAAGAGAACATCCGGCGAACCCTTAATATACGAAAATATTCCATCCTTACTTCCTTGATTTCCATTGTTTTTTTCATAAATAACGCTCATGCGCATCCGTTCCGATTCGAACGGATTTTCGTCAACTTTTCGCTCCCCTGCCCCGAAATATTTCTCATCCGGATTATATTTCCTCGCCGCGACAATCAGCGCCCCCTCTGTCGGATCGCCAATAATTTTATAATCTTCGCCTTCTTTCTCCAGGCTCGCGTCATTGCAAAGCGCGCCGATTTTGAGAATTAGGCCCAGGTTCTGAATCTTTTTCGGATCGATCGGCTTGCCATTCACAAGAAATTTTCCAGCCGGCCTGTATCCCTCCCCGCTCACCTCGATTTCTTTCTCATCCAAAACAATTTTGGTCACCATCAGCTCATTTTTGGTGATTGTTCCCGTTTTGTCCGTGCAAATGATATTTATCGATCCGAGTGTTTCGACCGCAATCAATTTTTTTACTAGCACATTTTCCTTCATGAGCCTTCGCATCCCAAGTGAAAGAGCGACTGACATGGCCGCCGGCAGTCCTTCCGGAACCACCGAGACCGCAACCGCAAGCGCGAAAAGGAAATTCTGATACCAGGAAAGATGCTGAAATCCTCCGGCAACAAGTACCAGAACCGCGATCACCATCGCCAAAATCGAAATATCCCTCCCAAGGGTGCGCATTTTTTTCTGAAGCGGGGTCAATTCATCCGCCACTTCTGTTGCGAGCTCGGCGATTTTTCCGAGCTCTGTTTTTATCCCCGTTGCAACGACAACCGCTTTTGCCTCGCCCTTCGTCACCTGTTCTCCAGTAAAAACCATATTTTCAATGTCCGCTATTGGAAGACTTTCTTCAGCGATCAGTTTCGCTTCCTTTCGCTCCGGTTTTGACTCTCCCGTGAAAACAAAACTGTTCGTGTGGAGATTGTAGCTTTCGAGAATATGTCCGTCCGCCGGGACATTGTCGCCTGAAGCCATAAAAATTATGTCTCCCGGCACAATTTCACTGGCATCAATTTCTTTTTTTCGGCCATTGCGGATAACCGTCGCTTTGTCAGATGCCAGTTTTTGGATCCGATCCATAATCCGCTCTGCTTTCCATTCCTGAGAAAAACCGATTATCGAGTTAATAAGGATAATGATCAGAATGATTGTCACGTCCTTCATTTCTCCAAACGCCAAAGCCAAAACAGCCGCTATCAGCAAGATCCATACCAATGCGTCATTGAATTGGTGCAAAACCAGCTTTGCCCATCGCCATCTCTCACGTTTTTCAATTTTGTTCGAACCGTATTCTCTCAATCGATTCCCGGCTTCCTCATCCGAAAGCCCGCCCAAATTCGTCCCAAACTTCCCCAAAACCTCTTCCGCGCTCAAATTGTATATTTGTTTTTCCATAGCCCTTCGTAGGTGTCGGACACCTACGATTTATTCTAGTAAATATTTCTCCCTTTCCTTTTTCTCTTTCATATACAAAGAATTTTCTTTTATAAATTCTCGATATTCATTCTTATTTTTAAATTCATTAAGAATAACACCTGTGTCACAAATCCCCCCGTTTCTTTTCCCAGTATAATCTAAAAAACTGGAATATGGCCAGTCAAAATCGTCACCGTATCCATGAATAAAATAGTTTTTGTTAACATAGGCTGATAAATAAAGAAGATGTGCGTTTGTCCTTATACGGATCGATTTAAATTTCCCCTGAAACAATACTCCGGATCTTTTGTAATGATAGTTGAAATAATTTGTATAACCGCCTCCGAGCCTTTTCATATATTCAGAAATTCCATGTTCTGTTGATTGTTTTAAGATCAAGTGAAAATGATTCGGATTAAGACAATAACATATGATTTCAACTAATTTTTCCATTCGTAGGTGTCCGACACCTACGTCTTGCTTTCTTTCTTGCTGACTGTGCCTATACAAGCTATGGATAGGATCAATTTGGTTAAATTCTTTCATGGACGTTAAAAATCGATTATAGTCTCTGTTGGATAAAAAAACTTTCCGTTTTTCAACGCCACGGTTATAAATGTGGTAATATTCATTGACATCTAGGGGTTGTTTTCTCATAAACCTTAGGTGTCGAACACCTACAAAATCATTTTACCACAAAACCGGCCGCTTGACGCCCCCCCCAAAAAAAAGAGATAATGGATATAGCTTAACCTTCTAAAACAAAAACATATGCGCGAAAACAAAAAAGGTTCCGCCCTTCTTCTCACCACCATTCTTCTTTTCGTGGTGCTTTCTATGGTAATCAGTCTTACCTATATAACCGTAATGGAGCAGAAGATGAGCGGGAAAACCAAAAGCTCCGTCGGTTCCTTCTTCAACGCCGATTCTGGAGTGGAATGGGCGCTCAACAGAATTGCCAATGCAGACAGCGATATCACCATCGCCACAGCTTTTGGCGACTCGGATATAGCTGATGGCGTCACTTGTCCCTTTCCGGGTTGCAACCTCTATTTTCTCGATGAAAATGGAAAAGTGATCTCTGACGGCAATACCTTCCGTGTTTCCGACATCAAAGCAGTCCGCTCCGTCGGGACCAACGAGACCGGTGATCCCACCCAGCGGGCTATTGAAGCGGCGGTGGCGGAGACGGGCATCGGAAAATATCAAATATCTTGCTCATTATCTGGTGCTCTAACTATGTGCTGCAGAGTGGATACAGAAACGGGATCGACCGAATGCAAGATGACTCCCGATCACCCGAATCCTTGGATTACATTTGGCAATAAGCCTTGGTAATTAGAGCTTCGCTAAAGTTGAACCTTAGCGAGAATAGAAAGAGCGGATATTTCCGCTCTTTTTCTTTATTTTATAACATAACTCGACCCAACATTAACCATTCCTAAAGTTGAACTTTAGGAAGAGAGGATATCTCGTGGATATTGTCAGTTATTGATTGATGTCAAATCACTATCATACGATAGTAAAACAAAAAGCTAAAAAAGGAATCGAAAAATTTTAGAGTTTTGCTAAGGTTCGACCTTAGCAAAGGCAGGAATTGGAAATTTTTTTATATTTCCTTCCTTCCCTCAATTGCGCCGGTGAGTAACCATTCCTAAAGTTTAACTTAAGGAAGTCAAAAAGAACGAGTCCACAGCTCGTTCTTTGAATATTATCCAAAAATTTGTTATCCTAAGGCTTCCTAACATCCGATGTTAGAAAATAGAAAACTCACCGCTTTCGAGCGGTGGGTTTTTCTTTTGCGGATTCTTTTGTAACCCTTACCAACATTGAATGTTGGTAAGATGTTGGTAAGAAAAAAAGCGGTTTAGTTTTTGTAGGTGTCCGACACACCTATGAGTTTCATTTCCTCTCCTCCAGTTTCACTTGAACTGTTTTTTCCTCGCCTTTGTGCCAGATTTTCAGGTTGATTGTGTCGCCGACGTTCGATTTCGCGATTTGGTCGCTCAATAGATTTTTTTCATCAATCTTCACGCCGTTTATTTCAAGAATAATGTCATTTTCCGTGAGTCCCGCTTTGTCCGCCGGACTTCCCGGAACAACCGCGAAGTCAGTCACTTTTTGCCCGCGAAGCACCAGCGCGCCATAGCCATATGGCAAATTATTTGCTTTCTTTATTTCTTCCGTTATTGGTATGTATCGCACGCCAATGTAAGGCTGGACTATTTTTCCTTTCGATTTCACGCTTTCGATGCCCTTTTTCACGATATTTATGGGAAGCGCAAAACCGATGTTTTCAGCCCCTTGCGCCATTGCAACATTCACGCCTATCACCTGTCCGCTGATATTGAGAAGAGGCCCGCCGGAATTCCCCGGATTGATGGCCGCGTCTGTCTGAATCACCTCGCTCAAAGTTTCCGCCTGCCCGAATCCATCTCCGGCCGTCACATTGCGTTTGAGGCCGGAAATGATTCCTTTGCTGACCGTGTTTCGAAATTCCCCGAGCGAATTTCCGATCGCAATGACCGTCTGCCCAATTTTCAAATTGCCTGAATCGGCCAATTCCAAAACCGGCAAATTGTTTCCGGCTTCGATCTTGAGAATGGCAACGTCGTTCACCGGATCGATTGCCATCACCTTAGCCGCGTGTTTTTTTTCGTCATTTGTCATCACGGTATATTCCGCCTCCTGGTCGGAAACAACATGCTTATTGGTCACAATCAGCCCATCTTTTGAAACGATAAATCCCGAACCTCCGCCAATTTCCTGTTTTTCCGTCTCTCCCTGATTTTGCTGTTGCCTCTGGCTCGATCCGAAAGGATTGAAAAAAGGATCAAAACCGAAGGGATCGGAAAAAAAGTCCTGCATTTTTGGAATGTCTTTGGAAACAATGATACTCACCACAGCCGGCGAAGCTTTTTCGACTGACGCCGTCACGGCCGATTCTTCATCGGGAAAATTGATGGTGCTCCCCGCACTGCCAGAATTCTTTTGCCCGACCTGATTTTGATTTTTCTTCAAAAAATCAAGGCTGAATTTTCCCTGCCCCAGATTCCCAGCCATAAAACCAAAAAGAGCCCCGAAAAATGAGGAAATGAGAAATGTGATAACAAAAAAACCGATCAGAATTTTTTTATAAGTTTTTACCAATTCTTTGTTTTCTCGATTGAGCATAATGAGAAATAATAAATTAAAAATAAAATAGAAGAAATAAATATCAGAAAGAGGAAAATTTCAAGAAACACAAAAAAGCATTTCTAATTTCTGCTATTTATTTCTTCTCTCTCATATCTTATGTCTTATTTCTCTAGTGATATCGCGTTCACCGGGCAGCTGGACACCACTTCACTGCAATCACAATCTTGGCAAGAATCCGCAATCACACTCGATTTTCCGTTCTCAACCTTAAAGGTTTTCGGGCACAGTGCCTCGCACGTCCCGCATCCGATACACAATTCTGTGTTTACTTTGGGTTTTGACATATTTTTCGCTTATTTATTACGCTTATACTATAAATTTATTTTCAAAGATAAGCATTCAAATTTGGACCAAATTTACCAGCCTCTTCCATTCTTCATTCACCTCTTTTTGCATTTCGGCAATCACTTTTTCCCCACTGGGACGAAATAAATGTTTGAACCTTCCCTGCGTTTTCAAAAAATCTTCGATCGGTTTGGGATTTTCAGTCGCCCAGTTTATTTTATACTTGCCGTCAAAATATTCCCAAAGAGGCCAGAAATTGGTTTCGGTCGCCATTTTTCCAATACGGACATATTCGGAAGTCGGATATTTCCACAAATTCGTGCAAGGCTGAAGCACAAGCAAAAATCTCGGACCATCGAGCGCAAAGGCTTTTTTGGCTTTCATTTTGAGGTCGGCTAAATACGCAACATTCGTCTGCGCAGCGTATTTCAGGTGATGCGCAATCACAATTGACATCAAATCTTTTCTTTTTTCCAGCTTCCCAAAACTCTTCTTCCCCGCCGGAGTCGTTTCCGTGTCCGCTCCTCGCGGGGTCGCACCGCTCCTTTGCCCGCCGGTGTTCATATAGGCTTCGTTATCGTAGCAGACATAAAGGAAATCGTGCTGGCGTTCGAGCGCACCGGACAAGCTCTGAAGGCCGATGTCATATGTTCCCCCGTCGCCCGCAAAAACGACCACTTGAATTTTTTTGCCGGCCGGAATCTTATTCCTTTTTCGCAAAGCTTTGATTGCCCCGTCAATTCCCGCCGCCGTCGCTCCGCCATTTTCAAATGCGCTGTGGATATACGGCACTTTCCAGGCCGAATAGGGATAAAGCGTTGAAGTCACTTCCAGGCACCCCGTCACGCTCACGACGATCACGGGATCATCCGTCGCCCCCAAAACCGTTCGCACGATGGCCGGAATGCCGCATCCGGCGCAAGTGGAATGCCCGGGGGCCAAGTGTTTGGTTAATTTTTCATTCATTTTATTTCAAACCAATATATCTTATTCCTTCGGCTTCGTCTTTTTCCAAACCCACAAAAACCTTTTTTATGTCCTCTTTGAGAATTTCTCTTCCGCCCAAGCCGTATATGAATGACTGTAATTTATAATTTGTAATGTGTAATTTGGATAAGCTGTTTAGTATTTCCATGTACAGTGGCGCCTGCGAACCAAAAGAAACCGTCCGGTCCAGAACCGCGATTTTTTTCACGTTTTTCAAGGCTTCAGCGATCTGCTTATGCGGAAACGGCCGAAATAATTTTATTTTAAGAAGTCCAACTTTTTCGCCTTGCTCTCGCAATTCGTCAACTGCGGACTTCGCCGTTCCGGCGGTTGAGCCGGCCACCACGATCACTCGTTCGGCGTCATCGATTTTATATTCTTCAAAAATATCATAAGTTCTTTCGCTAATATTTCTGAATTCCTCAAATATTCCCCCGATTTCACCGATTACCCCATCCATCGCCTCAATTTGCTGTCTTTTAAATTCAAAGTATGAATTAGGCAGTGAAACTGGCCCGAATGTTTTTGGATTTTCAAAATCAAGCAAAGAGTTTTTCATCTGGTATTCAGAGACGAAGCTTCGCGCGGCTGAATTTTCGAGAATTTCAATATTTTCCACGCTATGCGAGGTCGTAAAGCCGTCCATGATCACCATCGCCGGCAATCTTACTTTTTCAGCCAATCGCAAGGAGATAAAAACATTGTCATACACTTCCTGCGCATTTTCGGAAAATATTTGAATCCACCCGGAATCCCGGACAAACATCACGTCCTGATGATCGCAATGGATATTTATCGGCGCGGAAATTGCCCGCGCGCTAACCAGCATCAAAATCGGCAGCCGCATTCCCGCGGCGATCGGCAATATTTCTGCCATGAGCAAAATTCCCTGCGAGCTCGAAGCCGTCATCGCCCGCACTCCCGCCGCTTGGGCTCCCACTGCCGCGCTCATCGCGCTGTGTTCCGACTCGACTTCAATCATTTCCGTGTCCGCTTCACCGTCAGCAACAAACTTCGCAAAGGTTTCAATGATCGGCGTCTGCGGCGTGATCGGATAAACCGGCATCACATCCGGATTGATTTGCTTCAAGGCTTCAGCGGCCGCGGCTCCGCCAGTCAGGGCCAGGTTTTTATTTTTATTAATCATCGTTATTTTACAGAAATCGATCCCTTATGATTATGTATTCTTCATCATCGTTATCGCTTTTTTCGGGCAAACTGTCGCGCAAACGCCACAGCCCTTGCAAACGTCGTAGTCAATATCCGCTTTGCGCTCGCTGTCGTAGTCAATCGCCGCTTCCGGGCACACATCAAAACAATTCCCGCAACCAAGACAGGTTTTCTTGTCCACTTGTGGCTTCATATATCGCCAATCTCCCGTACGCGGTGACTTTTTTAGATCGTGCTCAATAATTGCTCCTTCTTCTATGTTTTCCCAATCCATAAATTAATGCAAAATGCAAATCTCAAAATTACAAATGACATTTCAAAATGTTTAAATACCCCTAAAACAAATATGACAATAAACTTTACATTTTAAACTGTCATTTTCCATTTTGATTTATTAATTTTCAATTATAATGAATCATACGCCTCCTCAATCGCCCGGATATTTTTTTCTGTTTTTTCGGAACCTATTTTTCCCGTGTATTTTTCCCGAAAAACATCAACCAGATTTTCGAGTTTCACAATTTCAGATATCTTTACCATTTTTCCTAAAATTGCCGTATTCGGACGAGGCTCCCCGACAATTTCAAGAGAAAGCCCCGTCGCGTCAATAGGATAGACATTTCCCGCATAGCCCGTTTTTTGCCTGACTGCTTCACGATCCGAGGTAGTGTTCACGATCATAGCTTCGTTTTCATCAAGATTTTTGGTAACTTCAATAGTTCCGAGAAGCGTTTCGTCCAAAATCACCACCATGTCCGGATCAACCACCGGCTCGTGCGTGAGTATCGGCTCGGCCGAAACCCGCACGAATGTTTTCATCGGCGCTCCTGTCCGCTCGGGACCGAAATCGGGAAAAGCCTGGACAAACTTCCCTTCCGCGAGCGCCGCCTGCGCCAAAAGCTCCGCGGCCGTTTTCGCCCCCTGACCACCCCGCGCATGAAAAACAATTTCAAAAATTTTCTTTTCGAGTTTCATCCCAGTCATTATACCATAAAAAAACTCAGCTTCAAACAAGAAGCTGAGTTTCCAAAGAAACATGAAATTCTGAAGCTTTTTGGTTATTTCGCCAATTCCTCATCCAGCATTTTTTTCATTTCTTCGTATGAAACAACGCCGCCGATGAACTGGTCATTCACGAAAAAGGCGGGAGTTCCGGAAATTCCAAAGTTGGCTGCTTCCTCCTGGTCAGCTGCGATTTTGTCTTTCGGCTTATTTTGGTCAACACATTCGCTGAAATTCGCCGCGTTCAATCCGAGAGCCGCGGCATACGACTTAAATTTCGCGACTCCTTCCGTGCTTTGCCAATCGGCTTGCGATCCATAAAGCCTGTCCGACATTTCCCAAAATTTTCCCTGGTCGCCGGCGCAACTGGCTGCCACGGCCGCGTTCATTGCCTGCTTATGAAAGTCGAGTGGAAGATATTTGTAGGCAAACAAGACCCTATCCTTGTATTCACTGATGGCCTTTCGATAAGTTTCGTGAAATGATTTGCAATAGGGGCATTGAAAATCGCTGAAAAGAACCACTTTCACTTTCGCGTCTTCGGGGCCGATTTGCGGATTATCTTTTGAGACACTGGGAGTTTCAAGATATTTTCCGGCCTTGAACCCAACCTGTTCCGTGTTCATGAGATACTTGTTGTCTTTCTTTTCAAAAATTCCCTGGGCTTGGGCATAAACATCCGTTTTTGCCACATTTTCGTCAAAAATGAACGCGGGAATGCTTTTCACGTTTAATTTCTCAACTATAGCCTTTCCTTCTTCAGAGTCCATTTCAACTTTCTTGGCCAGCGTCGTCGGAATAACCCTTTTCAGCCATTTAAGATACTCGGTTGGATCGCACGCTTCACATTTGCTGTCGGTCAAGACTTGAAGAGTGATGACCGGCTCGCTATAGGCAACCCAGGTTTTTCCATCAAAAGGAAATACATCCACATTCTTCAGAACCCTCGGCGAAACGCCCTGCTGGCCAAAGAATTGGGCCACATCCACGAAAATGCTGCCAATCAGGAGCCCGGCCATCAGAATAACCACTGAGACATAGTTTTTCATTTTTCGGCGACAAGACTCATCGGAACATTGAGAATATTTTTCTCCCTCCCGTTTTTCCATCGGCGCTTCTCCCGCCGAGTTTTCTTCTTTTTTTTCTTCCATTGGATATTTATCCCACACCACTTTTTTTGATAGTTCAAAGGCTCTAAAAAACCTTTGCTGAATGGATTTTTTTAGTAGCACTTTTGAATAATCTCGGAAAGAGGTGGGAGGATGAAGTTATTTAATTAAGCTATATTTTTATTCTGCGAGAGTTATTGCTGTTCTGCACCGCCTGGCACATTCGGCGCTTCCTGATTTGCCTCCCCGCCTGGAGCCGCCTGATCTGACGGCGCTGTTAACGTTTCCTGCTTGGACAAATCAAAATCCTGTTTCATTTCCGAAACGAGATAATCTCCGAATCCTATCGTAACCCTTTTCTTGGCTTCCGTTTTCACCGCCACTCCCACGAGAAAACCCAGAATTAGAATAAGAAGATAGTTTATCGTCTTTTCGTTTATTTTGATCTTTTTTGCCAATCCAGATATTTTTTCTTTCATGTTTGATTGCCCTAAGAGTTATTCCATTTGACAGTCTAGCAAAAGAGTTTATTCGAAGCAATATTGACAAAGGGATGAAATTATATGTTTGTGGGAACCGGTCCTTTATAAAATTCAGCTATTCAATTCGAACCGGATCATTCAGTTGAACATCGTTCTGCTCGCAAAAACCGGCATTTACTTCAAGGACTACGCTGGATTTCTCGGGAGACGTGAAAATCCGCTGGTCATCCTGCGAAATTCTTCCCTCACAGCCGACCACCCGACCGTTTTCGATCCAGATAATGTCGATTGGAAACTGCATTCCCTTCATCCAGAAGCGCTGGAAATCATCTTGCGGCATCAGAAAAAGCATGCCCCTTCCCTCGCCGATATTTTCCCTTCCGGCGAGCCCCAATTTGATTTTTTCCGCCGTTGCCACGGCTTCCGCCTTCACGAAAGCATTTTTGAGATACACCCTTTTGATAGGATTCCCGTATTGCAGCGAATAAAATTCACTGGAGACATAGTTGAGTAAAATCATCATTATTATCGATAAAATCAATGCAACGAAGATTATTTTTTTTGATATTGAGGACATGGCGCTAGTTTAAAAATAAATTCATGTTAAATTTTGAATTTTATTCTCTGTAGAATGAAATATGCAGCAGAAAAGATTGCGATAAAAACCATCTTTCCGATCGCGTTTAAATTCAGTGCCGCAAGCCCAACAATCATGCCAAAAACACATACCAATACCACGATCTGCTTTTCGCCTAGTCCCAATTTTAGCAGTTTGTGATGAAGATGTCGACTGTCCCCGCCTGAAAATATGGATCCGCCGGCATGATGCCTTTCCCATATCACACTCACCAGATCCAAAACTGGTATAAGTGTTACCATGAAAACTGTCGCTATTTTTGCTCCCGCAAATATGGACAGGCTGGCAAGGAGAAACCCAAAAAACCAGGCGCCAGATGTCCCGGCTATGATTTTTGCCGGATGCCAGTTGAAAACCAAGAAAGCCAAAACTGCCCCAGCAGCGGTTGCGCACAAAATTGCCGCCGCCGGCTGATTGACATGCGGCAAGAGGCTCAAAAAAAATATCTCGGCCAGTGCCACGAATGTCACGCTTCCCGAAAGACCGTCAATTCCGTCAAGCCAATTCAATGCATTAATAAAGAGCAAAAAGTATAACGTGTAAATAAAAATGTATACGGCAGGATTTTCGAGATTTATGGTTCCACCGAAAGGATTTGCCGTATATCCGCTCCGCACACCAAATAATATCGCTGTGATCGCTATTATAACTTGAAATGCCAACTGCCATTTCCAATTTAGATTTTTTATATCATCCCACAACCCAAAAATCAGAATCAACAGTCCACCGGTAATAATCCCCGCAATCGGTTTCGTGATGACCAAGTCTTTATCGTATAGTACGAATAAAATGAAAATTACAATCACAACTAAACCTCCCAACCTCTTTTTAAGGTTCGGCCTTAAAAATGGCGTCCGCAGCAAAAAAAATATCGCGATGATCGATAATAAAAAAGAAAATAGAAATGGGAGAAGAAATTTTGCCGCCACTTGACTTTTTGGTTATTTTACGAATTGCCCACTACGATATATCGTAGTGAGTTTTTATTCGCGAAAAAAAATACGAGATACTATATACTAATCTTTTTTTCTCACCTTCTCCGTCACCCAGAATTCACCGAAGTATTTGCCGAGAAGGATCCGGGTCTGGGAATCGACAGCCGGAGCGGCCCCGAGGAATGGCGCGGTGATGGGGACCAAAAACCACTGAAGAAACATATATATATAGCGTTTTCGGCCGTACCGGGCGGGACGCGGCGGAAGAAGCATCAGGCTCAAAAACATCGAGATGACCAGGCCGATAAGTGCCGCGTTCATCAGGTATCTCGTGAAATAAGGCAGGTTATGGGCCAGAACGCTTCGGTTAAATTCCGGACCGCCAATGATAACCGGCAGCCAACCAAGGAGCGCGATAATGAAAGAGTTGGTTGCCCAAGACCAATGGCCTTCAAGCATCGTGAAAAGATGTTTTGCTTTTTTCATCGGCCGGATTTTTTTGTTTCTCCAAAAAGCGCGGGCGAGCAGAGGAAAATTCTCAATTCCGTAGGCCCAGCGCCGTTTTTGCTTATACTGGTTGACAATTGTTTTCCAATAAGTGTTCGCCAAAACCGCGTCGAGTGACACCGGGAGGTAAATTGGCTTTACTTCATAATCTCCGCTAAAAAACGTATAGCACTTCCAAAAAATGACGCTGTCCTCGGAAATCATGTTCACCGGCCAATAATCAACGTCAACGATCGTTTTAAAAGCCTCCGAATGCGAAGAAAACGTCACCATATGCTCCGGCCGCATCGCCTCCACCATGTGCCAAAAGCTTGAACCGGTGACGATGATTCTCACAAAGGCGTTTGTGTCCCAAATATTGTTGTGATACATCGGCAGAGGCTGGTAGGCAAAATTGAGCCGCCTCGGTTCAGTGGCGTATTTCAGGGTGAGAGCCGCAAAATATTGGGGATGGGCGCAGGTATCACAATCAAAATTGGAAAGAACGACGCGTTCGAGCGGAATATTTTTTTCTTCCAGATATTCTTTAAGCTTTTTTGCGGCAAAGGTGGTGTTGGACGCTTTGGCTCTCATCTCTCCCGGAGCCACTTCGTGAACCGTCACCAAAAAATCAAAAAATGTTTTACCGAATTTATTTCTTAGATAGTTAATTTTGTGCTCCCTTTTCTTTTTGTCCTCCCGCTCTTCGGTCGCGAGAAGAATGATAAATTTTTCGTTAGGATAGTCAGATTCAGCGACAGCCTGAATGGCCGGCTCGATGATTTCCGGTCCTTCGTTAGCAGTCGGAAGCATTACTACGTGATAGATATCTTCCCAACGCAAAAATTTTGACCTGTCGCGCCTTGAGATTTCCAGAATTTCCTTTTTGATCTCCTTCACAGCGCACAATTTCTTTTTGGATGACTTTTTTTCTGCTGAAAACAATTTCCAGCGTTTCTTGGAAAAATCCTCTTTCGCCCGCCGATAGTTTTCTTCCGTTTCTTTGAGAAAGTCGTCTATATCAGACATTTTCCGGCATGCCTGCATCCAGTCAATCGCTTTGTGGCACTGCATTTTCCGGAAAGCGACGATTGAATATGTCGAGATATAAAGGGTGCGGAAAAGCCAGTATATGTCGAAGGCTATTATAAAAACCGCTACCCAAACAGGAAGCCAGAAAGAAAAAACAAACATGCCAAGAATCGTGAACCAGGCCAGCGACCCGGGAATAATTTCAAATATTCTTTGTAAGCGACGTTCACGAGGATCGGTTGTGCGGGGATCGGGATAGGAAAACATATGAGATATAAAAAATAAGAAATAAGAAAGTTGAAAAGAGGAAAGCTAATAAAAATAATTTCTTTTCTCTTATTTCTTATATCTTATTTAAAAGTTTATCAGTATCACGCTCCCCAGCCCCACCGCCATAAGAAGCTGAACGAGAAGCGCCATTGCTGCAAAAAGATACGAAGCCAGCCGCTCTTTATAATAGAAAAAACGCGAAAGAACCGCGTTAACCAAAAAAATAACCGCCGCCAGCGCAGGCATCAGAAAAACATTTCTCCAATCCCCTATCGAGTCAACGCCAAAATAGACATTGTAGTGAAGAATTATCGGCCGGCTGGCGGGTTCCACTATCTGCCAAACCGCTATCCACATGCCAAGATTCAAAAGAATCGCCAGAACCAGTGAAAAAAATATCACTGGATCGGTCCAATAGCTGTGCCAAAAAAACCTTTTAAATTTTTCCTTCAGTTTTTGCATCATTTGATTTGTCCTCAGCCAGCAATGGGACGCTTTCAACCTCCTCGAATTCTCTCGTTTTTGATTTTTCGAGGCGATTTTCAAATCTGTCCAGCCTTTTTTCGGTATCTCCGTATTTCTTGGCGGCATTATTAAGATGCGTCCCCAGCAAAACAAAGTCACTCCTAATTTTCTCGAACTCTATTTCCAGTCTCTTGAGATTTTTCAAAATATCCTTGGCGTTTTCTTCTATTTTCATACCTTTGAGTCCCATAACTATAGTTGAAAGATAGGCATAAAGGGTGTTTGGCGAAACCGGAATGACCCTTTTTCCTGTTGAATAATCAAATAATTTTATTTCACCAAAATTATGGCTGACGATTTCATGGTATACATTTTCAGCCGGAATATACATCAAGGCAAAATCAACTGTCCCCTCATCCGGCAAAATATATTTTTTGGCGATTGAATCTATATGCTTCTTCACATCGGTATAAAATATCCGGGAATATTGTTCGCGATTGTCTTCGTCCGCATCAGATGCTTTTTGAAAATTCTCAAGCGGAAATTTGGAATCGATCGGCACCAGATAATCTTTCAACTTTACAATTGCGTCCACCTTTTCGCCGCTCTTGAATGTGTGCTGGATTTCATAATGGTCTCCGCTGAATATCTGCGCCAAAAGGTTTTCGAGCAGAAATTCTCCCATCACCCCCCGCAGTTTTGGAGCCCTCAGGATATCCTGGAGACTTGAGATGTTTTTCCCAACCTCATGCATCTGCTTTACGCTTTCATGGACTTGCACCAGTTGTTTTTGCACTTCCCCATAAGAACGGCTGGCATTGTCGAGCCGATTCGTATTCTCTCCCAGCCTAAGATCTACACTTTTTTGGATGGTGCCAATGGTCCCTGAAAGTTGCTGAATTTGATTGGTAATATTCGAAATAATATCGATATTTTTTTGATCTAACTCTTGCTTTTCCGAGTTATCTAATTTTCTACGTAATGATAAAATAAACCCAGCCAGAGCCAGGATAACCAGAACCAACACAAAAAAAATGATATACAAGGACATGACTTTGATTTGTTAGTCGAGTTTATTTCCTCCGGTTCGCTATCTCTTTCAAATTAGGAATCCTGCAGATAATCTCCTCATAGGGGCCTTCCAGAAATTCCATGACGAACTTGTCCAGCATATCCGTGCGGTATTTGAATTCGTCCGAGCCCATAATTGAATAGTTGATTTCCTTTCCCACTTCCGCCTCCAAACTTTCGAGCAGATGCTTCAGTTTTGCCCGGCTCAATTCATCTCCGACGACCAAAAGGTCGGCCCGGCCTTTGGGATAATTGAGAAATACTCCGGACATGAGAGCCAACTTCACTTTTCCAAGACCTTTGATCCGATGGAGGCTTCGGCATTCAGGAAGCGTGTTCGATTTGATGACAAGATTCCTGAGTTCCGGATAGAAAATGAAATCCCGGTTGGTTTCGAAAATCTTATGGCCTTTTTTGGAACGCGAAACAATCATTTTCATCCTTTCCATCCGCGCAAGTTCCCGATTGGCCTGCTGGGAAGAAAGCTGGCTCTTCCTGATGATATCCTTGAGCGAATAGCTTTCTTTGTCATTTAGCATGAAAAATTTCACCAGCCTCGACCGGGCACGCGTATCAAAAAGCTGCGAAAATATCTCGGACATATTTTAGATATTCTTAATTCTTAGTGAAAAAAACTGCCCCTATTATAGCGATCGATCAGAAAAAAGTCCAATTTTCGCATGGCGCGAAACGCAATTGGGAAAAGAATGATAAATGTTGTCGCGTCATGGATTGTGCGTCATCAGTTATGCGAAAAATTGATATTTTTCTGCTTTTCCCCTATAATGGGCTCAAATTTTGAAAAATGAAAAAACGAAGAAAATGACCACTTCTTCCAGGAAAAGAAGGGAAAAGGAATATCACGCGGCAATTCGCGATATTTTGATTTGTTCAAAAAACGAGCTTACGCCTTTTGCGACTGTTTTTTCCTTTCCCCCTGAAAATTTCGAACAGCAGCGATTCGGAACAATTTTTGGGATTATCAAAGTGGATGACCATTCGGAGGATTCTTCATATATCGCAAATCTCCTGACTTCCGTGATCAAGAAAGAATACTTCGGAAAACCGCAGCGCAGCGCAGAAGAGAGCTTCGAAGCCAGTCTTCGAAAAGCCAACCTTGCTCTGGCGGAACTGGTCCGCCATGGCGCCACAGCCTGGGCCGGAAAAATCAACTTTGCCGCAGGCGCCATTGAAAGAAACAACCTTCATTTTGCTTGCTTGGGAAACGCGTCAATTTTTCTGATTCGCGAAGGTGAAATCGCTGAAATAAGTGCGGAACTTGATGAAGAAAAAGTCGCTGAATCTCATCCGCTCAAAACTTTTTCCAATACTTCAAGCGGCAAACTCGAAATCGGCGACAAACTCATTTTCACGACGCACGAGCTTATGGATATTTTTTCCCGAGAAGAGCTTCGCCAGAACGCTTCGCATTTTTCACGCGAAGAATACCCGGGATTTTTGGAAATTTCCCTAAGGGCAAACAGCGAGCTGGCCGGCACGATTGTCATCGACCTTTCCGATTCAAATGAAGCGAAACCGATGATTGTCGAAGCTCCGGTCATCGGCGAAGAAAAGGTGAAGAAAATAGATTCGTTTGCGGGAGCAAAAGACATATTCGAGAAAGAGGCGCAAAGCCGCGACGCGAAAACTGCTTTCCCGAAAGAAACTCCGATTTTCCGCGAGATCCCTGGAAATATGGTGTTTTTCAACTTTTTTGTTAAAGTCAAAAGCATTTTATTATCTATCTCAGCCAATGCAAAAAAGATCAATTTCAAGCATTATTTCACCAAAATTTCCGCTTGGGCAAAGCTCTTGCTTTTGAAAATAAAGCCATTTTTTGTGTCTTTTTTTCATAATATAAAGAAAATAGAATGGAAAGAAAAAGGGATGCAGGCAAAAATAGTTGCCGCAATAGCGATCCTGGCGATCGCATCGTTTGTTTCAGTGGCAATCATGAGAGATAGGAGTGAACAAAGAAAGTTGGCGGAAGAAACGACTGCCCCACCCACTGAGCCAGAAACGGCTCTTCAAAACCTTGAAGACGTGAATGTCAAAAAAATTGAAACGATTGAGGAGATCGTGAGCCTTGGTCAGCCAGCCGATCAAATGACAATTCTTGGAAATTATCTCTATATCATTCCGGAAGAAAGCCAGTCAGTTTTGAAAGTCGATCTTGGATCCAAAAGTGTTGAGGAAACAAAAACTAGCCTTGCCGTTGGAAATTTCAAGCTTGCGGCGGCTATGCCCCATCTCGAAAGCCTGTTTTTCCTCACGGAGAACAATAAAATCGTTTCCTTCACTCCGATAAACAAAAATTTCCAGGAGAACGGCATTTCACTTCCCGGCAATCTTAAGGCAGCTGATATGAAAACTTTTCTAACTTATTTATATATACTTGACCCAGAGGCGAATCAAATTTATCGCTATCCCCGCGCCGAAGGAGGCTTTGGTGAAATGCAAAACTGGCTCCGAAGCGGATCGGAAATCAAAAGCGCGAAAGGTTTCGCGATCAATGATGATATCTTCGCCGCAGGTTCAGGCGACATCACGGCATATCTGCAGGGAAAAACGGACAGCAGCATCAATTTCGAAAAGCCAGATGTTCCGCTTGCCATCGACAAAATATTTTCCGAACCGGAAATGGAAGGAATTTATGTTCTCGACAATAAAAACCATCGAATAGTGAAATATTCAAAAGAAGGAAAAATTTTCAATCAGTATTTCAGCGCCGATATTGTTTCTATCAAGGATTTTTTGGTGGACGAAAAAAACAAAGTCATTTATCTGCTCAAAGGAACTTCTGTAAAAAAATTCTCTTTTGAATAAATTATTTGAATATAATTGCTATATCATAATTATTCAAATTTTGTCATCACACCCGTAAACTGGTTTACGGGTGTGTCTTTATTTTCAGTGTTCAGGCAAAAAGAAAAGGCGGGGATGAAGCTCCCGCCTTGGATTTCGCATGACTCTTTCACCTCCCGGCCGTTTTATGCGCCCAGGAGCTGCGCCCGGGAGCAATAGGTGGTCTGCAGAGCCAGGCAGCCCTTTTCAACGTTGAGGCTTTTGCAGGCTGACCCCGCGCAGTTTTTGGGATGAAAGTTATACCCCTTGATGAAATTCGCCAAACTGCAGTAACTCGCTTGCCCCGCCGTACAGCCGACTGCCCAACTAAACAAGTAGCATTTTGAGAAAAGGCAGTTCACGGGAAGAGTATTTTTCGGTATTATCCTTTCATTTCTTCTCATACCATCCTCCCTAATATTTCGCCCGGCCATCGTGGGCAAGTTCGTCTTTGGGAACACTGTAGCAATTGCATTTTCCCTTACCGACTATTTCCAATACTTTTCCTTCTAGGGCAATCTTGCAGAAACCAAGCTGATTCTTATTTCCGCACTTTGCCGTGCATTTGAAAGAAATACTATCTTCTCCCTTGCTCATCTGACAGTCTCCTATTGAGGAATTTTACGAATGAAAAAAGAGCTGGATAGCCCTTCTTTCTTCTATCATATTCTGAAATTTATTTCAAGCCTGTCGTTTCCTAATCTCCGAGATTAGGAAATTGATTATTTCAGATTCACAGTCGCGCCCGCTTCTTCGAGCTTCTTTTTCAGTTCATCCGCCTCGGCTTTCGGAGCTTTCTCTTTGATCACCTTTGGAGCCGCGTCAACCAGGTCTTTGGCGTCTTTCAAACCTTTTCCGGTGATTTCACGAACAACCTTGATCACATTGATCTTGGCATCCCCGGGCGCTACCAGTTCGATGTCGAATTCACTCTTTTCTTCAGCCGCCGCGCCCGCCTCTCCGCCGGCCGCCGGCATTCCAGCCATCATCATTGGAGCTGCCGCGCTTACCCCGAATTTCTCTTCGAGTATTTTCACGAGCTCGGAAAGCTCAAGAACAGACATTTTTTCGATCTGCTCAACAAGAGCTTTGAATTTTTCCGGAACCTCGACTTCTATTTTTTCTTCCGTTGTTTTTTCTTCTGACATAATGTTAGGATTATAAATTACAATTTATGAATTATGAGTTAGCCTATCCGCCCAACTCGCTTCGCGACTCGAAGCGGGCGGGCTCGAAAAAAACTATATTTTCACTGGCCTAATCATTTTGCGTCTCCAATCGCCTTCAAAACTCCCACCAAATTCCTCAAATTTCCCGCCAGCACATTCACAAATCCGGAAACCGGAGCGTTGATTGTGCCGACAAGCTTCGCAAGCAGCTCCTCACGCGAAGGAAGCGCCGCCAAAGCCGCGACTTCTTTTTCAGAAATGACTTTTCCTTCCAGAATCCCCTGCAATATTTTGAAATTTTTGTTCTCTTTTGAAAATTTTGCCAGTATTTTCGCCGCCGAAACTTCATCTTCTTCACCAATCGCGACGCCAATCTGGCCTTTCATATTCTTCACGTCCACTTCGATTCCAGAATTTTTGAAAGCCAGCTCCAGCAATTTCTTTTTGGAGATTTTGTAACTTGATCCTGTTTTCCTCAGTTCATCGCGCAATTCTTTCATTTTGCCGACCGTCGTTCCCGCATAATCTGAAAAAACCATGACTTTTCCGGCTTTCACTTTTTCGGATAATTTTTTCACTAATTCCTCTTTTTGGGGTCGCGTAAGCATGATATTCTTTACGAATTACGAATCAGTTACGAATATACGAATTTTTATAAAAAATAAAAAGCCCGCTATATCCACAGGCCCAGAAAAAAACAATAAAAACTGTAATTTCCTCGTTGGGACTTAATCCGCTAGCTGGCGGAGCCCAATTTCTGCGGAAAATGATTATTTAACTGACAAAATACATTATATATGGCCCAAATAATATGTCAAGGCCACCCTCCATATTCGATCAGATATTCTAGTACTTTAGCGAATTAAAATGTATGTTTAATAAATTACTTTAATTTACTCTCAAAAACCCTCGCAATATTTCCATATGTCATTTTTTCAATCAATTCCTGGCTAACCCCCAAGCTCGGCAAAAAATTTTCCACAAAATCCTTATAAAGGCAAAGGGAGGGATAACCGGACATATACGGCGGGAACATTTTTTCACCCACCTGATGCGGCGCGTAATCAGTTTCGATCCAGTCTATTTTCCCGTTCTTCACGCATTCGAGAAGTCCGGCAACGGTCTTTTTATCCCGAAGCGGAGGGTTCATTTTGTAGAGAAGTCCATCGGGCCTTTTTTGCATTTTCTGGTCCCAAAGCGCGTGATGAGGCGTAACGCCGCAAGTGACAGAAATTTCCTTCCTGGCCAGATCAACCAATTCGACTGACTCGGGACAAGTGATGTGGCAGATGTGAAGCGTCCCGAGAAAACCAGCCTTTTTCGCGAGCTCGATCTGATCTTTCACCGATTTTATCTCGGCTCTTTTGGGACGGCTTTTCGAGTGCGTCAACGGATTTTTCGGATCCCAAATTTCTCCTTTGATCAGACTTTCTTTCTCGCAGTGGACAGCTATCACTCCTTTATAGCCGAGATTTGCCAAAGTTTTATACACTTTTTTTTGGTCTTCTTTTTCCAGAACCGTGAGATCGCCGACTGATTTTCCGGCAAACATCTTGAGACCGATGACATTTTTCCGGTTTTCATAGCATTTCACCGCTCCTTCAAGCTGTCCGGCATCAGAAGTGACGCCAATCCAGACATAATAATCATTGATTCTCTCACTAGGCACGAGCTTCAACCGCTCGTCAATATCCTTTTCCGCAGTTATCGGCGGATCGGTGTTGGGCATATCAAATATTTTTTGCACACCCTGCGCGTCAGCTACGGCGAACACGTGCGCGATTGTTTCTTTATATGACTGCTTGCCGTCGCGGCAATGAACATGGGGATCGATTTTCATATATTTGTAAAAAAATTATAATCCATATTTTATCTTGTTGGCATCATGCTCTTCGATCGTCTTGGAAAAAATTGTTTTTCCTGTTTCCGGGTCTGAAAGAAAATAGGTATAATCCGTTTTCGTCGGATAAATGGCCGCTTTTATCGCATTCATTCCCGGGTTATTGATCGGACCGGGCGGAAGGCCTTTGTTCATATAGGTATTATAGGGCGAGGGAGTCCTTGTGTCCTCATAGGAATACTGTTTTTTTTCTTTTCCAAGGACATAGGCGATAGTCGCGCAGCTTTGAAGCGGCATGCCATATCCTATCCGATCCCAGAATATCCCGCTTGCTGTTTTCATATCTTCGGGTGTTTTCACTTCTTTTTCCAAGATGCTCGCCATTGTCACAATTTCAAAAACCGTGCGGTTTTGTTCTTGTATTTCGTTTCGCATCTGGGGCGTCAATTTCTCGTCAAAATTGAGCAGCATCCGGCTCACGATGTTCGCCTCATTTGTGTCTTTGAAGAAAATATACGTGTCAGGGAATAAAAATCCTTCGAGATTCATTTTTTCCGGCTTGCTTTTCAGGAATTCATAATCCTTTTTTGCTCCCGCGCCGGATTTCGCGGCATTCAAAAAATTTTCGCCGTCAAAACCCTTATTCTTGAGAACATCCGCCATATCCTTGAGACTCGTCCCCTCGGGAAAAGTGATTTTCACTTCATTCGGAACCACTTCGCCCATGCTCAAAACCTGGACAATTTCCGGGATAGTCATCGACCCGCGCAGTTCGTATTTTCCGGCTTGTATTTTTCCCCTACTATTTGTTTTCCAAATAAAATAGTTGAAATATAAATCTTTTTTTATATATTGTCCGTTTTCCAGATTGTTCGCGATATCTTTCACTCCCTCTCCAGACTTTATTTCAAAAGTTTGCATGATATTTCCCGTTCCGTGAGAATAGTAGACTTGCCGGTGAAACCAGTATCCGGCGACTGATAAAACAGCCAAAAAAACAAAACCTTTCCAGAAAAAAGATTTTGGCCGATAATTTTCGTTTTGGGAAGATTCATATCGCACGGACTTAATAATAGCAGATTCATCTCTTACTACGCAATGGCGCAAAAACCACTTTTCCGGCACGACGGCGCAACTAAAATGAGGATTTCAATATTTTGGCAAAATTTTACCCTCCGCATCCCAATAGGCTGCGGAGGGCTCTCTCCATGTTGCTATTCTGACTAATTTCACTTCATATTTGGAGGCCTGTTTGTTTTCCAATTCCTTGGAGGAATTGGAGGAATGGGGTTCTTCGGCGTAGTGTTGCGGTCGCTTTCGCAACACGCGAAGCAGTGATAATCACGCCAAGTTGCTTTTCCCGATAGAATGCGTTCGATTTTCGTCCACGCCAGGGTTGTTTCACATCCCTCCGTGTCGCATTTCATTGGCGGCAAATCATGCGAAATGTGCTTTTTGGCAGCCTCGGGCGAAGCATAAATCGATTGATCAACTCCGCCAGAGCTCTTCCGGGCGGGAAGTGAAGTGCTCCATCCTTTATCTTGATTTTGCATCTATCTCCCTTCTAATTGGTGGTTTTCGGAAAAGGATCGCCGAAAGCCGTGCAGCATGCCCCCGTGCAGCGAGCTTGCCCCAGCTGAATGGCATTTACTTCTTCTGGCGAAAGTTCTCTTGTTGATCTCCCGCCGCTATGAAGCCTCTTGCCTTCCCACGTGCCTCCGAAGAAATCAAGTTTCTTGATTTCTTCCAAATCCGTGAGTTCACTTTCTCTTGGGATACTGGCACAACCAGATCCGACCATGAGATTCACCTCCTTTTGATTTGAAATCATAAAAGCTTAGCATAAAGAAAAGCTTTGTCAATATCGTTGATATTTTATATCTTCTCTCTTATTTCTTACATCCCTTTATTCCCCGATTATCTGCAAAGCAATTTGGCGCGGGCGGGCGTTGTCGAGCTCCACGGCGAAAATCCGCTGCCATTGACCCAGTTGAAGATCGCCTTTCATTATATTCAAATAACAGCTTGTTGGCAGAAATGCCGCCTTGCAATGAGAATGTCCGTTTTTCGGCTCATTGGGATTCATATTCACCGTCCGGATGTCAAAGTTGTCGTGCATATATTTCACAGTCCGCGGAGCAATTTTATCCAAAACTTTTCTGAGATCTGATATCATAAGCGGTTCTGCCTCTTGCACCAGAATCGCCATCGTTGTGTGAAGGCTCTGGATGTTCACAACACCTCTTTTTATGCCCGCTTTTTTGAGTTTCGTCTTGATTTTGTCGGTTATGTCGATGAAATCCAGCGTCGTCGCGGTTTTGAGTTTGATGAGATGATTAATAATTTTCATTTTGATATAAGATATTAAAAATAAGATAGAAGAAATAAATATTAGAAATAATAAATTATTTTTTTCCTCTTAACGTTAACAAGCTTGACCCAAATATCTTAGAATACTCATCTAATTCCTTCAGAAACCATTCGACACTTTCGGGTTTCACTCTTTTACTGTCCCGCAAAAGCGCAAACCACAATTTACTTTCATTATTCGACTTATAGGAATGATTGAAAAAATTAGTGAAGTCTTTTTTACTACTGGCACATTGCCCCTCCACAAAATTTGCAATAATACTCGTGCCACTTCTTAATAATTGATCACCAATTCTTTTCGAAACATTGTCATTTGGGAGTTTATCAATAAATTCGATAAGTTTCAATGTAAAAATATAAAGCCTCTTTTTAAAATCATTTCTTAATACTTCTTTCTCATCTTTCATTTTTATTTCTTCTTTTTTATATCTCATTTCTTATTTCACCAGCTTCCTCCGCCTCCGCCACCGAATCCACCGCCACCTCCCCCTCCGGAAAAACCGGAACCGCCGCCGGATGCTGAAGATGGCTGGCTGGCCATGGCCGTCCCGGCTGTATTCGAAAAATCATTTATCAGGCTTGATAAAATTATAGCATTGAAAGCCCGCCCAGACGAATCCTCGTACCAGTCCGGCTGCTGGTTGTATATTCCTTCAAATTGCTTCGCCCATTCTTTTTCAACCCCAAGAACCATCGCGTAGGGTAGAAATCTTTCGAACATCTGGGGATTTTTCTCGGGCGCGTTATGAAATTTCAACCGATCCGTTTCCGTGACAGAGAGAAAATCCTTGAATCCCAGAATATTTTCCTTGATCCCGGCGCCTTTTTTGGTCACCGCCGGCATCAGCCAGCCAAAGATTGCTATGATTATCGTCGAGACAATCCCGCTAAACACTCCCCATCCTCCCTGAAGATTGCCGAAAATCACTGTGAGGAATACTCCGCCGATTATCCCGCCAATAAGCCAACCAGCTCTCGTACTATTCGGATTTGAAACATAATATCCTTTTTCTGTGATGCCCTTATAAAGCTGGTCTTTTACCGCCGCGAGGGTTTTGAAAAATTTGTTTTTGAGATCCGATAATTTCTTTTCTTTATCCCCATTGAAGATTCCCTTCATCACTTCTTTTTCAAAATCCCGCGTCGGCTCTTCATCCTTGATTTTAATAAACGTATAATCCTTGCTTTTCGTCCCGAAAAATCCCTTTTCCTCCGTGCGTTTGATTTTCAAGAATTTGTTGACAGCCAGATCAATGATTGTCGAAGAAACATCCTTGTTGTCCGCCGAACCATCCATCATTGTTCCGATTTCCGCCGGCGCGAGCTTGTCCGGCGGTTCATATTGCGCGATGATTGTCCCCCGCCCTTTCGGGTCACGGCCCTTTTTGCTCCAAAGGCGATACATAAAGACAAAAACAATGATTGGAAAAAATAGCGTCCAGTTATCGCGCGCGATATCCATAATTTTTACCCTAGAGCTCAGCTCTAGGGTAATTCCTTTCGGCCAGCCGGCGACAATCGTCATCCCTTCGCCGGGATTGATTATTCCCGTTGATTTATATTCTAAAATATTTCCGCTCGCGCTTGCCACGCATTCATTCGTGGTCCCAAAAACTCCTTCAAAGCATTTGTACTGCAAATTTTCTATGGCGTTTTCTGGAAGAATAATTTTGAGCGCTGCGCTCTCAATGGGGACTGGCCATTTGTCGCCCGTGAAGTTCCAATAAAGCTCATCGTGATCTGGGAAAAAATTCACCGCCCGACGAATTACGTAACTAATTACGTAATTCTTCGTCCCGCTGACGTATTTGTCCGCGTCGCCGATTTGAAATTTTATATTCTCGCCCTCGTAATCCGTGGTGAAATTATACGGCGCGCCGTTTTCGTCCGTGATTTTCATGTTCGAAACCCGCAAATTATAATTCCCTCCCCGCGCTTTGTATTTCACCGGAATGAACCGGAAAATTCCGTGCTTCTGCTGGTCGCCAAAGTCATAAGCGATAGTCTCTTTTACATCAATCGTGCTGTCTGAGTTTATTCGGATATCGCCGATGAAATTTATGATTTTCTCGGTGCTAGGATAACTTTGTGCAAAAGATGAATTTAAGGAAAATATAAGAAATAAGAAACAAGAAATAAGAAAAATTGGAAATTTTTTATTTCTTCTATTTATTTTTTCTATTTTATTTCTCATTTCTTATATTGATTAGAATCTCGCGTTTTCATCAACTACCATTTTTTTCTTGAGCGAGCGGCCGCCGCGGCGGCGGAGGGTCGTGATTTTGTCCTTGTCCCTTTCAATTTGCGATTCCAGGCTTTCATAGACACTGTCTATTGAACCCTCGACTGACACAGTTGTATCTTCCCCCCGATATTTTTGATAAGGCGTTTGAAGCATCACTTCCACACGGAATTTTCCTTTTTTGTCGAGATTTATTTCCACTTCGGCCGAAATTTCAGCGTCTTTGCGAAAAGACTCGAAGAATTTTCCAAGTTTCTCGACTTTTTCCCTGACATAACTTTCTGTCCTCCCGTCAATTTTGACCTCCTTGAAAAGAAATCTGATATTCATGAATTCTTTACTAATTACGAATTAAATACGAATATACGAATTTTAAATGAAGAATGCTTACACAATGATAATACGCTCTACATTACACATTATTCGTACATTCGTAAAGATTCGTAATTCGTAAAGATCATTTTATTTCCCCTTTTTCATCCACCTGATCCAGTTTCACCGAAAGAACCTTGGAAACTCCGTCTGCACTCATAGTCACGCCATAAAGAACCGACGCCTGCCGCATAGTTTCCCGGTTATGCGTGATAAGGATGAACTGCGTTTCACTCGAAAGCTCATTGAGAATCCGGCTGAACCTTTTGGAGTTGGCTTCGTCGAGCGCCGCTTCAACCTCGTCGAGGACCGTAAACGGAGGGGGGCTGTTGGAGATAATGGCAAAAAGCAAGGCGAGGGAGGTCAGCGCCCTTTCTCCTCCGGAAAGCATATTGAGCGTGGAAATTCTTTTCCCCGGGGGGCAGGCCTTGATTTCAATACCCAGCTCTTTTGGCTGATCTTCCTCGACTTCCGCCTCCTTTTCATCGGCCTCATCTTTGCCATTTTCATCTTCCGTCTTGTCCGCTTCAATATCCCCGATATTTCTTCTCGCTTCTATTTTTGTTTTCACGAGCTCCGCGCCGCCGCCGCCGAAGATAATTTTGAAATACTTCGAAAATTCAGAGTTTACTTTTTTGAAGGCTTCTTCAAAAGATTCCTTGATCCTGTCGTCCATTTCTTTGATAACTTCCTTGAGAGTCAGCATTGATTTTTCAAGATCTTCTGACTGGCTAGTGAGAAAATCATATCTTTTTTGTGTTTCTTCAAATTCTTCGATTATCATCGGGTCGATCGCGCCGATTTGTTCGGCCTGGATTTTGAGCCGGTTTATCTCCCTTTCAAGCGCGTCAGAATCGGAAAATATTTCAGATTCTTTCGGCTTTTCAATTAGATTGGGATCGCTTATATTCAGATCTTCCCGCATTCGTTTGGCCATATCTTCTTCGCGCACTTCGATTTTTGCCATTTCTACTCGAATTTCGTTCAATTTCTCCCGGATGCGTGAAATTTCAAACTGCTTTTCGCGAAGTTCCGACTCCATTCGAAAATACGATTCGCGGGCCTCCCGGTCCGCCTTAATCATATTGTCGATCTCGCGGCGATTTTCTTCAATAGCCCGGCCCAGCTCCTCTATTTTTTGGTTCGCGGCTTTCTTTTTTTCTTCAAGTTCGCCAATTGTTTTCAAATTGATGACGTTTTCTTTTTTCGGCAAGTCTTTTCCCGCTTTTTTCTTTCCTTCATTGATTTCCTGATATAGCCGGCTTATTTCATTGCCGAGAACCCTAAATCCATTTCTTATTTCCTGAAGTTCTGCCATTTCCTTGACTTCCGCCAGCTTTTTTTCCAATTGTCCGTAGTTATCCTTGAATTTCTTGAATTCGTCCCTGAAATACGGCATATCGACTGGAATTTCCCGGATCATCTCGAAATTTTTGGCTTTCTCTTTTTCAATTTCTATTTTTGCGCCTAGCATCGCCGCCTCTTGCCTGATATTGTTTATATTTTCAAAAATTTCATTCCGTCTATTCTCAAGCCTCGCGCGTTTTTCGTCAAACGCCGTATCATTTTTCGCTTCTTTTTTTATTTTTATTTCCAAATCGTCAAGAAGGCGCTGAATTTTCATCTCTTCGCGGCTCACTTCCTCCCTTTCGGACAATATTCTGAGTTTATTTCTTTGAAGCTCATGCCACAAGAATCCAAAGTAAAAATTTTGTTTTTCCTTGAGTTCCCGCGACACGCCTTCGCCTCTTTTGGCTTTTTCCGACTGGCGCTTTAGCACCCGAAGATGAGGGGCGATTTCTTTTATGAGGTCGGCAACTCTCGCAAGATTCTGGCGGGTCGATTCAAGTTTCCGGGCAGAACGATCTTTTTTGAGCTGGTATGGTTTCACTCCGGCTGCCTCTTCAAGAATAACTCTCCGCTCGACAGGCGAGGCGTTCAATACAGAATCGGCCATACCTTGATTGATAATGCAATAGCTTCTCTGCCCAATGCCGGCTTTTGCTAAAAGGTCGGCAATGTCAATAAGACGCACTTTCGAGTTGTTGATGAAATATTCCCCTTCGCCGCTCCGGTATACTTTTCTCGAGATAATTACCTCTTCAAACTCAATCGGAATTTGCTTATCGGAATTGTCAAAAAAAAGAGAAACTTTGGCGCTTCCAAGCTGGGCTTTTTTTCCGCTGCCGGCAAAAATCACGTCTTCCGATTTCTTTCCGCGGATATTTTTGAGTGATTGTTCGCCCATCGCCCATTTTACGGCATCGGCCACATTTGACTTTCCGCTTCCATTTGGGCCAACAATGGCTGTAACTCCGCAAGCTTTTCCGTTTTCCGCAATATTGCACGACGGCAAAAAATCCAAGACTGTCTTGGTCGCAAATGATTTAAAACCAGTGAGTTCAATACGCTTTAGGTACAAATTTTTGTTTTAGAGAATTTAGAATTTGGAATTGCGAATGGGAATAGAGAATTGTGAATTTAGAATTCCAAATCCTATATTTATATTCTCAATTCTAAATTCACAATTCTCAATTCTATTTTTACCATCCTTTCGCCTCGAGACCGGCTCTCGCTGCTTCTCTTTGCGCCTGCTGCTTTGAATTTCCTTCGCCTCGGGCCACTTCTTCGTCTTCAAGATAAACTCCAACAATGAATTTTTTGTCATGGTCCGGTCCGGATTCGGAAATCACTCGATAATTCGGGGTTATTCCAGCCCGGGCCTGGGATTCTTCTTGAAAATTGGATTTGGGATCAATATATAATTTCCTTTTTATGACTTCTTCGAGTCGGGACAGGATATTTTCTGATATGAATTTTTTGGCCGCGTCGTATCCTCGATCGAGATAAATCGCTCCGATGATCGCTTCAAACGCGTTGGCGAGAAGATATTCCCGCGCCCGGCCTGTATCTTTGGCTTCACCGCGGCTCATTTGCAAATATCCCTCGACGCCCAATTCGCGCGAAACCTTCGAGAGCATATCCTTGTTCACGAGCGCCGCCCGCCAGTTGGTAAGTTCGCCCTCGGGATTGGGAAAATTGAGATAGAGATAATCCGTCACCACCAATTCCAAAACTGCGTCGCCTAAAAATTCGAGCCGTTCATTGTGGTCAAGCTTATAGCTGCGGTGCTCGTTGATGTACGAGCGGTGAGTCACAGCGGTTCGCAAAAGATCGATATTTTTGAGTTTTATTTTTATTTTCTTCTCGAGTTCTTCGATATTTTTGACAGTCATAGCATGACTGTAATTGGTAATTTGTAATCGGTAATTGGGGATTTTAAAAATATCCTAATTACGAATTACTAATTACGAATTACTAATTACTTAAAAAAATTATTTATTATTTTCAGATTTATCCCTTTCTTTTTCTTCCTTTTCCGCTTTATCCTCCTTCATCGGTTCTCCCATCTCACGATATATTGTCCCAAGGACACCGTTCACAAACCGGCCTGACGATTCCCCGCCGTAGGTTTTGGCAAGTTCAATCGCTTCATTGATGGCCACCTTTGGCGGAACTTCTTCGTAATTTCCAAAAACCAGCTCAAAGATCCCCAAACGCAGGACATTGCGGTCCACGACCGTCACTTGCTCGAGCGGCCATTCAGGCGCGCATTTTTCGATGAGTTTATCTATCTTTGGCTGATTTTTGAGAACGCCGTTCACCAGATAGTGCACGAAAGAAATATCTTCGGCTCCCGGACCGAATTCCTGTACATTGCGCGCCATGATTTCAGGAGCCGTTTCCTTTTTCTTTCCCTTGAAATCCCATTCGTAGAGGGACTGCATGGCGATGCTTCGGAGTAGGTGGCGATTAGCCATAAAATTAGAAATTTTTCAACTTGGAATATTCAATATTCAAAAAAATCTTCAACTTGTCAAATTTCAACGGCAAATCATTTGAAAACCAGTCTGCAAAAATGCAACTTACCGATCTTTATATCTTTGCCACTATGATTTTTTTTGTTCAATTCATAATTGAAATCCGTTATTCTATCACCGTCAATTTTCACCCCTCCCTGTTCAATTTTTCTCCTTGCATCGGACAAACTTTTTGCATAACCAAAATATACCATTAAATCAATCAGTTTGGTTTTTGGCCTAAAAATCTCGATAACGTCAATGGCGTTCGGAGATTTTCTTTCCTGAAATACCGTTATAAATTCTTTCTGCGCCTTCTGCGCAGCTCTTTCCCCGTGATATTTCTTTGCTATTTCAAAGGCCAGCTTCATTTTTGTGTCTCGAGGATTTGACTTCTCTGCCATTATCTTATCAATTTCATTTTTTTCCAAATCCGTTGCCAGCTCAAAATATTCCTTCATCGCCGAGTCCGGAATAGACATGGTTTTCCCGTACATTTGAACCGCTGATTCGGCAATTCCAATATAATTGTCGAGTGACTTGCTCATTTTTTCTTTCCCGTCCGTTCCGACCAGAATTTTCAATATGATCAGCGCTTGGGGATCCTGCCCGAATTTTTGCTGATAGTGCCGTCCGAAAAGTTCGTTGAATTTTTGATCGTTCCCGAGAAGAACCACATCCGCGCATAGTTCAGCGCTGTCATATCCCTGCATAATCGGATAAACCAGCTCATGGAGCCCGACATCTCGTCCTGATTTCATCCGCTTCTGAAACATGTCTCTTTCTAAAATCCTCGCCGCCGTAGTCATAGTCATCAGCATCAGAAATTCATAAAAACTCATTTTTGAAAACCACTCGGAATTATATTTTATTTCGAGAAGGCTTTTTTCCGTTTTTAAGATTTTTGACGCCTGTTTTACATAAGTTTTTGCGTTATTTTTGATTTCCGCGTCGGTCATTACCGGACGGGTTTTGTCCTGTCCCGTCGGATCTCCGATTTTCGAGGTGGCATCCCCGATCAAAAACATGACTTTGTGCCCCAAATCCTGAAATTCGCGCATTTTGCGGAGCGCCACGGCATGCCCCAAATGCAAATCCGGCCTCGTGGGATCGGCTCCGAATTTCACTATCAATTTTTTTCCGGATGTGAGCTTTTTTTCGAGCTCTTTTCGGCCAATAATTTCCGCCACGCCGCCTTCCGAAAGAAGCTTCCTGATTTTTTCGCTGCTCATAATTTTCCTTTTTCTCTTTTCAGATCATACCACTTCCCGTCTTTTTTTTCAATCATTGAGAAACTTGCGCCTTCCGGGGATCAACCCACAGGGTATCAAGGTCCACGATATAATAACTGCCCATATTGCTCTCAAGCGTGAGAGGATTTCCAACTGTGTATTTCACGCCGTTATGCGTGTTGAAATATTGCGCGTGCCAATGACCCGCAAGCGCCAGCTTTACTTTTCCGCCATCACTGAACCATTTTTCCGCCTCCCGATATGCCTTATAGATCGAATCGTCGCGCCTGTCAAAGAATGGATAATGCATCAGGGCAAGGACGGGCTTGTCTGTTTCCTCCAAAAGATTCTCCAGCCATTTCTGCTCGGCATTTCTCATCCCGCCTTCTTTGACTGAAAGCCGTTGGGAATTGTCGAGGGCGACTATTCTCCAGCCATAGCGGTCAATGAAATAATAACTCTTTTTTTGTTTCATATATTTTTCCACCGCCCCCTCGCTATCATGGTTTCCCCTCGCCCAAACCATCTCCATGCCCTTTTCCCTGATCATTGATCTTATTCTTTTCGCATATTTTGTTTGCCTGCTTTTATCCGTTAAATCACCGGAAATTATGACAGTTTGAATCCCTTCGTTTTTCATTTCCCTCAGAACTTGAGAGAGATATTTTTTATATTCCCTTGGATAAAAAATATTCACCGGGCTTTTCTTTTTTTTCTTGGCTGATCCGGCATGAATGTCGGTTATCCAGCCAATTTTCTCGGCGTGTGAAAAAAGAGGAGAAAGAAGTGCCAACAAAACAAAAATTATTGTGAGTTTCTTGAATTTCATTTTTTTATATTATCATATTCCTTCTTCCAAAGAAATCTCCCTTTCTGGAATTCTTTTTTCAGCCTTCCTTTCACGGCTTTCAGAAATTTTTTTAATTCCGAAAAATCGGCGACTGCCTCGTCCGGATATGTCGCGATCAGCTCGGGAAAATCGTATTTTTCATGTCCCGCTTCAATGAGATGAATTGTCGTTTCGATTTTGTCGAGCGCTTTCACGAACTTTGCTTCCCTCGTGCGGCTGTTCTCATAATCTTGCCACAAATCAAATATTTCTTTTCCAAGTTTTTGAGGAAGCGTTTTTCGAATTTTCAGCATAGCTTTCCGCTCCCGCGCGTTTTTTTCTTTTTTTGACATTTTGCCAAAAAAAATCAGCCGATAGTCAATTTCGCCCGTGAGCCCTTCGGCAATATCGTGGACCAGCGCGATCTTCATCGCCCGCTCAATGTTTATTTTCAGTTTCAATTCCCCGGCAACCGTGAAAACCAAGAGCGCCAATCTCCAGGAATGATCCGCCGAAGAATCCCCTTTGATTTTTTTCGCCGCCGAAAACCGGATTGCCTGCTTGAGTTTTCCGGCAATTTCGAAGAAATCAAGAAGTTTTTCTCTATTCTTCTGATTATTTTGCATTATAATCACAGTCCCAATTTTTCTTTCGCCATTTTCATCTGCTCATCCGTCAATTGCCCTGATTTTTTCATCTGCTCCATTGCGGCGATGATTTTATCTTTGTTTTTGGCGATATTTTCCGGCGCGAGAGCCTTTTGCATCAGCTTTTCGCGCTCTTTCGGATCCATTTTTTCAAGCTTTTTCATCGCCAGCCGCTGAAGTATGCCCATTTTCGGGGCGTCATTATTCTCATCGCTGAATTTTTTCTTTTTCCAAAACATTATTTTTTTCCTATTACTTGTATCCAATTTGTATTCCCCAGATCAGTGACAGCCTCATGCACAATCTTCAGCCCGATTTCTTTCATATAGCCGATAATTTCGTCTTTTGAAAAATAGCTGAAAAATCTT
This sequence comes from Candidatus Moranbacteria bacterium GW2011_GWC2_40_12, assembly GCA_000995965.1. Taxonomy (GTDB): domain Bacteria; phylum Patescibacteriota; class Minisyncoccia; order Moranbacterales; family UBA11712; genus UBA11712. The sequence goes on from LBYD01000001.1 coordinate 333,813, forward strand.
TCATATTCGTATCCATAGTCATTTTCTAATACTACTTCTTCTTCCTGACCGTTTTTTCTTTTTTCTTTGACCGCGATATATAAATATCCGCCTTTTTTCAGTTTTTTGGCTACCTTTTCCAAAACAGGAATAATCTTTTTTTTGGGTATATGAAGCAGTACCGCTTGCATAAAAATACCGTCGAAAGTTTCTTTCAAATTTTCAATATCATCCAAGTCCAAAACCATGAACCGGCCGGCGGGAACTTCTTTTTTGGCGATTTTTATCATCTCTTTGGAAAAATCAATCCCGACAACCTCTAATCCTTTTCCAATCAAATATTTTGATTTTGTTCCAGCTCCGCAACCAACGTCGAGAACCAGATCATTTTCCGCAAGAAGCGAAACAAATTTGTCAGTCCCGACAACCCACCACTCGTCTTTTTGATGGTCCTTGTGCCAGTCTTTCGCAATTTTATTATAGGTATCTTTCAAATCCATAAATTCTTACGCCCCGCAACATTTTTTATACTTTTTCCCCGATCCGCATGGGCATGGGTCATTGCGGCCGATTTCGGTTTTATTGCGGATAGTCTGGCCGCTTACCCTAGAGCTCAGCTCTAGGGTCGAATCTGAAGCGAATTGCGCCGGCTGTTCCTCCGCCCCCTGATATTTCGCCTCTTCAAGGATATTTTTTTGCGGAGCCGGCTCTTCTTTCAATAAGCCGACTTTGAAAATATTTGTGATGACCGCGATTCGGATGGCTGCCATCAAATTCTGGAAAAGAAGGTAGGCTTCTTTTTTATATTCCACCAGCGGATCCCTCTGTCCGTATCCCCGAAGCCCGATTCCTTCCCGAAGATAATCAACATCGTCCAAATGGTTCATCCAAAAAGTATCGATGGCGCGCAGATACATAGCTTTTTCAATCTGGCGCATAATTTCCGGCTTGATTTCCTGCTCTTTCTTCCCATAAGCTTCTTTGGCCAATCCTTTTAAAAATTCGATAATGGCAGAAACTTTTTGAACATCATTCATGTGATCCTTGGAGCGCTTGAGTTCCAAAAGTCTCTTGAAAGAGTCCTCATCAACCCGAAAAATTTGTCCCAAAGCATCTTTTATCTCTCCCACATTCCAATCCTCCGCGTGTCCAGCCGTGTGAAGACCCACAATCTGCTCGATTTCTTCTTCAACCATCCCGATGATTTCACTCTTCAATGTTTCCTTTGTGAGAATTTCTTTGCGTTTCTTGTATATCACTTCCCTTTGCTTGTTCATCACGTCGTCGTATTCCAAGACATGTTTTCTGATATCAAAATTGAAACCTTCAATCTTGGCTTGGGCGGACTCGATCGATTTTGAAATAATTTTGTTCTCAATCGGCTGGTCTTCAGGAAGGCCGAAGCGGTCCATGATATTTTTCACCCGGTCGCCGCCGAAACGTCTCATCAGCTCATCCTCAAGTGAAACATAAAATTGCGAAGCTCCCGGATCGCCCTGCCGGCCGGCGCGACCGCGCAGCTGATTGTCGATCCTCCGCGCTTCGTGCCGTTCGGTTCCGATGATGCGAAGGCCGCCCAGACCTGCCACACCCTCGCCGAGCTTGATGTCAGTTCCCCGCCCGGCCATATTCGTGGCAATGGTCACCGCGCCGCGCTGCCCGGCTTTGGCGATGATAAGCGCTTCCCGTTCGTGATTTTTGGCATTCAAAACTTCGTGCTCGACACCGGTTTTGGCAAGCATGTCCGAAAGGACTTCCGACTTCTCAATCGCGACTGTACCCACCAGCACCGGCTGTCCCTTTCCGCTGAGGCGCTTTATTTCCTCGATCACCGCCCTGAATTTTCCGTCTTCGGTTTTGTATACCATATCCGGGTGGTCTTCACGGATCATCGGCACATTGGTCGGTATCGGAACCACATCGAGATTATAAACTTTGGCGAATTCTTCGGCACTGGTGAGTGCCGTCCCGGTCATCCCGGATAATTTTTTGTAGATGCGGAAATAATTTTGGAAAGTAATCGTTGCCAGAGTCCTTGATTCTTTCTGCACTTCGACGTTTTCTTTGGCTTCTATGGCCTGATGAAGTCCTTCGGAATATCTTCGCCCCGGCATCAAGCGACCAGTGAAATCGTCAACTATGATGACTTGCCCGTCCCGAACGACATAATCGCGATCAAGCTTGAATAAAATGTTGGCTTTCAAGGCCTGCTCGAGCTGGTGGACATAGGAAATTTTCGATATGTCATAAATATTTCCGATGCCGAGCATTTCTTCGACTCTTCCGATTCCTTTTTCTGTGAGCGACACTGCCCTCATCTTCTGATCAACTGTGAAATCTTCATCTTCTTTGAGCCGCGGGACGATTTGGGCAAATCGTTTATAAAGTTTGGTTGATTCCGAATCCGGCGCGCTGATGATAAGAGGCGTCCTGGCCTCATCAATCAAAATGCTGTCTACTTCGTCCACAATGGCATAATTCAGTTCTCGCTGCACCATTTGGTCAAGACTTTGCACCATATTGTCCCGGAGATAATCGAACCCGAATTCGTTGTTTGTGCCATAGGTGATGTCAGCCGCGTAGGCCTCGCGTCGCGAAACGGGTCTCAGATTTTCCGTTTCAATGCTAACTTCGTCAGAATCATGAATTTTTGGTTCGTACATAAAAGACGCATCATGCTGGATGCTCGCACAAGTGAGACCGAGGAAATGATAAATCGGTCCCATCCAATTCATATCCCGCTTGGCGAGATAATCATTGACTGTCACCACATGAACTCCTTTTCCTGAAAGCGCGTTGAGATATACTGCGGTAGTGGCTGTATGCGTCTTTCCTTCTCCTGTTTTCATTTCGGCAATTTTTCCTTCATGAAGAGTGATTCCGCCCAGGAGCTGGACATCGAAAAGCCTTTTTTCATCCACTCTCTTTATCGCTTCGCGCACTACGGAAAAAGATTCCGGAAGTATATCATCCGTTTTTTCGCCTCCGCCAGACGGCGGATTCAGCCTCTTTTTGAATTCATTCGTTTTTGCTTTCAGCTCTTCGTCGGACAGCTTGCTGACCGCCGCTTCGAGTTCGTTTATCTTTTCGACCAAAGGCTGGAGCTTTTTCACTTGCCGTTCGGCTCCGCCAAATAAGCGTTTTAGAATCATAATCGTGGTTTTTTATACTTTCCAATATTAACTGATTTACTCAAGAAAGTAAACTTCAATGACCGTAGAATAACAAAAAATGAAGACAGCTCACCAATGACAAACGTGAACTGCCTAAAAACCCCTTTATACATAATAATACGTAGATCCTAGTCGTGTTTTTCGGTAATTTCCTGCCTGATCTTTTTTAGGATCAAAGCCGCTTCATCTTTTCCGCCCAATCCAAAGGCAAGGCCGCCGGCCAAGGCCAGCATCGCCACAAAGCCGATAAAGAGCGTATTGATAAGCGAAGCCGCAATTCCTAGCTGGATAAGCGCCGCCAAAAAACCAAAAATCACAATAGCCCATTTGGCCACCGTCGCGAGAAGAGTCGCGGAAACGATTCCAGCCACTTTCGTGCTTCCTTTCACAACCGCGAAAACAAAATTGGCGACTAAAAAAGCGACAGCTAAAATAACGGCCGCTACAACTACGTTCGGGAGATAAAGAATGATACTGTTGAGGAAATTGGTAACCTGCGTCAGCCTCAGTATGTCTGTTGCCGCCATAAGAAACACCAGAATCAAAAACCATTTGACCAAACCACCCATAAATTTGGCGACATTGAGCTCCACTCCGACTTTCTTAAACCTGGCTTTTGTCCCGGCTTTTTCCATTACGTCATCCACCTTTATCATCTTGAAAATATGCTCAACAACTTTCCCAAGTGCTGCCGCAACAATCCAACCGGCTACAAAAACCAAAATTGCGCCAACAAGAGACGGCACAAAATTCACGAACTTCGCCCAGAGATTCAAAAGCGACAAAGTGATCGCCTCTCCCCAAGTTTGCACTGATTCCATTTAATCACCTCCCTTCATGTTAATTTTTGTGTTATAATCCTTTTGGCTATATTGTATCATATCAATACTAACAAAGACACTTTGATTGTGGATAACTAAAATGAAAAATAATAATTTGTTTTTTAAAGCTTTTATCAAAAATCCTCGCCAAGTTGGCGCTTTGAAGCAAACTTCAAATTTTGTAATCAAGGAAATTGTTAAGTCAATAGATTTCGAGAAAGCTCGCTGTCTGGTCGAGTTAGGAGGCGGAATGGGCAATATCACTAAAAAAATAATAAATAAAATGCATCCGGAATGCATTTTATTTTGCTTTGAGATTGATCCAATTTTAGCGAAGCATCTTGCGGAGAAAATCCAAGATAATCGGGTGAGAATAATTTCAGACAGTGCTGAAAATATTGGAAAATATCTGCTCCAATCAAATATAGAACGGGTGGATTATGTCATTTCAACTGTTCCGCTAACAACTATTCCTTATCGCAAAATGAAAGAAATTTTGAAATTATCCTTCCAGTACCTTCGAGGCGGAGGAAAATATATCCAGGTGCAATATTCACTTCTGGGGCGCCGCTATCTGCGGATGCTATTCCCAAAAATTGGCGTCAACTTTGTTTTCCTCAACATACCGCCGGCTTTTGTTTATATTTGTGTGAAAAATTAGCCGACTTTCTCCCACGGGAACTCGTCTCGCCCGAAATGGCCGTAAGCGGCTGTTTTTTTGTATATCGGCCGGCGCAAATCAAGTTTTTTGATAATAGCATTCGGTTTGAAATCGAATCTTTCTTCAACCGCTTCGCGAATACTCTCGCCTTTTTCATTGAGGGCCTCAACCATGAGAGGCTCCGCTCTTCCAATCGCGTATGCGACAGAAACCAGGCATTCCCTGGCCTTCCCCTCAGAAACGAGAGTTTTCGCCACGTAGCGGGCCATATACGCGGCGCTGCGATCCACTTTTGTCGGATCTTTTCCCGAAAAACATCCTCCGCCATGCGGAATGAGTCCGCCGTAAGTATCGACCATAATTTTTCTGCCGGTAAGTCCCGTATCGCCCTCGAATCCGCCAATGGCAAATTTGCCGGTGGGATTCACCAGAATTTCAATGCCGGAAATATCGCCGGAAATGGGTTTGACCAATTTTTCAATGAGAGCTTTTCGAATTTCTTCCTGGATGATATTTTCGTCGTGCTGGGTGCTGATGAGAATTGACCGAACTTTTCCTCCCCTCGTTTCATCTATTGTCACCTGAGCCTTCCCGTCCGGACCGAGCCATGCAATTTCCCCGCTGGTTCGCAAATTTTCAAGGCCTTTTGTCAGCTTGTTCACCAAAACTACACCGTGCGGAAGAAGTTCCGGCGTCTCATCCGTCGCGTAGCCATACATAATTCCCTGATCGCCCGCTCCGCCAGTGTCCACGCCTTGGGCAATGTCCGGCGATTGCTTCACGACGTTCGTGATGACTTTTATGTCCTTCATATAGCCAATTTCTTTATAAACATCCCGCGCGACTTTTTCAAAGTCCACTTTTGCTTTGGTAGTCACTTCTCCTCCGACAATCAAAAGGCCGTGGCCACCGAAGGCTTCCATTGCCACCCGGCTCATCGGATCCTGCTCGAGACACGCGTCCAAAATCGCGTCCGAAATCTGGTCGCAAATTTTGTCCGGATGCCCGGCTGTCACGCTTTCGACTGTGTAGATCTTTGGTTTGTAGATCATTTCTATTTCATTAAAAATAAAATCTTCCGCATAGGAAGATAAGAAATTTATATCTTTCCCTTGCGGGCTAGAGGTAGCACCACGTCTAATAAAAATTAGATTGGTTGCTGGCAGGTCGCAGGGCTAGTTCCCTCGCTGCGCTCTTGATACTCGCCCCGACCTTAATGCGTCGGGGCTTTATTCAATTTTCGAAAGATATATGTATTATAGCGTTTTATATATTCGAGTCAAGGACAATAGTGGACCCGAGGGGATTCGAACCCCTCGCCTCCTCGGTGCAAACGAGGCGCTCTACCAAATGAGCTACGGGCCCAAATATACAGTTTATCTTGTAAGGCTGTAAAACAAAAAAGGCGCTCGGACCCTGTCCGCCTTTGGCGGAAAATGAGCTACGGGCCCGCAAACCTAGTTCAAGATGCAAAAATCAAAATGAAAAATTTTGGTGTTCGCTTCGCTCACTTATTTTTAAAAAATAATCATCGCGAAGCGATACATTAATTTTGCACTTTTAATTTTGAATTTTCAATTTATTATGTGGGCGATCGAGGATTCGAACCTCGGACCTCGTCATTATCAGTGACGCGCTCTAACCAACTGAGCTAATCGCCCAAAGTTTGTTTCTTGCTACGTAGTTTGTTACGTAACGAGGTAAGTAAATGTGGGTCGTGCAGGGATCGAACCTGCGACCATCAGCTTAAAAGGCTGCTGCTCTACCAACTGAGCTAACGACCCGTGATTATTCACTTTAATTTCTATTTTGCAAAAGTCTGTTGCTCGGACCTTGCCCGCCTCTGGAGGGAACTGAGCTAACGACCCGAAAACACATAAAAACGGCCTATATCTAGGCAACGATAAAATTATACTATAAAAATAAATTTAGTCAATTCTTTTCCGCACCGCACCCAAATAAATGAGCGGAGCGACAGCCCAGGCAAATCTCCAGATATCATCTGTGAAAAATTTCCGCGTGGCGGGAGTGATGATGTCAGCCAGTTCCTTGGGTGTGTACCAGTTCAATATGACCGAAAGCGAGAGCCCGATCACAATGGCCGTGCCAAGCACCAACTTGACCATCAGCATCGGGCCATGTCCGGAAACACTTCCTCTGATTATTTTCGAGAAAAACAGCACAAATCCCGCTAAAATAGCCAAAAAAATCAGTACTTTGGCGCTCGGTTCTTTCAGGAAATCAAAATCGGCGAAATTCACCACGACGTAGGCAACATAAACCCCAAGAAGCGAAACCAGAACCCGATGCTTGCCGAGCGCAAATGAAGCGACAAAACTAACCAGCAGAAAAATAATCAAAAAAGATACGTCGCCCGCCAAATTGCTTTTTATCCCCAGGCTGCTAAGTAGATTGTTGAGATTCATGTGTTTCTTTACGAATTACGAATACGCTTCGCTCTACGAATATACCAATTACGAATATTTTTACATTCGTATATTCGTAAGAGATTCGTAATTCGTAAAAGTTAACTTTTTAATTTTTCAAAAATTTCTTTCTCCTCTCTCGTAAGGTTTCTGGGTGTGACAACTTGTATTCTAACATATTGGTCGCCATGCCCAAAACGCGACAAGTGCTTCACCCCGTGCCCTTTGAGGCGAAAAATTTCTCCCGACTGCGTCCCGGCGGGTATTTTGAGCTTCACTTCGCCACCGATTGTTTCAACGGAAATTTTATCCCCAAGTGCCGCTTGGGAAAAAGAAATTTCGGTTTCAGAATGGATATCATCGCCATCACGTTCAAACCTTTTATCAGAAATAACATGGACATTGACATACAAGTCCCCGGCTTCCCCGCCTTTTTCTCCCGCCTCTCCCATGTTTTCAAGCCGGATCGTCTGGCCATCCTTGATTCCGGCCGGGATTTTGATTTTGATTTTTTCGTATTCACGCGTCCGTCCATCCCCGCCGCATTTTTTGCATTTTTTTTCCGGAATTTTTCCCTCGCCCTGGCACTCGGGACAAACACTCGTTTGCTGAAAAGTTCCCAAAATTGTCCTTCTCGCCGTCCGAATTTCACCTTCGCCCTGGCATTTCGGACATTCCACTTTTTTACTTCCCGGTTCCACACCTTCACCTGCACAACGCGGGCATTTCACCCTTTTATAAAGTTCAATCTCTTTTTCAACACCCTCCGCCATTTCCTTGAAAGTTATTTCTGCGTCAACTTGGATATCTTCACCGCGATAACGCCGTCTGCTTCGTCCGCCTCGCGCGCCCCTTCCGAATCCGGCCTGCTCAAAAATATCCCCAAAAATATCCGAAAATCCGCCTTGCTGGCCTCCGCCAAAATTGAAATCAAAACCTTCCGCATAAGAGGAAAAATCACGAAAACCCTCAAAACCAGAAAATCCGCCCTGCGATTGGGCTTGCTCAAAAGTCTGGCCGTATTGGTCATATTGAGTGCGCTTTTCCTTGTCTGAAAGCACCTGATAGGCCTCATTCACTTCTTTGAACTTCGCCTCATCCCCTCCGGATTTGTCCGGATGGTGCTGATGCGCCAGTTTCCGATAGGCCTTTTTTATTTCATCGTCAGTTGCGCCTTTGCCAACGCCGAGAATGTTGTAGTAATCTTTGGGCACCGTAATTAATGTAAAATTAAAAAATCAAAATGAAAAATTTTGGAACTCGCTTCGCTCGTAAACTATTTTAAAAAACTATAGTCGCGAAGCGACACCTTAATTTTGCATTTTGATATTTTCATTTTGAATTAAATCGAGTATTCAATCACAGCCACTTCTTTTTTCTCCTGGTTCACTTCGACAATCCCGCCCGTCCGGAGCAATTTGATGATGAGCAGAATAAGGAGTCCCAAAAATATATCCACCGCCGTCCCAAGAATCCGCGCCGTGAGAAACAGTCCAAACGCCAGAATCACGGGAATATAAAATTTTTCCGAACCCGAATATTCAAAAAAGCTTCTTTCCGTCTTGTCGATATATGCCATCAATACTTCCTTCATCGGCTGCTCTCCTACCACGTTCACTCCGAGCTGTTTAGCAAGGTCTTTTTTTGATTTTTCCAGCATTTCTTCTCGGATTTGAAAAGCCGTAGCTTCGCCGATTTGCATCGTCGCTTCCGTCGGGCCGCCCGGGATTATATTTTTCGCCGCGGCCATATTCTCATCGATTTTCGGATCCACAAAATTTTTCGAAAGGAATTCGTCTACTGTCACATTATTCGTAATTTCGTTGGCCAGGACTTTTTTGTCTTCCGGAAGAAATATGCTTGCCGCTTTGAGGCCCCAATCCATCTCCATTTCAAGCGTTTTTGTTTCAATAAATGTCGGGGAAGGTGCCGCGGACCTTTCCGTGATGGAAAAGTAGTAGGAAATTGCAATCACAAGGCATACAGTGGTCACAAAATACTTGAGAGTATGGCTGACAATGTGAAAGAAATCTATTTTTATTCCGCGGTCAATTTCCTTTTTTGTCTGGTATTCGGTAAAGATGAAAAGAAGGACCGCAAATCCAGCTCCCAGAGCTGAAAAGCTTATTCCGAAAAATAGCAGGTACCCGGCTGCGCCGGCAACATAACTCGCGTATGCATATTTTCTGTTTCGGACGAAAATTGCTGACAGCGTGAAAACAATTCCCCAAAAACTAAAGGCCAGAATCGGATAAAGCCAGACGCGCTGAATCTCGCCGGAAATCGCGCCGGCCAAAACCCACCAGCTGATCCAAGCAGCGATTGCATTCAAAATCAGAACGGAACAGGCAAAAATTTTATTTCGCACTTCAATTGAAAATATTTATTTATATTTTTATATTACTACGAATCGAAGGGGATAGGAAATAAGCCTATCCCCTCCGTCATATCAATTTCTACTTTTTATCCCCTTCCTTTTCATCCACCACTTCCCCTTCTTTCACATCGCTTTTTTTATCTTCTTCTTTCTTTTCTCCGTCCGCCGAAGAGGCGGATTCGCCCGCTTTCGCTTTGTCAGCGGCCTGCGCGGCCTGATAAAGTTCCTGCCCGATTTTTTGCGCTTCCTGCGAAAGTTCTTCGGTCGCTTTCTTGATAGCCGCGATATCTTCGCCGTCTTTTATCTTCTTTAGCGCTTCAATTTTTTCCTCAACCGGTTTTTTCTTGTCGGCCGAAATTTTTTCGCCGGCGTCGCGCAACGCTTTTTCGGTTGTATAAACCAGGGTATCGGCCAGGTTCCGCGCTTCCACCATTTCCCTTTTCTTCTTGTCCTCTTCGGCATGCGCTTCGGCGTCTTTGGCCATTTTTTCCACTTCTTCCTTTGAGAGTCCCGTCGAAGCTTCAATCCGGATGGACTGTTCTTTTCCGGTCGCTTTGTCTTTGGCCTTCACGCTCAAAATTCCGTTCGCGTCAATGTCAAAAGAAACTTCAATTTGAGGAACGCCGCGCGGAGAAGGCGGAATCCCGTCCAGCATGAATCTCCCCAGAGTTTTGTTGTCGGCCGCCATTTCGCGTTCGCCCTGAAGCACGTGAATTTCCACGCTCGGCTGATTGTCCGCCGCGGTGGAAAATACCTGTGATTTTGAAGTTGGAACAGTTGTGTTTCTGTTGATCAAAGCTGTTCTTACTCCGCCCATTGTTTCGATTCCAAGCGTCAAGGGAGTTACGTCAAGAAGAAGGACGTCTTTCACGTCGCCGCTCAAAACCCCGCCTTGAATCGCCGCTCCAAGCGCCACGACTTCATCCGGATTCACCGTCGCGTTCGGCTTTTTGCCGAAAAATTTTTCAACCGTCTGCATGACAAGCGGCATCCGGGTCATCCCTCCAACCATAACCACCTCGTTTATGTCGCTCGCGGAAAGTTTCGCGTCAGCGAGAGCCTTTTTGCATGGCTCAAGCGTTTTTTCAACCAATTCTCCGATCAGTTCTTCCATTTTGGCACGGGTCAGTTTCATCACCATGTGCTTGGGCCCGTCAGCGCCCGAGGTGATGAAGGGCTGATTGATTTCCGTTTCCATTGCCGTTGAAAGCTCGATTTTCGCCTTTTCCGCCGCTTCCTTGATGCGCTGAAGAGCCAAAGAATCTTTGGAAAGGTCGACTCCCTGGTCTTTTTTGAATTCATCAAGAATCCAACTGATTATTTTTTGGTCAAAATCGTCTCCGCCGAGGTGCGTATCGCCATTCGTTGATTTCACCTCCACCGTGTCGTTTCCAACTTCCAAGATGGAAATATCAAAAGTTCCGCCTCCCAGATCATAAACGGCGATTTTTTCGTCCTTTTTCTTGTCGAAGCCATAAGCCAGAGCCGCCGCCGTCGGTTCGTTGATGATTCTTTTCACGGTTAGACCCGCGATTTCTCCCGCCTCTTTGGTCGCCTTTCTTTGCGAATCGTCGAAATAGGCCGGAACGGTGATGACGGCTTCAGTGATAGTCTCGCCGAGTTTCGCTTCCGCGTCGCTTTTCAATTTTTGAAGAATCATCGCACTGATTTCCTGCGGGGTGTAGTCCTTGTCGCCCATTTTCACTTTCACTCCGCCATTGGCCTTGACGATTTTGTAGGGCATCAGCTTCACATCCCGTTGCACTTCTTCATCTTCAAACCGGCGCCCGATCAGCCTTTTGATGGAGAACAAGGTATTCTCCGGATTGGTCACGGCTTGGCGCTTCGCCAGAAGCCCGACCAATCGCTCGTTTGATTTTGACATCGCGACCATTGAAGGCGTCGTCCGCGCCCCTTCTTTGTTTTCAACAATCTTTGGCGATCCGGCTTCCACCACCGCCATCGCGCTATTAGTAGTGCCCAAGTCTATACCTAGAATTTTACTCATGTTTTTTAAAAAAAATTATTAATTATCACAGAATTTAGAATTGCGAATTGAGAATTTTGAATGGGAATATTTAATCTGGAATTCAGGATTCTTTATTCTGGATTCCCATTCTTAGTTCCGAATTCTTAATTCACAATTCATGACTGTCCCATCTTCTCCTCTCCGCGAATAATCCGGAAAGGAGAATAGCGACAGTCACTGCCTACTTCCCGCTCACTTTCACCGCGATTTTCTTTGGTTTCACTTCGTCGGCCTTTGGAAGCGTAATCTTGAGCATTCCTTTTTCATAACTCGCTTCCGCCTGATCACCCTTCACCGCCATCGGAAGAACCACTGATCGAGAGAAACTTCCCTCTCTAATCTCCTTTCGATAATAGTCCTCGCGTTTCACCTCTTTTTTTTCTTCCCGCTGTCCGCTGATTGTCAGAACGTCATTTTCAACGTTTATATCGATTTTATCGGCATCAACTTTCGGAACCGCCGTTTCAACGATCACGTTTTCCTTATCCTGATATATGTCCATCGCCGGCATAAAATCGACATCCGCCGCGAAATTTTCATCAAACATCCGGTCAATATCGCGAAACGGCGACCATCGCATTAAATTTCGTCCATTCATATTATTTCACCTCCTCCTAGTTTATTATATTAATGTTAATCAAATTATTCTGGTACAGTATACTGTATTACTGTACTGGCTTTATCCCACCTCAACTTTAACGGCCCGAATCATTCTTCCATTGAGTCTGTATCCTTTCTGTAAAATCTTCTTCACTTTCTCTCCTTTTCCCGCCACGGCTTCGTGAATTTCCGGATTGAATTTGTCGCCCGTTTTCACTTCAATTTCTTCAATATTATTATTCTTCAAAATGTCCTCAACTTGCTTTTTTATATATACAATTCCCTCGACCCATTTGTTTTCTTTGCTTTTTTCCGGAACATGATCAAGCGAGGCTTCGAAATTGTCGAGAACCGGCAAAATTTGTTCAATAACATCCATTTTTGCGTATTTCCTGAATTCTTCCTGATGCGCGGCTTGGGACTTCTTATAATTCTCAAAATCGGCTTGGCATCTTTTCCAGGAGTCGAGATGTTTTTCTTTTTCAGTATATTCAAGAGCCTTTTTTATAGACCTCAAGACCCAACTTTTATACTCCTTCCCGTTATTTGCAACTTCATTTGCCGAAACCCACTTAAATTCGCTGTGTTCCTCACTTTGCTTCAGTTCGCCGCCCAAATATTTCACAAAATAAATCAAAAAAACCGTACAACCAGAAGCAGTATTAAATATTGTCGTGTTAATTACATCCTTGACTTCAATATTTATCTTGCCTGCCTCCTCAAAAACTTCGCGCTTGAGAGAATCAACCAACGATTCGTTTTCCTCCAAGCTTCCACCAACAAATTCCCAAGGTCCCATATTTTTGAAATACCAACCTTCCCTGTTTCGGACTTTGGCAATCAGAAACTTATTCTGCTTTTCATCGTACAAAACTGCTTTTTGTCCCAACTTGATTTTATACCGTTCTTTTTTTTCTTCTTTTTGCATAAAAATCCTTTATTCATAAATTCTAAATTCCCATTCTCAATTCTCAATTCTCAATTCAAAATTCCCAATTCTATAAAAAATATTATAACTGCCGCTCCTCCCAATAATTTTTTCATATACTCAATCAGCGACTTGTTTTTTGCGTATTCCATACGTTTTGGACCAATCAGTGCTAATAGTCCTTTCTCTCCCGATTTGGTCTTGTAGGGCGAAACCATCATCGAGCAGTTGGAAATTTCCTTGATGGGATTTTCTTTGCCGATGAAAATTTTCACTTCATTTTCGCGCAGATTTTTCACCAGACTGTCAAATTTCTCATCGATATAATCCAGCGTTTCCGCCAGCCGGCAAAGGTCGTCCATTTCCCGAAATTCCGGCTCATCCAGAAGCTCTTTCATGCCAAAATCATCAAATTCATGTTTCACGCCGCTAATTGCCAGATTTCCCGAAAGTCCCGACAAAAGCTTGGCCGTGGTCCGGGTGAGACGGGTATTTTTCGCCTGCATTTTCAAAAGTTCAGCCTGAAGCTTTTTTTGTTCCTGCTTCGAAAGCTCTTTATCGGGCATTATCTTTTCGACGAAATAGCGGTATCCTTTGTCCGTTGGAATCCGTCCCGCGCTGATATGGGGCTGGTGCAAATAGCCCGCTTCTTCCAATTCGTTCATTTCCGCCCGAATGGTGGCCGAGCTCAACTCAAACTTATATTTCCCAGCCAAAACTTTCGACCCCACCGGCACCGCGGTTTGGGTATATTCCTTCACCACCACCGACAGGATCTTTTTTTGCCTTTCCGTAAGCATATGGTCATTATATATTCCCTGTTAGCACTCGTCAAGTCCGAGTGCCAATTCATTATATTATACTGAAAAAAGATGTCAAGGCTTTCAACAAAATATATTTTCTTATCTCACAGGATCGTTTCCTCCCTTTGCCCAGGGATGACAGCGGATTATGCGCTTGAGTCCGCGCCAGCCGCCTTTCACGATCCCATATTTTTCAATCGCCTGATAGGTATATTCGCTGCAGGTGGGATGGTAGCGACAGATCTTTTCGGAGTATAAGAATGAGAAAAATCCGGTGTCGAGGGACAGATATTTCTGATAAAGGCGGACTATTTTAAGAATTATTAATTTCATGTTATAATAATAGCACCTTAAAATACATTCGTATATTCGTATTTGATTCGTAATTCGTAAAGCTATGCGAGAAGTTTCTTCGCAAAAAATCACCTGGATCGACTTCACCGAGCCCAGCGCCGATGAAATTCTGTTTCTCAAAAAACTCAAGCTTCATCCGCTGGCGCTTGAGGAATTTTCGACGCCGTCCGCCCGCCCCAAGGCGAGTCTTTATGGAAATTGCCTGTACCTCACGCTTCACATTCCGCTCTTTGACAAACTGAACCGGAGGACTTTTCCGAGCGAACTCGACATTGTGATGACAAAAAGCCATCTGATCACCGGACATGACCAGGATATTTTTCAGCTTCGTGAATTTTTCGGAAAGCTGAAGAGGAATAAAAAAATACAGGCAAAATACATGAGCCAGTCGCCGGGATATCTGCTCTATTACATAATTGAGATGCTCCTGGAGTCCTGTTTCCCAAAGATTGACCATATCAACAAAAATTTGGACAACATTGAAGAACAGATTTTCAAAGGTCATGAAAGAGAGATGGTTCATGAAATTTCATACGTCAAACGCGATATTTTGAATTTCCGCCGAACGTTGAAGCCCCAAAAATCCGTTCTTGAATCGCTGGCTCGCGACAACTATCCCTTGCTCGAGGCAGATTTGAAGACCTATTATCAGGATCTGATTGGGACAAATATCCGCGTCTGGAGCGCGCTCGAAAACGCCAAAGAAGTGGTCGAATCTCTTGAAGAAACCAATGATGCCCTTCTGTCCAACAAACTGAATACCACTATGAAAGTTTTGACAGTTTTCTCAGGAGTGATGCTGCCAATGATGGTTATTTCAAACACCCTCGCTATGAGCGCCAATATCCCCTTTGGCCACAATCCCCACGCCTACTGGATTTGGATGGGGATTATGGCGATTATTTCATTGGTAACGGTAGGAATTTTCAAATGGAAGAATTGGATTTGACATGGCAAAAAAACGCATCTATTATATAAATCACATTAATAATCCTAAAAGCCAAAACGAAGAAGCGTGCGCTTCGTTTTCTCACTTGGAAACTAAGTTTCCAAGTGAAGGCTGGGAAAAGAAAGCTCACTTGGAAACTAAGTTTCCAAGTGATGAGTAAAATTCCCCGGGTAGGCCCGTAATAGCTTGTCCCTCGCCACTTTCGCATAAACGATTGCGTAAAAGTAGTGAGAGATGAATCAATAAGTGTCGTGTTACACGTTTTGTGTTATACGCCTGCCTGCCGGCAGGCAGGTTATGCGACGACTGAGGTGGAACCGCGGGAGCCAAGGAATCTCTCGTCCTCATGAAATACCCAAAAAGTATTTTCTGAAGGCGAGAGTTTTTTTATTTTATAACATTCAATATTGGCCGCTGCTAACATTGAATGTTTAACAAAAAATTATGAATAACATTCTTGAACTCATCGGCAACACGCCTGTTGTGCGGATAAATCGGCTGAATCCGAACCCAAACGTCAATATTTTCGCGAAACTTGAGGGGCAAAATCCCGGGGGAAGCATAAAAGACAGAATCGCGCTCAAAATGATCGAGGAAGCCGAAAAATCAGAAAAGTTAACGAAAAGCAAAACAATAATCGAAGCCACGTCAGGAAATACGGGAATAGCGCTTGCCATGATAGGAGCTATGAAAGACTATGCTGTTGAGATCGTGATGAGCGAATCCGTTTCAGTCGAGCGCCGGAAGATGATTGCCGCCTTTGGGGCGAAAATTACGCTTACTGAAGGAAATTTGGGAACGGACGGAGCTATCAAAAAAACGCGGGAACTCGTCGCCCGGTTTCCGGAAAAATATTTTCACACGGACCAGTTTTCGAATGACAACAACATTTTGGCGCACTATGAAACAACCGCCGCTGAAATCTGGAAACAAATGGACGGAAAAATCGACTATTTTGTCGCCGCGATCGGAACTTCGGGGACGCTTATGGGCATAAGCCGATACCTCAAGAAAAAATATCCGGCGATAAAAATAGTCAGCGCCGAGCCAACAAAAGGCCACTATATTCAGGGCCTCAAAAATATGGAAGAAGCAATTATTCCGGCAATATATGATCGGAAGCATCTCGATAATATCATCATGGTCGAAACCGAAGCCGCCTTCGATATGGCCCGTCAAGTCGCAAAAAATGAAGGAATCTTCTGCGGAATGTCCTCCGGTGCGGCCATGTTCGCCAGTCTTGAAGTCGCCAAAAAGATATCCGCTCAAAGCGGATCCGCCTCTGGCGGAAAATCCAACATCGTCACCATCTTCCCGGACCGGGGAGAAAAATATTTGAGCACGGAACTTTTCAAATAAAAAAGGCCACCGACAAACGTTGATTGGTGACCTCCCACTCAAGGGTTGATGTTGTTAATCGGATTCACCGATCGACTCTTCTGTCCGGGATATTATGAAGCGCAAGGCAAAATAAATCCCAGCCAATGCTTGCTAAATTTTTCATCAGCTCTGTGAGCTTTTTGTGCCGGTCCCTCCGGCCAGGACAGATTTGAGCAGGTTACTTCTTGATGTTGCTCGGACAGGAAACGAATTTTTGCATAGACGCTCCTTATTGTGCGAGATGATAAATAATATAAAATACAAAGCTAATTTTGTCAAAATAATCATTTGAAACTAAAGGAATAATAAGATACTATATAACCATGCTAAAACTCTATAACACCCTCACCAAGCAAAAAGAAGAGTTTAAACCTCTCCACAAGGGCAAAGTTTCCATTTACACCTGCGGGCCGACAGTATATGACTATATCCACATCGGCAATCTGCGCTCATTCACGACGGCCGACATTTTGCGGCGCTATTTGGAGTATTCGGGATACGAAGTCCGCCACATCAAAAATATCACCGACGTCGGGCATCTCACGCAAGATGACATAGCCCAAGCCGACACGGGAGAGGATAAAATCCAAAAAAAGGCCATCGCCGAGAAAAAAACGCCAGAAGAAATAGCAAGATTTTATACCGATGCCTTTCACCGCGACGAAGACGCAATGAACATTTTGCGCGCCCATTTTTTTCCAAAAGCCACCGCCCATGTCCCGCAAATGATCAAAACGATTGAAACGCTCATCAAGAAGGGCTATGCCTACGAAAAAAATGGCAACGTATTTTTCGATGTAACAAGCTTCAAGGATTATGGAAAACTTTCCGGAAATACGCTTACAGAGCTCAAAGTCGGCGCCCGCCTTGAAGAGCATCCGGACAAAAAAAACCCGTGGGATTTTGCCTTGTGGCTAAAAGCAAGACCCGACCACCTTTTGCAGTGGGACAGCCCCTGGTCACGCGGCTATCCCGGCTGGCACATTGAATGCTCGGCGATGGCGACTGAATATTTGGGAGATACGCTCGATATCCATACGGGAGGTGAAGACAACATTTTCCCCCATCATGAAGCCGAAATCGCCCAGTCAGAATGTTTTTCCGGCAAAAAATTTGTGAATTTTTGGGTCCACACCCGGCATCTTCTCGTTGAGGGCGAAAAAATGTCAAAATCCAAAGGAAATTTCTATACTCCACAGGATATCCGGAAAAAGGGCTTTGACCCGATGCACCTTCGCCTGCTATACTTGTCTTCCCACTACCGAAAAAACCTCGACTTTTCTTGGAAAGCGATGGAGCAAGCCAGAGCCAACTTCGAACGCATCAAAGATTTTTTTCAGAAAGTGAGAGGGATGCTTTCTGATAAGAGCCCGACTCTTGTCAAGAAGAATTTTTGCGAAAAGCATATTTCCATGTTTGAGAACGCAATGGATGATGACCTGAACACTCCCCTTGCCCTTTCCGCGCTATATGACATGATCACACACGTGAACAAGAAGATATCTTCCGGAGAAGTGAACGCCGAAAAGACCGCGAAAATTCTCACCACTTTCGAAAAAATGAACAAAGTTTTCGGGCTGAAATTCCAGAAAAAAGAAACCAAAATCCCGGAAAATATCAAGGAGTTGGCCGACGAACGCCTCGAAGCGCGAAAAAACAAAGATTTTCAAAAAGCGGACGAATTGCGAAAAGAAATCGAAAAACTGGGATATATAATCGAGGATTTAGGAAATAATTATAAAATAAAAAAATCGTAGGGGTTAAACCGCTACGAAAACACATTAAAAGCGACCTTCCAAATATTTTCTATCTTATTTTTTATTTTTAATATAAACACTATGGGTTTCTTCGATTTTTTGAAGAAAACAGGCGTGATGAAAGCCGGCGGACAGACTTGGAAAGGCGACGCCAAAGACCGCCCGCTCGACGACCCAGATCACCAGCAAAAAATGGCCGACCTCGACCGGGAAGTTGACAATGCGATGAACAATAGTAGCTCCAGCGACGACAGCGGATCATCGAATTAATAAACCCGTAGCGGTCGAACCGCTACGGGTGAAAGGTAATTTTGCGCCTTTGGTAATGAGGGACGCATACTAGTATCCGTCCCTTTTTCCAAAATACCAGGGCATAAAACCTGTGTTAGAGCTTTCGCTCCAGCCACATTCGAGACAGACTTCAAATTTCATCCAGTAATGCCGTTCCGTTTTTGCCCGAAATATCTCCGTGCAACGGTTGACACCACCGCGATCGTTCAAGCATTTCTGCTCCCTGTTGCTGCAAAAACTTCTGTATTCCTCCGGATGCCAAGGAACATGCTCGAATGAAAGCCCCTCCTTCCCGTTAAGCTCTAGAATAACCTCCTCAATTGTTTTCATTATTATCCTCCCAGTTAAATGAGATGCAGATACAGCAAAGCCTATTATATTCAGACACGATTGTAAAGTCATGAAGAAAATTTTCAACGAATAATGCCCGAAAAAAAATCCACAAAATTCAATCTTGGTGAAGCGCGGGTGCCGCCCCAGAATATTGAGGCGGAGATGTCTGTTTTGGGCTCTCTTATGCTCGACAAAGACGCGATCATCAAAATCGCCGATTTGGTAAATCCGGATGATTTTTATAAAGACGCCAACCGCCTGATTTATGAGACTATGAACGAACTCTATGAGGACCGCGAACCGATTGACGTCTTGAGCCTTTCCAATAAACTTGAAGAAAAAAAACAACTCGAAAAAATCGGCGGTTCGGGGTACCTCACGGATCTCGTAAATTCCGTCCCGACCGCTTCGAATGTCGTCCACTACGCCAAAGTCGTCCAGAAAAAATCTTTGCTCCGAAAACTCATCAGCGCCGCGTCTGACATCATCGAACTTGGCTACGAAGAGGCCGAGGACGTCGAAAAAGTCCTGGACGAGGCCGAGCAAAAACTCTTCCGGGTCTCGCAAAAATTCGTGAAGGCCGATTTTGTACCTCTAAAAACTTATCTGGAATCGGCTTTCAACCGCATCGACGAGCTTCACAAGGGCGACAAAGATATGCGCGGGGTGCCGACCGGATTTCAAGACCTCGACAATATTCTGGCCGGTTTCCAAAAATCTGACCTTATCATTCTCGCCGCCCGCCCTTCCATCGGAAAAACTTCGCTCGCGCTCGACATCGCCCGCAACGTCGCTCTCAAGAAAAAAATTCCAGTTGGGATATTCTCGCTCGAAATGTCCTCCGACCAGCTCGTTGACCGGATGCTCTCGGCAGAAGGGCGCGTGGATGCCTGGAGAATGCGCACTGGCCGGCTTCGGAGCGGAAAAGATGAAGATGATTTTGCCAAAATTGGAGAAGCGATGGGAATTCTCTCCGAAGCCCCGATTTTTATTGACGACTCAGCCCGCGCCAATGTAATGGAAATGCGCACGATGGCCCGGCGGCTCCAGGCCGAGCACAATTTGGGACTCATAATAATCGACTATCTCCAGCTGATGGAAGGCCGCTCAAGCGACAACCGCGTTCAGGAGGTTTCCGAAATTTCCCGTTCTCTCAAGGGTTTGGCCCGCGAATTGAATATTCCCGTTCTCGCTCTTTCCCAGCTTTCCCGCGCCGTGGAAAGCCGCTCTCCTCAAGTCCCGAAACTATCGGATCTGCGCGAATCGGGCTCCATCGAGCAGGACGCCGATGTCGTAATGTTTCTCTATCGCGAGGATCGCGAAAAACCGGACACTCCGAACAAAAATGTCATTCAGGTCATTGTCTCAAAACACAGAAACGGGCCTCTCGGGACAGCATCGCTCTACTTCAATGACACGATCACCAGCTTTTCTTCGCTGGAAAAAAAACATAGCCAATAGCTTTACGAATTACGAATCAATTACGAATATACGAATTTTTTTATTCGTAATTCGTATATTTGTAGAGCGAAGCGGATTCGTAATTTGTAAAGAATATCATGTTCCCTAAATCCTTTCAAAAACTCATCGACCACTTCTCTTCCCTCCCGTCCATCGGCCCCAAGCTCGCCGAGCGGCTGGTTTTATATCTCTGGAAGCAGGATAAAGAAAAATTGGTGGATTTCGGCGAAAGGCTGATGTCGCTCAAAAATAATATCAGGTTCTGCAAAAATTGCTTTAACATCGCTGAAAATGAATTTTGCGTTATTTGCTCGGACAAAAAACGCGACCGGAGCATAATATGCGTTGTCGAAGAACCTCTCGACATCATTGCTCTTGAAAAAACCAGAAAGTTCAAGGGTCTCTATCACGTCCTCGGCGGTTCGATTACCGCTCAAAATAATAAAGATCTGAAAATCAGTGAGCTAAAAAAACGCCTGAAAAGCGGGAATTTAAAGGAGATTATCATCGCAACCAATCCGACAACCGAAGGCGAAGCCACCGCTCTTTATCTCGCGAGATTCATAAGGCCCTTGAATATAAAAACTACCCGACTCGCCCGCGGCCTGCCTACCGGCGGCGACATCGAATACGCGGACGAAGCCACCCTCACCGGAGCCATTGAGGGAAGAAAAGAAATATAATTTTTACAAATTACTAATCTTGTTCGCCTGTCCGCCTTTGGCGGGAATATACGAATTTTATATATCTGCAAAGACAAAAAAACAGGCCTTATTCAAGAACAAAAGAGCAGGCTGTATTAGGAGCGATAACCGGCAAACTCGGAGCCACTTCCTTGAAAATATCAATGCCAAACTGCCATCCCAAAACGGAGAAAAGGCCCAGAAGAAAAACAAAAGCCGCCAAAGCTTTGGAAAAATTTTTGAGACGATTGGCAAGACGAACGTTTATTTGGTTTTTCATTTTTTGCTAGTTTCCCGGAACAACTCAATTTTTTTCTCCACCACCCTTTGCACGGCCTCCCGCGCCTCGGCCATAACTGTTCTCGGATCAATGATAGTGCACTTATCATGAGTGAACTGGCAAAGCACGGTGTTGAAAGCGACCCGGAGATCAGTGTCCACATTGAAGCAAACTACTCCGCGCTTCACAGCTTCCGTCACCTTGTGGTTTACCCAATCGCTGGCGCCATGCAGAATAAGAGGCGTATTCGGAAGCAACCTGTTGATTTCTTCGAGACGCGACCAATCCGGCTCCGGTCTTTCTCTGAAGAAATCATGGGCGTTTCCAATGGCCACTGCCAAAGCGTCGATCCCGGTTTCTTCGACCAGCCATTTAGCGTCCGGCGGATTGGTCATAATTTTGTCCCAATCAGGATTCTGATCCATTCCGCCAAGATAAGGAACATTTCCCAGCTCCGCTTGAACTGCAACATTTTTCGCATGGGCATAGTCAACCACCCTTTTGGTGATGGCCATATTCTCCCGAAGGGAAAATTCTGAAGCGTCAATCATAACCGAGCTCATTCCCGCGTTGATCGCCCGCATGACAACATCAAAGCTGTGGCCATGGTCGAGATGGAAACCGATGGGGATCGAGGCCGATTCTTTTTCAATGACCGTTTTCACCACGTCATAGATCACTCCGTCTCCGGCATAATTCATTGTTTTTTCGGTGATTTGAATGATGACCGGCGTGTGCTTTTTCACCGCCGCCCGGACAATCGCCTGGGCTTCTTCCATATTGAAAGCGTTGAAAGCCCCAACGGCATAGCCTTTGTTTTTCGCCTCCGAAAGAATATTTTTGACGCTTGCAAGCATATATTTTTTAGAATTTTGAATGCAGAATTGTGAATTGAGAATTGGAATATTGAATATAGAATCTAGGATTTTGTGGATGCCTTTTGTTCTATATTCTAAATTCCCATTCCAAATTCTAAATTCACAATTCTCAATTCACTATTTTTCCTCAACAATCTTCACAATCTTTATAAACTCATACGGCGCGAGGCTTTCCCGCCCGATGAGCGCCCCGTCCATGGCCGGATCGACGCAAACCTGGCCGGCGCAAAATGATTTCACCGAACCGCCATAGAGAATTTTCATTTTCTCAACAGCTTTTTTTGAATAAAGAACCGTCAAGATCTTTTTTATGACAATCTTTGCTTCCAGAACCTCATCAGAACTTGGAGTTTTGTCCGTCCCGACCGCCCAGATAGGTTCATAGACAATTGTGATATACTCCGCTTTCCCGATTCCGATTCCAGCCAATGATTTTTCAAGCTGTTTTTTGAGAACCGGAGCGGTTTGGTTGCTTTTTCTTTCTTCCCCGCTTTCTCCAACGCACAAAATTGCCTTGAGTCCGCTTCTGAGAATAGCCTTCAATTTTGAATTTATTATTTCTTCATTTTCGCCAAAATATTTTCGCCTTTCGCTATGCCCCACAATTGAATATTCCGCGCCGTTGGCTTTCACCATCCCGGCGGAAATTTCTCCGGTATAAGCGCCCTGATATTCCCAATAGACATCCTGCGCTCCGAGTTTGATATTCTTAAACTTCCTCTCGGAAAACTGCCGGAAATATATCGCTGGCGGACAAATCACAATTTCCGTTTTTTCAAAATTTTTCCCTTTCGTTTCTTTTTCGAGCATATCCAAATACCGCCCGAATTCCGCAGGCGAAACTGGATTCATTTTAAGGTTTCCGACAATCAGTTTTTTGTGCATAGTTTTTCTCATTCCAAATACCCAAATTTAGGAATGGTTAAAGTATATAGTTATCATCGTAACAATCACTCCCGCCGCCATACAGCCGAGGATTACAAGCGGGATGGATTTTTTGATCTTTATATCAAATACAAACGCCGCGAGCGGACCCGTCCATCCGCCGAGAAGCGGAATGGGAGTGGCTGTCAGAATAAAAACCGCCGCTTCGCCCCATTTTTCAAATTTTTTTGCTCCCCTTTTCCGAGTATGCTCGAAGAGCCACTCGAAAAATTTGTGAAATATTTTGAAATTTCCGGATAAAAAATTCGCAATCGGCTCGAGGATGAGAACAATCAGAATCATCGGCACCAGATTCCCCAAAACCGACCAGAGATAGGCCGACCAGACCGGAAGTTCATAAATTTTGATGGCGATCGGTATCGAGGCCCTCAGCTCGGAAATCGGCACCATGGCGATGAGAAATGTCGCGAGCTCAGGGGGAAAATTTTGAAACCAGGTGGAATATTCGAAATGAAACATGAATAATTCAAAATGCAAATCTCAAAATGAAAAATGTCAATGCAAAGAAAAAATTAGCAAATATTCAAACTGACTTTGACAGCGAATAATTTTTGCATTTTAATTGTCATTTTGATCTTTGATTTTTAAATTTTTAATTTTAATGCCTCCGCCGCCTTTTCCGGTTCGATGGTTGAAATTTCGATTCCGGTCGAAAGCTCAAATCCCGCCCAAGTGGCTGTGTGCGGCAGAATTTCGATGTGCCAGTGGTAATGGGGGTAATCTTTTCCGTCGCAGGGCGAGGTATGGATATAAAAATTATAGGCGGGATCTTCCAGTGTTTTATAAATTGCGCCTATTGATTTTTGCAGGGCCTCGCCCAGATCAATTTTTTCTTCGTTTGTTATTCGCTCGAAATAGGGCTTGTGGGCTTTGGGCATTACCCAGACCTCAAAGGCCGCTCTCGAAGAATACGGACAAAAGGCCAGAAAATTGTCGTTTTCAAAAATCAATCTCTTTTTTTTCTCGAGTTCCCACTTTACGATAGCGCAAAAAGCGCATTTCCGGTTGGCTTTGTGATAGACCTCAGCCCCATCGATTTCAAGACCGATCCCCGGTGAAATAACGGGAATCGCCATGAGTTGAGAATGGGGGTGTTCAATCGAAGCTCCCGCTTCCCGTCCGTGATTGTGAAAAATTTCTATATAATTCACGGATTTTTTGTTCATAAGATTCAGATACCGGTCCTGATAGGCGTCAATTATTTCCGCCACTTCGATAGGGTCAAGCAACGCGATTTGCCGCAAGTGGTCCCGAGTGATGATAACTTCGTGGTATCCGACACCAGTCATACCAAAATAGGGCCCTTCCTCAAATTTTTTCGCCGGCTCGATTCTGGAAAAAGCGGGAAATTTGTTCGGTATGACCCGCAGGCTCCAATCCCCATCACTGTGCCGAAAAATAAGAGAATCTTTTTCCTGTCCCGTTTCCTCTGGAAAGCAAAAAGGGCATTTATCCTGCAGTGCGGGATAAGGTTCCCGTTTTTTCACGAATTCGCCTGGCCTTTTTCCCCGCCCCAAGGCAATAACAACCCAGTCGCCGGTGATAATGTCCTGGCGAAGTTCGGATATTTTTTTACTTTTATTTTCCCCGCCTGCGTCGCTAAGCGAAGCATTGCGGGCAGGTTTTTTGTTTTCCTCCACGATTTTAAAAATTCTAAATGAACAAACACTCACAAAATTCCAAACTAAGCACAATTCTCGAGCCGCGCAAACGGTATGTAATTTTGATATTTTGCAATATTTGTATTTTTATTTGGCATTTTGTCGCTTTGTAATTTTCTATTTAATTTTATACTGTCCCGTCATGATTCTCCACTTTGTCTTGAAAAGATCAATTATGACCTGAAAATAACCATTTGGTCCGGTCAAGGTGACGGTTGAGCCTTCTTCGTTGAGCCACCTGACCGGCATTTGCTTGATATTGAATCCCAATTTCTTGGCAAGAATAATCAGCTCAAAATCAAAGCCAAAACGGTCCACCACCATCCGGCTGGCCACGGCTTTGGCAGCCTCTGCAGTGAGCATTTTGAATCCGCACTGCGTGTCCGGATAACTCCACAGCCCAAGAACGATTCTGATCAGCCAATTTCCCATGTCTCCCATAATTTCCTTGTATTTCGCTTGATGGATCTGGACATAGGCGCCCTTGATGTCTCTCGAACCAATGACAACATCATAGCCCTTCCGGAATTGCGGCAAAAAAGTATTGAGATGTGTGATTGAAGTCGATCCGTCCGCGTCAAAAAAAAGCCGGATATCGCCCTCCGCCTCCAGGAGGCCCTGACGGACGACATATCCCTTTCCATGGTTTTTTTTATTGTCGATCACCCGCAAGCTTTCAAATTTGTCTTTCCAGCTCCGGGCGACGCCGGCCGTGTTGTCGGGAGAACCGTCAACCACGATCAAAACTTCATAGGTCAAATTTTTGTCCTTGAAATAGCTTTTTATCTCTTTCAAGTTTTGTCCGAGCCTTTTTCCTTCCTTATAGGCGGGAATAATGACGGAGAGATAGGGTTTGTTTTTGTTTTTAGGCATAAAAAAATTCAAGGCTTATGATGCTATTTTATCATATTACAGATTTTTATCCAACCACCCCTGGAGAATGAGTCTTGCCGCTTCCTGATCATCGAATTTTTTGATTCCTTTCGCGCCTTTTTCGATGAGGTTTCTTTGGGCTTGTCGCGTGGTAAACATTTCATCCTGATATTCAACTTCGACGTTCGTCAACTTGGAAACCGAATTTCCAAGTGATCGCGCAGGACTTGGAAACCGAGTTTCCAAGTTTGTGACGCCGATTATGATCTTCGAAATATTTTCTTTTTCAATAATTTCCGCCAGTTTTTGGAGCAAATTTTTGTCATTCTTGAGCGTCCCATATTGAAAAGCCATCCGCGTCTCGCTGTCCCCGATTGCAAGGCCGACTTTCGATTCTCCATAATCTATGCCTAAAATATGGCTTGTATCAGGCTTATTTGACGGTAGTATTGACATTTAGCTGTATAAGTTATAAAATAAACAGTTGCGACTGCGTTCGCACAAAATAAATTAAGTTCATTTCCAAAGGAGAACTGGTATGGTCCCAATGATTTGGTCGCTAGTAATAAGTTTATGGAACTGGAGTCCGATTCTCGCTATTTCAGCTCACCTGTTTATTGGATTCTTTGTTAACGGTCTTCTGATTCGATATGATGAAACCTTGAATCCTTTCCTTTTTTGGTATCTTGATGATACTAAATTAAACCTTAATATCGGATATTTCGTTTTCTTTGTTTTCTTATGGCCTATCATCGTCGGGATATATATTTTCTTTTTTATCTTGGCGATTCTATACCAATTTTTAATTGCTCTCAAGAAAATCCTTTTTTGGGGACTGCGCGGCTTTCGCCCGCCTCCACCCGAACCTCCCTACCCCTGATCGATCCCTTGAGGCACGCTCTCGCATACGTTGCGTTAGCCTCTGCTTCGGGGGATTTTTTTATTTATGAGAGAAATATGAAATAAAAGGGAATAAATTTTTTATTTCTTATCTTTATTTCTTCTCTCTTACATCTAATTTCTTATTTCGGTTAACACCTCGCACCCGTCTTTCGTCACCGCCACCGTGTGCTCCCAGTGGCCGTTCAGTTTTCCGTCTAGCGTTTTGTATGTCCAGCCGTCGTCGGCAAGATATATTTCGTAACCGCCTTCGTTTATCATAGGCTCAAGCGCGAGCGTCATTCCAACTTTGAGTACGATATTTCCCAGTTTTTTGTGAAAATAATTCAGAACTTGCGGCGGTTCATGGACAGAGTAGCCCACTCCATGGCCAACAAGGTCCCGCACGACCGAAAAACCGCATATTTGCGCGTGAGACTCGACAGCGCGGGCATAATCGGATATTTTTTTTCCGGGCGCGATGGCTCCGATCCCGAGATACAAACATTCTTCCGTCACTTTCATGATTTTTTCCGCCACCTTCGGAATTTTCCCAACTCCAACCATAACCGTCGCGTCAGTGTGCATCTTTTTGTGCTCCACGCCCATATCCAGCTTCACCAAATCTCCCTCGAATATTATTTTATTTTTTTCCGGAATCCCGTGGACAATCTCATCGTTCACCGAAACGCAAAGCGCCGCCGGATAACCTTCTCCCCGGCCATTCGGCGCATAACCCAAAAAAGAGGGGCGCGCTCCGGATGAAAAAACAAGCTCGCGAGCGAGCTTATCAAGTTCTTGGGCGCTTTTCCCCGGCTTCACATTCTCGCGCAGTTTTTCCAAAATCCCGGCTAAAATCTTTCCGCCTTCGCGCATCACCTTGATTTCTTCCTTTGACTTAATAGCGATCATAACTTTATTTTATTATTTTTAAGGCTCGGCCTTAAAAATCAAATTCTTTTGATTTTTTTCAAAATATCTTCGCTCACTTCTTTGATGCTCGGCCGGCCGTCAATTTCGATCAAAATCCCTTGTCCGCGATAATAGTCAATGACCGGTTTCGTGTCTTTGTGATATATGTCCAGCCTCGTTTTGATCCGCTCGGGCGTGTCGTCAATCCTTTGGCGTATTTCACTTCCGCATATCGGGCATTTTTCGTTCACGCCTTTGACATCCTTTCCCATGATGAGAACGTGCTCATTTTCGCATACCCATCTTTTTGATAATCTTTCGATTGTTTCTTCCTCCGGTAAATTTATATCAATCACCGATTCTATCTTTCTTCCCATTTGAGCAATTTTGCGTTCAATGTACTCGCGCTGGCTTTCACTTCTTGGCACGCCGTCAAAGATTATGCCTTTTTCACTCGGCAATCCATCGAGTTTTGCGTCCAATACTTCTTCAATCACTCTGTTCTCCACCAATTTGCCTTGAATATTGATTGTTTCGTGAACTTTTTTTCCAAGCGGGCTGTCAAGCTTCGCGACATCGCGCAGAAGCTTTCCCATTTCGACGTGCTCCAAGCCAAATTTTTCTGCCAGCATTTTCGCCTGCGTCCCTTTTCCGGAACCTTGAGGACCAAGAATGATTATATTCATAAAGTAATTCGCAATCCGTAATTTGCAGTTGGGATAAATACTACGTAATTTTTTTAATAAATCCAAATTACAAATTGCTAATTACCAATTACATAAATTAGAATCCTTCATAATCCCTCATAATCATCTGCGATTCGATCTGCTTCATGATTTCGATCACGACACTCACCACAATAAGGAGCCCCGTGCCACCAATCGAGAGCGTTTGGATGTTGGTGAGGCCCTGCACCACGAAAGGAAGAACAGCGATTGAACCCAAGAATAAAGATCCTGTCAAAGTGATCCGGTTCAGGACCTTGTGCAAATATTCGGCTGTCGCTGGACCCGGCCGGATGCCCGGCACGTATCCGCCTTGTTTTTGCAAATTTTCAGAGATATTTTTCGGGTCAAAAGTGACCGCTGTATAAAAATAAGTGAAAAGCACGACTAAAATGAAATAGGCCAGCCCATAAAACCACTGGTTTTTGAAGATGTTGTTGATTGAGTTGGCAACGTTTGCCACGGTCGGGTTCGACGCCTGCACGAAAAAATTGGCGATCATTCCCGGAAAAAGCATGATCGACATGGCGAAGATTATCGGGATGACACCGGCCTGGTTCACCCGGAGAGGCAAGTGCGTGGAGGTTCCGCCATATACCCGGTTCCCCCGCACTCTTTTTGCATAGGAGACGGGAATATTGCGCTGGCCTTCTGTGATGAAAACCACCGCCGCAATAACCAGCACCGCGAACACCGCGTATCCGAGATAAGTGAAAACCTTGGCCGGATCCCAGACAACCAGGGTTTGGGAAATCGCCGTCGGCAGGCTGGCCACAATTCCGGCAAAAATGATGATCGAGACGCCGTTTCCGATATTTTTTTCCGTGATAAGTTCCCCAAGCCACATCAAAAAGACCGTTCCGGCCGTGGCCGTGAGAATAATCGTCCCAAGCTCGAGGCTGGTGAGACTGCCAAAGATTCCCTGCGATCGGAAAAGGGAAATCATTCCGAAAGTTTGCAGCGCGGCCAGAGGAACCGTGATCCAGCGCGTCCACATATTGAATTTCTGCCGCCCGGCTTCGCCTTCTTCTTTGTAGATTTGCTCAAGGCGCGGAACAATCATTGTCAGCAGCTGCATAATGATGGAAGCGGTGATATACGGTCCGACGCCGAGCATCACGATCGAAATATTGCGCAAGCCCCCTCCGGAAAACATATTAAGCAGTCCGAAAAACTGGTTATTTTCAAAAAATTGCCGAAGCTGTTCGACGTTCACTCCCGGAACAGGAATGTTGGCCGCGAGGCGAAAAACAACAAGAATCCCCAAAATGAAGAGGATTTTGTCGCGAAGCTCTTTTACTTTGAAGATTTGGGTTATTTTTTGAAGCATATTGATAGAATTTTGAATTTGGAATTGTGAACTTTGAATGGGAATATCCGAATTTAGAATTCTTTATTCCGAATTCCCATTCTCAATTCTGAATTCTCTATTCTCAATTCTTCACGATTCCTCCCGCTTTTTCTATTTTTTCCTTCGCGCTTTTGGAAACGAGGCATTTTTCAAAAGTGATTTTTTTTGTGATTTCTCCGTTTCCTAAAATTTTGACTGGCACTTTTATTTTACGGATTATTCGCTTTTCACGCAAAGCCTGGGGACTCACAACCGCGCCCTCATCAAATATTTTGTTTATTTTATCAAGGCCAATAATTTGATTTTGGGGATGGATTGACTTGAAACCGCGCAATTTCGGCAGATGTTCAATGAGTGTTGACCGGCCACCTTCAAAAATCGGGTTTATATTCGCTCCCGATCGGGATTTTTGTCCCTTAACTCCGCGGCCAGAATAGGTCCCTTTCTTTCCGCCCCGGCCGATGCGTCTTTTCGGCTTTCTGGATTTAATTTTCAGTTGATGAATCTGCATAGTTTTTGTAATTAGTAATTCGCAATTTTGCTCGCTCCGCTCGCTGTAATTTGGATAAGATGAAATCCGAATTACAAATTATTAATTACGAATTACGACTCGAGAGCGCCTTTACTTGCTCCAGGGCTTTCACTGTCGCCCTTGCCACGCTTAATTTGTTCGATGAGCCCATTGATTTTGAAACAATATCCCGAATGCCGGCCAATTCTATGACCGAGCGCACGGCTCCGCCAGCGACGATTCCCCGTCCGGGTTTTGCCGGCTTGATCATAACCTTCGCGCTCCCTACCTTCGCCTCCATAGGACAGGCAATCGTATTATTGTGCCTTTTTATCTGGACCATGCTCTTTTTTCCGCTGTTGAAAGCCTTTCGCACCGCTTCGCTGACATCAACGCCCTTCGCGACCCCAACTCCGACCTTCCCGTTCCTGTTCCCGATAATCAAAACCGCCCGGAAACGAAACCGGCGCCCGCCTTTCACCACTCTTGTTACTCTCGCGAGTTCCAACAGCTTCTGGTCATATTCTGGTTTTTCTCTTCTTGAGAATTTTTTTCTGGCCATAAATATAATTCAAAATTCAAATATCAAAATGCAAAATGTCAATGCAAAGTTCAAAATGGACAAATGTCAAAGTCATTTTGACATTCAGAAATTTTTTCATTTTGAACTGACACTTTGATCTCTGACTTTTTATTTTTTAATTAGAATGCCAGTCCCCCTTCTCTCGCTCCTTCGGCAAGAGCCTTCACTTTTCCGTGGTATTTGTAACCATGCCGGTCAAAAACAACTTCCTTTATTTTTTTTGCCAGTGATATTTTTGCTATTTCCGTCCCAATCTTCCGGGCCGTTTCGACATTGTTTTTCCCGCCTTTTATTTTCCGGCTGTCCACAGCCGCAATTGTTCTCTCTTTTTCGTCATCAATCAGCTGGACATAAATATATTTGATGCTTCGAAAAATACAAAGCCTGGGACGCTCGGTTGTGCCCAAAATCTTCGCTCTCCCTCTCCTGGCTCGTTTTTTTCTTAATCGCAATATATCCATCATTAATTCGTAATTCTAATTCGTAAATATCACTTATTTATCCGCTCCTACAGCTTTTTTTCCGGCCTTCTTCCTTACAATTTCTCCAACATACCGGAAACCTTTTCCCTTATAAGGCTCCACTTTTTTGAGAGCCCGGACGGATGCGGCTAGCTGGCCTACTTTCTGCTTGTCGATCCCCGAAATTGTGAGTATATTTTTTTCAATTTTCGCTTCCAGCCCTTCAGGAACTTCAACTTCAACCGGATGGGAAAATCCCAAAGCCATATTGAGTTTCTTCCCCTGGACGGCCATTCGGAATCCCACCCCCTGGAGCTCTAGCTGCTTTTCATATCCCTTCGTCACTCCTTGAATCATATTGGCGATGAGCATCCGAGTCAAACCCCACAGAGACCAGGATTGCTTTGTATCCCTTTTCGCCGTAACCTGAATTTCTTTTCCGGAAGATTTCACATCGATATCATTATGGAAATCAAAATCAAGCGATCCTTTCGGTCCCTTTATGGAAATATTCTGCCCCGAAATTTTTGCCTCGACTCCTTCGGGAATAGCTACTGATTTTTTTCCGATTCTACTCATTTATTTGACTTTAATTCGCATATTCGCATTGATTCGCGATTCGCAGAGATCACCAAACTTCACAAATTATTTCCCCTCCCAAGCCGGTTCTTCTCGCCTCGCTGTCGGTCATCAATCCCCTTGATGTAGAGATAATGGCAAAGCCATAGCCGCTTCTTATGACCGGTATTCTATTTTTGCCGACATATATTCTTTGCCCTTGCCGACTGACTCTTTGAAGCCCCTGGATATAGGAACCCTTGCCGCCTTTTTCGTCCTGAGAATATTTGAGCCCTATCTTCAAAAAATTTCTTTCTTTTTCTGTGCTTTCCGAAACTTTCTCAACGAAACCTTTCTTTTTCATTATTTCAGCTATTTTTTTCTTGAATTTTGAAAAAGGAACAACCACTTCCGGATGCCCGGCTCGAGTGGCGTTTCTTATTCTGGTTAGCATATCGCTTATTGGATCAATCATATGTTTTTTTTACCAGCTGGATTTTCTTACGCCTGGAATTTCCCCCTGACTGGCCAGTTCTCGAAAGCATATTCGGCACAACTCGAAATCGCGCATATATCCTCTTTTACGGCCGCAACGCCAACATCTCCGCACGATACGGGATGAAAATTTCGGTTTTTTTCTTGCCCTGGCTTCAGTTGATGTTTTCGCCATGATTCTTATAATTATTCGCTTTTTATTGGAAATCCTAGCAATCTCAATAGTCCAATCCCCTCTTCTTTTGTTTTAGCCGTATTCACGACCGTCACCTGAAACCCAAAGATATTCTTCACGTTTTCCGCCATAATTTCCGGAAAAACGAAGTGTTCCTTGAGGGCTATATTGAAATTTCCCTGTTTGTCAAAAAATTTCGTGTCAATTCCTTGAAAATCGCGAATTCTTGGAAAAGCCGACTTCACAAGCCGTTCCAGAAAATCCCACATCCTCCGCCCCCGAAGTGTCACGACAATTCCGACATCTTGACCTTCACGGACTTTGAATCCGGATATTGATTTTTTGGCTTTCGCCATGACTGGCTTTTGACCGGAGATATCTCTGATCGCGGAAATAATTTCGTCAACGGCGTCTTTTTCTTTCAAAAATTTTCCAATCCCGGCATTTATAACAACTTTGGTGATTCTTGGAACCGCCATGACGCTTCTGGCGCCGAATTTCTCTTGAAATTTCTTCGCCGCATCCTTATTATATTTTTCCTTGAGTGTGATGCTCATAAATTCGTATATACATATGTGATTCGTGATTCGTAAAAATTTATACTTCGCTCTTGCATTTCTTGCAGGTGCGGAATTTGTTCTCGCCCCCAGTTTTGTATCCGACCCGGGTCGGCTTAGAACATTTCGGACAGATAAGGGAAAGATTCGACAAATCAATCGCCGCCGGCACAGAAACGCGCTGGCCTTTTTCTCCCTGCTTACGCGGGCGGGTATGCCTTTTCACCAAATTCATCCCTTCGACCAGGGCTTTTTTTTCTTTGCCGAATACACGCGAAACTTTTCCGCTTTTTCCCCGGTCTTTTCCTGATAGTATTTTCACATTGTCGCCTTTTCTTATCTTCATAACCTTCTTTTCTAATCACGAATTTCGTATGAATATGCGAATCAATTTTGTTTCAGACAATCGACATTATCCGTATATTCGTATATTCATTATAGATTCGTAGTTCATCTGGATCTACCAAACTTCTGGAGCGAGTGAGACAATCTTCGCGTAGCCCCTTTCCCGAATTTCTCTTGCGATCGGACCGAAAATTCTTGTGCCCTTTGGTTCCATCCCTTCCACGATAACCGCCGCATTATCAGAAAAACTGATATAAGAGCCGTCTTTCCGGCGAAAGGGCTTTCTTTGTCGAACTATCACCGCTTTCACAATCGCTTTTTTCTTTATCGTCCCTCGAGGCTCGGCGAGCTTCACTGAAGCGATGATGATATCCCCGATCTTTGCGTATCTTTTGCGAGTTCCTCCAGGCACCTTGAAACATTCGATGATCCGAGCACCGGTATTGTCCGCGACTTTCAGTTTTGTTTCGGCTTGAATCATTATTTTCTATCCAAATTAATCATAAATTACTTCCCATTTTTTTCCCTTGCTCGTCGGCCTCGTTTCCTGGATTTTGACTTTGTCACCGACCTTGAACCTATTTTCCGGATCGTGGGCTTTGAACTTTTTTGTCACGAGATATCTTTTCAAATACTTGGGATGGGTTTTCATGGTATTCACGGCCACAACGACAGTCCTTGCCATTTTATCGCTGGCAACCTTCCCTTCAATATATTTTTTCGCTTTTTCAGTGGTCATATATTTTTCTAATTGCTATTTTTTCAAATTCAGCACCGTTAAAATTTTTGCGATGTCTTTCTTTATTTTCCTGATCTCCCGGTGATTCTTCACTTGTTTTCCGGAAATGTCAAATTTCATCTTGGTGAGCTTGTTCCTAAGTTCACTGAGATTTTTTTCAAGCTCTTTTTGATTTTTTTCGCGAATATCTTTGATTTTCATATCTTTTCTTCAATTCTCGTTTTTACGCAAAGCTTTGCCGAAGCCAGTTTCAGCGCCCGCCTTGCAGTCTCGGGAGGGACACCGTCCATTTCAAATATAATTCTCCCTTGCTCAACCACTGCCACAAAATGGTCAACGGATCCCTTGCCTTTTCCCATCGGAGTTTCGTCCCCTTTTTTTGTCATCGGTTTTGACGGAAAAACTCTAATCCAAATTTTCCCTCCCCGCTGGACATAGCGGGTCATGGCCCGCCTCGAAGCCTCAATCTGCCGGGCCGAAACCAGTCCCGCCTCAAGCGACCTCAATCCAAAACTTCCAAAACTCAATTCGGCGCCTTTTTTGGCCCTTTGGCGCAACTTTCCTCCGCGCTGCTGCTTCCGATATTTCACTTTCTTTGGCATCAACATAAATTTTCATCAAACAACATTATTCAAACTTTTCTCCCCTGTAGATCCAAACTTTTACTCCAATCACCCCATAAGTAGTTTGGGCGGTAGCTTTGGCATAATCGATATCTGCCCTGAGAGTGTGCAGAGGCAAAGTTCCTTTCGAAAGCCATTCCCGCCTCGCGATTTCCGATCCGCCCAATCTTCCGGCCACTTCCATTTTGATTCCCTTTATCTTCCGACCTTCCATCGCCTGGTCAATGACTCCTTTCAGCACTCTTCTGAAGGGAAGTCTTTTTTCCAGCTGTTCTGCGACGTTCTGGGCAACAACCATGGCGTTTTCTTCGCTGTTTTTGATTTCTTCAACTTCAACCTTGAGATCAACTTTCTTAGTTTTGAAAAAATCATCCTTGATTATTTTTCTCAAATCTTCAATTCCGCTCCCCCCTCTTCCAATTATAACTCCGGGCCTTGCCGTCTTGATGACAACCCGAACAACGCCGCTTGACCTTTCGATTTCGACCGATCCGACAGCTGCGCTGCGAAGCTTTTTTTCAACCATCCGGCGAATTTCAACGTCTTCGCGAAGCTGTTTGGCGTATTCTTTTTTACTGATCCAGCGGGACTTCCAGGTATTCGTGATTCCGATGCGAAGCCCTTTTGGGTTTACTTTCTGTCCCATAGTTGTTACATTGATTTTCTTCTAAATACTCTTTTCAAAAACCCTTGTTTTCCTTCCGCCTTTTTCTTCTCATCAATAAATTCTTTCGTCTCTCTCTCTTTCGCTTTTTCTTTCTTTTCTTCTTTCATCTCTTCCTTGCCTTTCTCTATCCTCTCCTTGATTTCCTCCGGTTTCACGTCCTTTATTTCATGCTTTTTTTCCAGTTTCTTCCTGTCTTTTCCTTCGACTCTTTCCGCCAAAATCATTTCAATATGGCTCGATCTTTTGAGGATAAGAGAGGCCCGGCCATAGGCCCGCGGAAGCCATCTTTTCAGCTTCGTTCCCTCGTTTACGGCAATATTTTTGACATACAGATTATCTTTGCTCAGTCCAAAATTATTTTCCGCGTTTGAAACAGCGCTTTTCAGCAATTTTTCGAAATTCGGCGTTGAACCTTTGATCAAAAATTTCAGTTGATTTTCGGCTTCCTTTACGTCCAATCCGCTAAGCATCTTCGCGACCAGACGAATTTTTCTTGGCGAACGTCTCAAATTGTTGAGTTGGGCTTTTATTTCCATGGTTTTCGCTTTGATTATTTCTTCTCTCCTGTCTGCGCCGCTTTTGCCGCCTCGGAGGATTTGGTCGCTGCAGCCATTTCAATTTCTTTCTGGATCCTGCCGCCGTGACGGACAAACTTCCTGGTGGGGGAAAATTCACCCAGCTTATGGCCAATCATTTCTTCAGTCACAAAAACTGATATAAAATCTTTGCCGTTGTGGACACCGAAAGTAAAACCCACCATTTCCGGAGTAACTGTCGAGCTTCTCGCCCAGGTTTTTATGACCGATCTGTCTCCCGGCTTTTTATCCTGAATTTTCTTGATCAATTTTTCATCCACATAGGGACCTTTTTTGAGTGAACGGGACATTATTTTCTTCTTTTTAATATGAATTTATTGCTATACTTGTATTTCTTCCTTGTTTTCTTTCCCAGCGCCGGTTTTCCCCAGGGAGTCTTTGGATGCTTAAGGCCTATTCCTTGTTTTCCTTCTCCTCCGCCGTGCGGATGGTCAACCGGGTTCATCACAGATCCCCGGACAGTCGGCCTTATCCCCAGCCATCTTGAGCGTCCCGCTTTGCCTATCATCACGGTATTGTGCAATGTATTGCTGACTTGGCCAATAGTCGCGAAACAGTCGCCGCTGGCTATCCGGAGTTCTCCCGATGAAAGTTTGAGCTGGGCCATATTCCCTTCAACTGACATCAGAGTCACTGAAGAGCCGGCGCTCCTTCCGAGCTGGGCTCCTCTTTTTGGAAAAAGTTCAACAAGACAGATTTGGGTTCCGATTGGAATATTTTTGAGCATTGCCCTATTGCCGATTTTGACGGGAGTTTTTTCAGCTGTCAAGATTTTTTGGCCCTCTTTCATTCCGGAAACAGCGACTGAATAACGTTTTTCCCCGTCCGCATATTGGAGAAGGGCTATGTTGGCGCTCCGGTTGGGGTCTCTTTCTATCCTAGCAATCACCGCCGGAATATCAAGTTTGTCCATCCTGAAATCTATTTCCCTGTATCTTCGCTTATGGCCTCCCCCTTTATGGCGGACTGAAATTTTCCCGCCCGACCGTCCCTTGTTCCTTTTTATAAAATACGTCAAACTCTTTTCCGGTTTTCCAGAATCTTTTTCAAGCTTTGCCACTGACATCTGCCTTCGCCCGGGAGTAGTTTTTCGATAAATCTTGATCTTCATTATTTCGTATATTCGCCCGCCTGCTTTGAAATGCTTCTTGTGAGCATATTATCGCTAAGTTTACCACATGTTCTCCTGCGTATATGCTTTTGAATAAACAACAAAGCATTTCGGGCAGGTAATTGATTCGCAATTCGCAAAGGCTACACGCTTTCGTTTATTCCGATTGTATCTCCGGTTGCGAGAGTCACAATAGCTTTTTTATAGCCTTTTTTGTATCCCACTGTCCTTCCCTGAACTCTTTTTTTCGGGTGAATCCTGATTATATTCACACTTGTGACCCGAACTCCATAATAATCCTGGATCGCCCCTTTTATCTGGCGTTTATCAGCCTTTTGGGCGACTTTGAAAACATACTTATTGAACTGCCCTAGGCTTGCGGATTTTTCGGTTACTAAGGGTTCTGAAAGGATTCGGTGGGCGATGTTTTCTTCTTTTTTGAGAACTTTTCCGGATTTAACTTCTTTTTTCGGCTTTTCAGTTTTGGCCTTATTCACCGGCTTCTCTCTTGTTTTCTCTTTTTTAGCAACCTTAATAGCTTTCGGTTTATTCCCTTTTTCAACCGTTTCTTTTTCCGTGCCCTTTTTCCCCAAAATTCTGTCAAAAATTGCCATAACGCGCAATTATTTCTTATACTTTTTCTCAATCATTTTTACCCCTTCTTCACTTAACACCAAATATTTGTGGTTCAAAATATCAAAAATATTCAAATTTTCTGCGTCAATATTGTCAACTCTGGGAATATTTCGGCTGGCCCTTTTTGCCTCCTGTTCACTTTTCAAAAAACCGAAAAGGACGCTTCCTTTTATCTTCAAAGACTCAAGAGCTTTTCCCATCTTTTTCGTTTTTGATTCTTTTATTTCCAAGCTATCAACGATTATAATCTCTTTGTCCGCCAGTTTTTCAGAAAGAACGACTGCCAATGCTTTGTGATTCATTTTTTTCGAAACATCTTTTTTGAAATTTCGGTCTTTGGTCGGGCCAAAAATCACTCCCCCTTTTCTCCAGATCGGGCTTCTCACGGATCCGACTCTCGCCCGTCCGGTTCCCTTCTGCTTCCAGGGTTTTTTCCCGGATCCGGCTCTTTCCGCCCGGTCTTTTGTGTGGGCAAGAATCTGCCGGCGATTGGCATATTGGGCAACGTAAACTTGATGGAGCAGAACATCATTTTTCTCCACGCCGAAAACAAAATTAGCCAATTCAATATCTTTGATTTTTTTTCCTTCCAGATTGTGAACTGCGGCTTTCATCCTTATTTTAGATTAAGAATTGCAAATTATTTCCACGATTCTTCCCTTCACCCCTGGCACTGCTCCACGGAGATACAATATGCTGTTTTCTTTGTCAATTTCAACGACTTCCAAATTCCGCGCAGATGATCGCTCGGCGCCCATCCGGCCCGCCATCTTTTTACCCTTGATGACATGCTCCGGAAAACTGGAGCCAATTGATCCAGGTGCCCGCCAATCATGCTTGTGCCCGTGAGAATGGGGAGAGCCTTTGAAGTTGTGCCGCTTCATCACGCCTTGGAATCCTTTTCCCTTCGTGATTCCGGATACCTTCACTTTGTCTCCAACCTCAAATTGGCTTATGTCAATCTTGTCACCAGTTTTTTTATCCTTCAATTCGCCCTTAAATTCCTTTATTTTTAAATAATCCTTTCTTGATTTTTCACTTTGTGTTTTCCGCTTTGGGTTCGCGATTCCTATCTGCACCGCCTCATACCCGTCTTTTTCGGTATTTCTAACTTGGGTAATAACATTCGGTCCGCATTCAACCAAAGTCACATTCAGTGCCCCTTTTTCCTTGCTATATATCGTACTCATCCCCAATTTTCTGCCTAGAATAAATTTCATAACATAATACTCCAAATAAAAAAACTGGCATTAAACCAGCTAAAAACCAAAGGATTTTTTCGCTAGCTTAGTATCCCGATAAATCGGGACTTTAACTAGATTTCTCTGCAAATTACGAACCAAATAAAAATTCGTATATTCGTACTCGATTCGTAATTCGTAGAGGATATCACATTTTTATCTCAACATCCACACCAGCTGGCAAATCCAGATTAGTCAAACTGTCAATCGTTTTCGGCGTAGGATTGAATATATCAATCAGTCTTTTGTGGAGCCGCATTTCATACTGGTCTCGGCTGTCCTTGTGCACAAAAGTTGACTTATTCACGGTGTATTTGCGAATTTGGGTCGGCAAAGGAACAGGACCTGCGATTTCCGCGCCGGTGCGTTCCGCAGTTTCCGCGATCTGACGGGCGCTGCGATCAATCACTTTATGATCGTAGGCTTTTATTTTAACCCGAATTCTCGGTTTTGCTTCTTCTTCCGCAGGTTTCTTGGTTGCCATCGGAGACTAATTGTAAAAAATATTTAAAACTCTTTCCTAAAATCCATACGAAGCAAGATTTTTACCTGACGGGGGCTCGAATCCCGTCATTTCTCAAAGCCAAGCTTTTTACTTGATGATCTTCGTTACCACTCCCGCTCCGACTGTTTTTCCGCCTTCTCGAATGGCAAACCGCATTCCGTCTTCCATGGCAACCGGAGCCATCAATTTCACACCCAGGTTGACCGTGTCGCCCGGCATAACCATTTCCGATCCTTCCGGAAGAGTGACATCTCCTGTCACATCAGTAGTCCGGATATAAAATTGCGGTTTGTATCCTTTGAAAAACGGAGTGTGGCGGCCGCCTTCTTCTTTGGTGAGGATGTATATTTCCCCTTCAAATTCAGTGTGAGGCGTGATTGAACCGGGTTTCGCGAGCACTTGTCCTCTCTCAACATCTTCTTTCTTGGTTCCGCGCAGAAGTATTCCGGCATTGTCTCCGGCTTGTCCCTTGTCAAGGGTCTTGTTGAACATTTCCACTCCTGTGACAATCGTCTTGGTGGTAGGGCGGATTCCGACAATTTCAATTTCCTCATTGAGGTTTACAACGCCTCTTTCGATTCTTCCCGTGACGACTGTGCCGCGGCCTTCGATTGAGAAAATGTCTTCAATCGGCATAAGAAAAGGCTTGTCAACATCGCGAACCGGCTCTGGAATCGAATCATCAAGAGCTTTTATGAGATCGAGGATGGGCTTGGCCGCTTCATCGTCCTTGCTTTTTGACTCAAGAGCCTTGAGGGCCGAACCCCGGATAACCGGGATCTTGTCCCCGTCAAATTCATATTTTGTGAGAAGCTCGCGAATTTCAGCTTCAACCAGGTCCACAAGCTCCGGATCATCCACCATGTCAACCTTATTGAGAAATACGACGATTTGGGGAACGCCGACTTGGCGAGCAAGCAATATATGCTCCCTCGTCTGGGGCATGGGACCATCGGTGGCAGAAACAACCAAAATAGCTCCGTCCATTTGGGCGGCGCCGGTGATCATATTTTTTATGTAATCGGCATGGCCCGGACAGTCAACATGGGCATAGTGCCTTTTTTCAGATTCATATTCGCAATGAGTGGTTGCGATCGTGATGCCGCGCTCCCTTTCTTCCGGAGCATTGTCAATTTCATCGACAGATTTTTTTGAAGCGGAAAAACCGGCAAGATTCAACACGTGGAGTATCGCTGCCGTAAGGGTAGTTTTTCCATGGTCAACGTGTCCGATTGTGCCAACGTTGACGTGAGGTTTGGTTCTTTCAAATACTGCCGCCATTTTTTTCTTTCCGAACTTGCCCAAATGATAATATCGAATTTGTGCAAATTCGCTTTGTATTAGCTTTTATTAAGATTTATTATTATAAATGTCTTCTGTTTGAAATTATTATAAATCAAGTTTTATTTTTTGTCAAAACGTTTACCTGATATATTCGATGTCTTCCAGTTTTTCGATTTCGCCCAGGAGCGCTTCTTCCGATTTTTCCTTGTTTTCGCGCCAGAGCGATATATCGGAATTTATCTTATCAACAAGCTCTTTTTCTGTCAATGCCCGAAGCTCTTTTCGGCTCATAACCGCTTCCTTATATTCTTCGAAATTCATCACGATGTATGCCGGTTTTCCGTTTTCGACGATGATATATCTTCCGCCGACCGCATCCAGTATTTCTTTGAGCTCTTTCGTAATCATTTTTTTTCTCCGCTCTTTATTTCTTCTGCGATATTTTTCGGCACTTCTTCATAATAGTCAAACTCCATGTTATAATTTGCCCTTCCCTGGCTCATCGAGCGAAGCTGGGTGGCATACCCGAACATTGAAGCCAGAGGAGCAATCGACTTGATCACTTTCACCCGCGCGTTTCCTTCGCCCCGGTCTTCAATTTCCTGGATTTGACCGCGTTTCGCGTTGATATCCCCAACCACATCCCCCATAAACTGCTCGGGCGTGACTACTTCCACTTTCATAATCGGTTCAAGAATGATCGGATCAGCCCGCCTTACTCCTTCCTGAAGCGCCATGGAACCGGCAATTTTAAACGCCGCCTCCGACGAATCAACATCGTGATATGATCCGTCATAAACCGTCACTTTTATGTCCACCAGCGGATAACCGGCAATAACCCCCCGGTCCAAAGCTTCCTTGACACCCTTTTGTATCGCCGGAATATACTCTTGCGGAATAATTCCTCCCTTGATTTCATCCAGAAATTCAAAACCTTTACCTTTTTCGTTCGGTTCAACTTTCAGCCAGCAATGGCCGTATTGCCCTCGACCTCCCGATTGACGGATATATTTTCCTTCCGCTTCAGCCGATTTTTTGATCGTTTCTCTGTATGCAACCTGCGGACGACCGACATTTCCTTCCACTTTGAATTCGCGCTTCATCCGATCGACGATAATATCAAGATGCAGCTCCCCCATTCCGGAAATGATGGTTTGTCCGGTTTCTTCATCTGACCGAACGCGAAAAGTCGGATCTTCCGCGGAGAGCTTTTTGAGGGCGATTCCCATTTTCTCCTGATCAGCTTTGGTTTTCGGCTCAATGGCAATCGAAATAACCGGCTCCGGAAAAGTAATGGATTCCAAAATGACAGGTTTCTCCGGATCGCAAAGCGTGTCGCCGGTGGTCGTATATTTCATCCCGACCAGCGCCCCAATCCCGCCGGCATATATTTCCTGCATTTCTTCGCGGTGGTTGGCATGCATCTGAAGAATTCTTCCCACTCTCTCCTTTTCTCCCTTAGTCGCATTCAGAACGTAAGAGCCGGCTTTGACTGTTCCTGAATATACGCGGAAGAAAGTCAGTTGCCCGACAAAAGGATCAGTTGCGATTTTGAAGGCCAGAGCCGAAAAGGAACCTTCGTCAAGAGCCTTAACCTCAATTTCTTTTTCGGTCTTCGGATCAATTCCCTTTGCGGGAGGAATTTCGATCGGTGAAGGCAGATAATCAACCACTCCGTCCAAAACCGGTTGGACGCCTTTGTTTTTGAGGGCTGAACCGCAATAAGCCGGAAATAATTTCACGCCGATCACGGCCTTTCGAAGGGCGGCTTTGAGTTCCGGAAATGAAATTTCCTCTCCCGCTAAAAACTTTTCCGTGAGGGCATCGTCCGTTTCGGCAATTTTTTCCACCATTTTGTCCCGCCACTTTTTTGCTTCTTCCAGCATTTCGGAGGGAATTTCGTCTTCCCGCACTTTTTCGCCCTTATCTCCTTCGAAATATACGGCTTTCATTTTCATAAGGTCAACTACACCCTTGAAGTCGCTTCTTTGCCCGATAGGAATCTGGACGGCCATCACTCGCGGATTTAGCCGATTTTCAATTGAATCCAACGAAAAGAAAAAGTCAGCTCCTTCTTTATCCACTTTGTTTATAAAACAGAGCCTTGGCACATTGTATTTGTCAGCCTGGCGCCAAACCGTTTCTGATTGAGGCTCCACGCCTTCTTTCCCGTCAAAGACGACCACTCCACCGTCAAGAACCCTGAGGCTCCTTTCCACCTCTACGGTGAAATCCACATGGCCCGGGGTGTCAATGATGTTTATTTGGCAATCCTGCCAATAACATGTCGTCGCGGCGCTTGTGATCGTGATGCCGCGTTCTTTTTCCTGCTCCATCCAATCCATCGTCGCTTCTCCCTCATGGACTTCGCCGATTTTGTGGGAAATTCCCGTATAAAACAAAACGCGCTCGGTGGTCGTTGTCTTGCCGGCGTCGATATGCGCGATTATTCCGATGTTTCTATACTTCTCTATAGGATATTTTCTTGCCATATATTTATTTATGCGAAATGGGCAAACGCCTTGTTCGCTTCCGCCATACGGTGAGTGTCCTCGCGTTTTTTCATTGCCGCGCCCTGTTTTTGCGAAGCATCGAGAAGTTCGTCAGCCAATTTTTCCGCCATTTTCTTGCCTTTTTTGGCTCTCACGGCAGTCAGAATCCAACGCATCGCGAGAGTCGCCCTTCTGTCCCCGGCGACTTGGACGGGAACCTGGTAGTTGGCCCCTCCGATCCGGCGGGATTTCAGTTCCACAATCGGAGAAACATTTTTCACTGCCTGCTCAAAGATGTTGAGTCCGCCCTTTTTGGTCTTTTCGTGAATAATTTCAAAAGAGTCATGAATAATTTTTTCGGCAATGCTCCTTTTGCCTCTTTCCATCAGATGCCCAACAAACCTTCCGACAAGAAGGTTTGAATATTCCGAATCGGGCTTCCAATTTTTGCGGTATACTCTTTTGCGTCTAGGCACGATAGATAATTTAATAATCAAAAATCAAAGCGTAAAATGACAATACAAAGTTCAAAATTAGCAAATGTAAAGATGATTTTATATTCCAATGCATTTTACATTTTACACTGTCATTTTGCATTTTGAGATTTTCATTTTGCATTTCTAGGCCTTGGGCCGTTTCGCTCCGTATTTAGATCTTCCTTGCTTCCTGTCTGAAACTCCTGCAGCGTCGAGAACTCCCCGGACAACGTGATATCGCACTCCCGGCAGATCCGGCACTCGTCCCCCGCGGATCATGACAATCGAGTGTTCCTGCAAATTGTGGCCAATTCCGGGAATATAGGCTGTCACTTCCATGCCGTTGGTGAGGCGCACACGCGCGATTTTCCGAAGGGCGGAATTCGGTTTTTTGGGAGTGGTCGTCGAAACTTTCACGCAAACGCCGCGTTTGAAGGGGCTCGTGGTATCAACCGGGCGGTTTTGAATCGTATTGAAAATCCTCGCCATCGCGGGCGACTTGGTTTTTTTCTTCTGGACCTTTCGGGGCCTTTTTTTGAGTTGGTTGATAGTCGGCATATTTGCTTCGCTATAATCAATGGTCAAAAATCAAAATTCTGAATTTTTGTATTCGCTTCACGAAAAAATATTTTATTTTCCGTCAATAAATAAAACCGCTAGTAAGCTAGCAAAAGAATAGTATATAAAAAACATTTTTCTGTCAATTCTTTTTTTGCTTCACCGCGACTTCTTCCAAAACATCAAATCTTTTTTCAAGCTTCGTGAATTCAGCCTGATCAATTTTCTGATCCAATTTTTTTACTATTTCTTTTCTCATATCGGATATATCCGTCACCACATTGTCAAGCCTAGTTTCAACCCCGTTGAGCCTGTTTTCAACCCCGTTGAGCCTGTTTTCAACACCATTGAGCCTGTTTTCAACTCCGTCAATACGTCCGCCCAACTTCTGCTCAACTCCGTCAATTCTCGCGCCCAACCTCGTTTCAACATCAACGAACCCCCGCTGAACCATTTCCGCGAGATTATCAATACGACCATTTAATTTTTTTTCTAGACCCGAAAATCCACGCTGAATTATTTCAACGGTATTTTCTTGGGTTATTTTCTTTTGTTGATTTTTTTTCTCCATTATTTTTTATTATAACGACTCGCAAAAAAGCGGTCAAATTCCGACGACTACTTTGAAAAAAGCGTTTTGGATAGAATGAATGATCGTTCCGATAACACCAGAAAAAAGAACTATAAAGGGAATGAGGAAGAAAAATCCGTACTGTTCTAGGTACATTTTTGTTTCTTCCCGAATGGGAAAAAAAGCGAAAAGAAGTTTGGAGCCATCCAGG
Source organism: Candidatus Moranbacteria bacterium GW2011_GWC2_40_12 (assembly GCA_000995965.1). Lineage (GTDB taxonomy): Bacteria > Patescibacteriota > Minisyncoccia > Moranbacterales > UBA11712 > UBA11712. Next base: position 378,717 of record LBYD01000001.1, read on the forward strand.
GGAGGGAAAGGAATCAGATTGAAAAAAGCCAGCATCAGATTGATAAGGATGACATAATAGAAGACGGCGAACGCGAGACTGCTAAAATCCGCTGAAATATTCCCCGTTATAAGGAGAACCTTGAGAAAAAATCCAAAAATTAGAGCGATAAAGATATTCGACAGTGGCCCGGCGGCTCCAACAATGGCCGGCCCATATTTTTGATTTCGGAGATTATAAGGATTATATGGCACCGGTTTCGCCCAAGCGATGAAAAACGGGGACCGAGTGAAGACAAGGAGAAGCGGCAAAAGCACGGAACCGAAGGGATCGAGATGCTTCAAGGGATTGAGGGTGAGCCGGTCCGCATATTTTGCGGTTGGATCTCCCTGCCACAAAGCCGCCAGCCCATGCGATACTTCATGGACGACAGCGGACATTATGAGGATTGGAAGAATTATTATAAATTCCATATATTATATTACCCGGATGTTGCCAAAAATCTTTTCTTATGATATCGTGAACGGGTTAATTAAGCAACAAGCGCTCGCCAATTGAGAGTGGATGAATTACGAATATGAACGAATCTTTTTAGTAAGTTCGCTCTCATTCGTCAATAATTCGTTCCTTATTCGCGAGTTATTATTATGAGTAGAGTCTGCCAAGTCTGCGGCCGCGGACCCCGTTCCGCCCAAAGCCGCTCTCATTCCAACATCGCCACAAAAAGAACTATGGCGATCAATCTCCAAACCAAAAAAACCGGCGGTCGGAATATCAAAATATGCACTAAGTGCCTCAAAACCGCCGCTAAAGAAAAATAGTCCCGCTAAGCGGGACTATTTTTTTTCCCAACATCAGAAAAGCCTTTTTCCTGACATTAAATGTTTATTTATCGCGCCGGCGATAAATATATAATGTTTCCAGCAGTCAAGACGCTTTCTGAATAAGGAGATTTATCAGATATAACGGATATTGCGTCTCCGGTTTTCAAGTCTGAAAACCTCTTGAGAGCAAACATGGTTTCACCGCTTATTTTCACTGTTATCTGTTTGTTGAATTTCTCAAAATCATTGGCCGATTGATCTTGCGGACTGTTCGCATTCGTCGATTTTTCCGAGTTTTTCGGCTTTGAAAAATCAGCTAGCTCCACGTCAACAGTCAATTCATTCTCAGAAATTTTTTCAATCGTACCAGTGAACTGCTTGATTATTTCCTCCAGCGGCGGATTTTTTTTCTTGATAGAATCTTGACTGACCGGTTGCTGAATTGCGCCTGAAGCGCCTCCCGTTCTGGCATTGATGTCTTTTAGCTGGCGAAAAATAATCGCGCCAGAAATCAAAACAACCAAAGCCAATGCGCAAACAGTAATAATTATTATTTTCTCGAATTTTGTCATTTTTTTGTTTTTATATTTTTATAATTTCCCAAAGCAAGCCTCAAGAGACAGTGTTACGGATAATACAGACAATGCGCCGTATCCGTATAGATCGACTGGATCACAAAGGGACAATTAATGCCGCAATTGCCTGAAACGCAGCTACAAACATAGGTTGTACTTGTACAACCGCAAATGCCGGAAATAAATGAACAAGAAGGATTGTCCTCGTACGTGGACCCGCACGAATACACCCCGCTGTTGCAATGAGTGGCTGTTGGAGTTGGAGCTGGAGGAGCTGGAGGAGCAGGAGCTGGTGGAGCAGGGGCTGGGGCTCCAACAACGGCGCTGAGACATTTTGTCGAGTCACCGCCATTCAAGCAAAAATCTTTGGCGTTGATTTTTCCGCTTGAAGTATCCCCTTTTGTTTGGTCAACTGTGCCCGTATTTATCGGCGCGCCGACGTTGCCGTCGGGAGGGGTCGCGGTCGGCTCGGTCCAGGCACGGACGAATTGCAGCCCAAAGCCAAGAGCGATGCCGACGACGGCGACTTTGAGCCAGTGGGTGATTTGTTTTTTGTTCATATATATAGGGGGGAAAATAATTAATTTTTTTCTCGAAAACCGATTCCGAAAGCTCAACTTTCGGAAGTAGTACAGATCTTCTCGCAAAGGTTAGACCTCAGCGAAGTTTTTAATCTATCTATCAACCATTTTTCTACCAACATTCAATGTTGGTAGAAATGTCAGTTGAGATTAAACTTTCTTACGGATTCGTTTCAATCCAGCCAGGGCCCTTGATGCAGACATTTGTTGGTGGCAAACAATCTTCGCCGCCTGTTGTATCCGTTTCAACCTCTGTGCATCCGTACCGAGATGATGACGGTGCCTCAATTACGCAATCGGAATTCGGCTGATCGGTACTTACGCTGATAGAACCGCCAATCGCACTGCACATATTCAAAGCGCATCCAGCATCTCCGTCAATTGTCACATGAAATTTGTCAGTATCTCCAGCCGTGATCGTAAAGCTTGAAGGCGCACTGCAAGTGCAAGCAAGATCCTTTTCAACAGTAACATTCGAATCATCAGAGCCACAGCTCGAATCGGAACATTCTCCTTTTATGATGCCGTTTGTATTTGTTTGAAAATTTGTTGCCTGTACTCTTATTAAGCATCCTCCACCTACACCAGTTGTGCATTCTGGCGGAGAATCTACTATTGCAATTTTTCCCGAAGGATCAGATATTTCTGAAAATATTATTCTTTTACCAGATATAGCTTTATCATTTCCACCTGAGTCTATAAGTTGAGCATAAAGATCACCGGGATTGTTTGAGCTGTTCAAATTGATATCTGTTAATCTAATTCCTAAAATCTCTGTGATCTCTGCCCGCGAAAAATCAATCCAGCCAAAGCCATTCGCCATATTTCCTCCAGATCCATCCTCTTCCCCATTCCATCCCTTACCCGAGAAATTGCCATCCGAATCAATTATCACTCCATAATTGCATCGATTGTTATTCCCATAATCATTTATTCCTGTACATGATGATCCATTCCAGCTTGACCCGTCACCTGCCATCTTTATTTTTCCGCTCCAGCCTCCAGCGTTTAAACCCGCCTGCAAAATAGACACTATTTGCGCAGTTCCTGATAGATGCTTTTCAGATCCTATTGCTGTTACAGATACACCGCTAAAGTCTACCCATCCAATATTCTCACCACCCCATCCGTAGCCACTTGCATTTCCACTTTCAGGAAAATTAACTCCGTAATCTACTATATTCGAAGAGAAATCAAACGAGGGGTCATTTTTGTCTTTACATGTCTTTCCTGTCGCAGATTCTCTGTCGAGGCAGTTCATACTTATCCAGCCAAATCCTGTTTCATCCCCATCAATACAGCTTGGATTAGCTGGATAAACCATACAATTTTCAGTTCCACCTAGATTCGCATCTTCACTCCCTCCCCAAAGCCAGCCAGTAACATTCCCCGCCGCTTGGATTTTCACAATGCTCGCCGCGGCGAAGACCAAAAGAAAAAGAGCCAAAGTCAAAAAAAGCTTTCGCCCTATGCTAAACGCTCCCCGTTTTTTTGAGATTTTCATTTTTTTATATTAGTTTTTACTCCTGTCCAAATTATACAATATCCCCAAAATCAGTGCAACAGCCGTCAAGGGCTTTTAAAAATCAGAGAAATGGGATAGAATAAAAAATGTAAAATGGAAATCTCAAAATGAAAAATGACATTGTAAAATTCAAAATGCTCATAAAATAAAAAATGTGATAAGTTTTACATTTTGAATTATTATTTTTGATTTTTGATTTTTGAATTAAACCTATGCCGTACAGAAAATTTATAATATCCAGCTGTATCATGCTAACCTCGCTGATCGCCAAATCAGCGTTTGCCGTCTGTCCCGTCTGCACGGTCGCTGTCGGCGCCGGATTGGGACTCGCCCAATGGTTTGGAATTGACGACTCGATATCCGGCCTTTGGATCGGAGCGCTTGTTGTTTCCGTCTCCATCTGGACAATCAATTGGCTGAACGGAAAAAATCTCCGTTTCAAGGGCAGGAAGATCTTGATTTTTCTCGGATATTACGCAATTGTCATCCTGCCGCTTTGGAAAAAAGGCTTGATCGGCCATCCGTATAACAAGCTTTGTGGAATTGATAAGCTGCTCTTTGGAATTATTTTCGGAACTATTTTATTTACCGCGGGAGTCTTGTTTCACAACTATATCCGCAAAAAAAACGGTGATGTTTCTTATTTCAAGGGGCAAAAGATTGTTTTTGCCGTTGCACCCATTATAATTGCAAGTATAATTCTTTATTTCACTTGCTAGCTTTACGAATTACGAATCTGTTACGAATATACGAATTCAAAAAATATTCGTAATTGGTATATTCGTAGAGCGAAGCGCCCGCCTGCAACGCATTGCGTAGCAATGCGGGCAGGTATTCGTAATTCGTAAAAAATTTCCATGCTCAAAGCAACAAATGATGATAAATTGAAAAAAATAAACGACCTTATCCAAAAAGTCGACGAGATGAAAAAAGCCGACAAGATGGACCTTTCGTCCGACCAGGATTTGTCAATCGCCATCATGAATCTGGTTTCGATCGAAGAACATTTCTTCTTTACCGGCGCCAAGACCGGAAAACCGGAATATTATGACATGCTGCAGGAAGTGCGGGCTATGCGGGGCGACCTCTTGCGAAAAATAGTAAAAAATCCCGAGGGAGAACAATGGTGCATCTCCAAACATCTCCTTGCCGCTTCAATGCGCCTCATGGAAGTGGGAACCAAACAGCACAAGGCCGGAAATCAGAAAGAGGCTCTTGAGTTATTTGAAAAATCTTTCGATTGCTACTCTCTATTCTGGGGAATAAATATGGATCTGATCAAGACCGACGACATCAAAAAAATCGACGAGGGAGCCATCAATGTGCATGACACAGAAAAAAAGCTTGCCCGCAATACTTCTCGAAGAGATGCAGGCGGGGGATTTCTGGGAAAACTGGGCGAGCTCGTCAAGAAAGCGGTTGATTGCTGTTTGGAGTGAAAAAGCGAGGCTCTCAGCGATGCCAGTAGCTTAATTTTGGAAAGATATCTTTTTTATGCATAGAAAAAAATAAATACAGGCTAGTCCGCGGACTAGCCTGTCTTTTTCGCGATGGCACCCAGCATCCATCAACGTCAGCAGCCGGTCTGCTCTTCATGCAAGGTATCGTCTCCGAAATTAGTCCATCGCTCCCGGGGCAGGCTGGCAATGAGAGAGGCCTTGATTTCAGCCAGCGGATCGGTGAGGTCTTTCAGTAGTTCGATAAGCTTTTTGGCTTTCTCCGCTTCTCTTGATGATAAAGGATCCTTGCGACGCAATTCCTCGAGCCCCCTGGACAATTCTTGGGCCTGTCTAAGAAGTGTCAAACTAAGAAATTGATCTAGCTTGACTAACCAATAGTTACTGCTATTTTTTCTCATTATTATTCCCTCCTTGCCAGAAGCTTCGCAATTTCAAAATTTTTTGTCAAATCATAAAAAAACAACCTCGCCTTCATTGCGCGGGAGGTTGTTTTTTGAGTCCTAAATAACTATTTTGAGAATATTTTTTAGCTTTGGGAATTTCCCCTTATGCCGTTTCCTGATTTCAGATATTTTCCCCCGCCCGGGCAATTATGATCCCCATCTCTTGTTTGATTTCGATTTTGCCCTCTCAACCCGAGCTCCTCGCGAATCTGGTTGGCTTCGTCATATTTCCCATCGAGCATCAAGCGGTGCATTTCGGAAAACTTCGCGAAATTTCCCTCGTTGATGGCCTCAGTCACCCGGCCTCGCCCGTTCATGAGGCTTTTCCAGGCGTTGTAGTCATTATTTTCAAACGCTTTTTGCATCGCTTCGTGCCTCTCGACGGAAAAATTCGGTCCTTTTTGCGCTGGGTCGCCCTGATAGGCATAGGCCGCGTAAGCTACTCCGGCAGCCGAAACCAAGGCAATTACCCCGATCGGAATCATAATCTTTTTGCTCATTTTTTTTCCTTAAATTTTAAGACATTTTCGATATTCAGTTTTGAACTAAAAAGGAAGCTGGCCAGCTTCCTTTTTTACTACGCTCTTTTCCAATTCATCTTTCATCCTATTTTCCGGCCCATGGTCGGATCTCCCGCGCCCGAAACCTTTTCTCGGTTCTTTTCTCTCCAATAAGCTTGACTTCCTCGTTTTCAATGATCAATACCGGGCCTCTGATCAAGGTCTCGTTGTTTTTTTCGATTTGCCAGATGATTCCTCCAAAATCCTCAATGTCAAATTCGTCTTCTTTTCTGATGTTCAAAATCCTTCCCCCCAAGAGCCCTTTTTCCGGCTGGGTCCAGATATCCTTCCGATTGCAGCAGCAATGGACATTTTGATAAAGGGGAATATTTTGAGAAAATATCCGGTCAATTTTCCTGCCCATGCCGAGCGAGTGAAAAACCGAGCCCAAAACAACGCTTCCGACAACACTCAAACCCAAGACGACAAACGTTCCGCTCCTGTATCCGCTTTTTGTGTGTTTATAATTGTATAAAGCCAGTCCGAGAAAAAGGAGAATTGCAAAAATCCAGATATACGGAAGGGAAAGGAGAATATGTTTTGCGGGACTCAAGCTCAAATAGCGATAGATGTCCCAGTCATTGTCCAGGATGATCGAGAGAGCCACGCAAAAAGCCAACGCCCCGACAATCAACGAGACGGCAAAAGCCAACCATACAAAATAATCCTTGAGAAGAAAATGCCATTTAGGCTTCGGCTCGATTTTCTCCTCTTTGATTTTGCACAGCACTTTGTCGCAAAACTTGCTCATAATATTTTTCCTAAAGCTCAACCTCAGAAAATAATAAAGTTGGGCTTTTGGATATAAATTCAAAACTTTATATTCTTTTCCTCGACAATTTTCGCAAATTGCTTTTTGGCCCGGTTGATGAGCGTGGCCACCGTTCCAAGAGGTTTTTCCAAAATGTCCGAAATTTCCTTGTAGTCTTTGCCTTCCAGAAATTTTAGGACCAGCACCTCTTTGTATTTTTTATCGAGATTTTCAAGCATTTTCCGCACTTCCTCGCCTGAAAACTTCCTTTCCGTGTCACGCGCCAAATTCTCGTCAGTCGCGATAAACTTCAAAAAATCTTCGTCAGCTTCAAACTTTAGTACCTGCGGGCGGACCTTAGTCTTTCGCCAGTGGCTGATCACTTGGTTGTGGGCAATCCGGTATATCCAGGAGGAAAACTTCAGATCCGGGTCGAAATCATTGAGATTGCGGTATACTTTCACGAAAATCTCCTGCAAAAGGTCTTCCGCGTCTTCCTGCGTAGCGGCTGAAATGCGCCGAACATACCGCATCAGTTTCGGCTCGTATTTTTCCACAAGACATGCAAAAAAATCCTGGTCTTTGAGAGCCAAGGCGACCAATTCTTCGTCGGTTTTTTCACTGCAGTTATTTTTATCTAGCATTGATAATATAAAACTATTCGGTATTGCCGAGTTTAAACCGTCTCATTATAAGAAAAGAATGCCTATAGATCAAGCTCCCCCGTTTTTTCCCAATTCCGCTCGTCCAAGACGACCAGGTTGTTTTCCCCGATCACATACAAAAAATCATTGATATACAGCGCCCTTTTCACCGCTGTTTCAGAAACGGTTTTCGCGAGGCTCAAGCTGTCGCCGGCATAAGAGAAAATATATCCGCCTCTTGACCCCGGCAGGAAGAAAATTTCATGTTTCGCGTCGAGGAGAAAGGCATGGTGGGTCTCTGAAACAGAGGAATAGTATTCGTCAAGGTTGTATTTCGCGATTTCCGTCGGATCAGCCGGATCTCGAACATCAAAGAGAGAAATTTTGACCTTGCCCGCTTCCTCCCCGATTCCCAGAATCTTGTCTTTTGTGATCGGATGAAGATATGAAGAGTATCCCGGAATCTTGAGCTCTCCTTTCTTCTCCGGATTGATTGGGTCGGAAAGATCCAGGACATAGAAAGGATCAATTTGCCTGAAAGTGACGACATATCCCTTGTCTTCAATGAACCGCACGGAATAAATTCTCTCCCCTTTTCCAAGATCAATCACCGAACCCTCTATTTTCATATTGTCCCCGAGTATATACACGTCATTCGCCGTTTCGCTCGTTCGCCCCGAGCCGAATCCCCAGCCAAAAAAGCTTTCCCCGACTGTGGTGGCCGCGCGCAAGTCCCCTTTGTATTCATCAAGCGAGAATTGGTTGAGAAGTCTTCCGGGAACAGTTCCAATTGTGTCAATTCCGAGACTCTCTGTCTTGATTTTCACGATTCCGGTGCTGTCGAGCTCCCGCCGGTGTTTTTTCAGAAAATCAACCATTTTGTTTTCTATTTCATTTTCCATCTTGAGGCTCTCGTCGCGCGAAAGTGAACTTCGATACCTCTCGATGAGATTCCAGACTTCCGTCGATTTCGCGGCATTTGAAATGTCATAACTCTCGAGTTTTTCCAGTTTTTCAGTGAACCAGTCCGGGACAAGATTTTTGTTCTCGGAAAAAAACAGGTTGAGAATTTTCACCTGGTCGCCGGGATAATAGTAGCTGACATAGAGCGAATTTTCGGACATATACACGACCGAGGAGGTATAGTCGCTCGACCCGACAAAAGAAATGTCCTTTTCAATTTCACCGGTCGCGGGATTCACGATCATGGCCGTATAAGTCGCCTCGGCCGGAACAATGGCGGTGGGGTGATAAATTTCGCTGCATCTTATCTTGAAAGGACGGCCTTTGACAACGAGCGGTTCCATAGCACAGAATTTGTTTTCATCAATGATATCAGTTTTTGTCGCGAGGTATATTTTTCCCCTATAAAGCCTCGCGCCGGCAATGGAAACGGCTTCTTTCATTTCAATGTCCCAGAGTTCTTTGGGATTTTTTGGGTCCGAAACGTCAAAGCCGTATATCTTGTTGGCATCTTTCGCCCAATAATATCGCTGCGTTGGGATAACAATGAGTGTCTTGCCGGCGAGAAGCAGATCCCCGCTTTTGTCTATTTTATAATCCACCGCTAAATCATTCGGAGGATATGCTTTGATAGCTTTCGTTCCGCCAGTCTGCCAAAGAGGCCAAAGCTCCCGCGATTCGTCCGATCTTCCAACTGTGTCATCCATCGGCATGATTTCTGGACGGGGAACGGAAAAAAATATTTCTTTTCCGTCGGTTTTCACCGCGTCCGGCTCGTCAATGCCCGCCACTTGGACATTCGTTTCCGAAACCCGGGCTGGCACAGGCACAGCCGCCCCGGGAGCGCCAACCCCGTCGCTGCTTTTCAGGGATTGCGTTTCCATCCATCCCGGCCCGCCGGCTCCTCCCCGGCCGCCATAAGATCCGGACGCGTTTTTTGCTTTGGTAATGTATTCCTTGAAGTCTTGGTCGGATGAAAATTTCTTGATTTCCGCAACTTTTTCCTTGTCAATCCCTGCCGGTTTGGTCCTGGCCGGCGAGATCGGCTTTTCTTTTTGGTTTTGTTGGAAAATGAAAATCAGTCCCGCAACAAGCGCGACTGCTGCTAAAACTGCCCAAATATATTTGGGATTTGCTTCACTTTTTATATTTTCCTCCATTATTTTTTACCCCGTTAAATCCCGCCGGGCGGGAATCCGCCAAAGGCGGATTATTTAACTGGGGTGAATTATTTTTTAGCGAAGCTTATTTGCCTCGTACCACAATATTTCAAAAAGAATACAAAGTTATTTCTTCAGCTTGTGGTGCGAGGTTTTCCCTCCCAAATTTTTTCCGCTTCTTCTTCCATGGCATAAAGGCGGGTGTAGTAGTCTGGAAATTCGTTGAGATGGGCGAGAGCGATTTTTCCGGTCGTCAAGGGATCGTCGTTTGAAACGTTCGTGTTCGGATCAACTGTCCCGTGTTCAAGCTCAACGTCCATTCCCATTAGGAATTGTTCAACGTCAAACTTTGTCCAGTCAATCCCCAGCTGATCGCCGACAACTTTCGCCTGTTCAGCCGTGAAAACTTTTTTTGTGGACATAAATGATTCTGAAAAATTAGACGGCTTTTTTAAAAATATCCTCATTTATTGCCTCCGGCCGCAGGTCGATCCTGTCTATTCCAAGCCGACTGCAAATTTTTACGATATTTTCCGCGCGCAGATCCCTTTCTTTTTCCAGCCTGGCTATCTCACTGGCATCGAGATTTTTTCCCGAGTCCTCGGGACGACCCTGATAAAATTCTATGCTGCTCCGCCGAGTGTCAATCTGTTCCTGAATCGCGTGGTATCGTCTTTTTTCTATTTCCAGCTGCTCTTCTAATTCCTGCTGATTCTTTTTTTTGATTTCTTCTTTTGAATATTCTTCATAGTATACGGATTTCTCAACTGGAAACCCCTCGCGATATTCAAGTATTTTTGCTGTCATAGTAAATAATTTATAAGTCTAAAAATTACGTTTTCATTATCTCACAAAATTCCTTGCTTCGCCAGAAGAAATTTACTATGATTAGAAAAAGTCTTATATAAAGTCAATTTCTCGTGCCAATTGACACGCGGGAGAAAAAGTGATATAATAGACAGCTGTTTAAAAATCAGGGAGCAAAGCGGAAATCCGCTAAATTATGTTTCACAATCTTCAGGGGAGGAATGCGATGTGTATTATGAACGAAGGAGTCGTAATTTTGGCCGGAGGCACTCATGGTCTCGAGCAGTTGGTTCATTACAAAAACGCTCCCGCAAAAAAAAGGAGTGGATTAAAAACCGACCCCCGACATTATATAACCGTTGATGGGCAAGAGATTCCCAATGGACTCGAGTGCCCGCCAATAATGAGACGTCCCGCGGAATATTCGCACTGCTTTTTTACCAGCGCAAGCGGGATAAGAATCCCCGCCCAGTATTTTATTGATATTGAAAAAGCCCCGGATTCCAACTGGGAAGAAAAGATGCCCAGCTGGCGGTCGCCGAACAGCGACTCGGCAAAATACCGCCGCCGCCAGTTTCCCGGACCCTCTTCCCTCCGGAAAATGGGATAACCAGATTCACTTCCGCCGCCAGCCCGCCACAGGCTTCACAGCTTTTGGCCCCGGTCTGGCGGTTTTTTTAACTTACCAACATCGAATGTTGGTAGGAGTTGGGGGAGGCGTCAAGCGGCCGGTTTTGTGATAAAATATATCTTTATCTTTAGATGTCGGACGTCCAAGAACGTCTAAGAAATTCTGCATTTTTATTTAAGCTCATCGTTCACAAAAACATATTTCTAACAGCGTCAAGCCAATTTGCAAGCTCTGCTTCTTTTTGCACATATCCTCGGATGTCGACTGCCGATCCCTTGTGAACCCCCAGATGCAAATGTTTTCGCTCGCCGCTTGTTTCCGCACTGAAAGCTTTTCCCAGAATTCCGATTTCTTCCCCCTTTGCCAATGTGTCGCCGGCTTTTTTTGCAATGCTCGCCAGTTTCAGATGGCCATAGATAACCGTAATGAGCTGGTTATCCAGTTCGCAATTTTCAACCAAAATCCCTCCATATCCGGTGGCGGTTTTTTTGAGCGCGATTTTTCCATCGCAAATGGCCTGCACCGGAACGTTGGCATTCAGCTCTTCCAAAAAAATTTCAAAATCCGTTCCAGTGTGATACCCCCGGAATTTCTCGGGCTGAACCGGGGAATTTTGGGAAGTGATATATTGCCCGAATTTCTTTTTTGTGATGCGCTCCTCCGCCTGCTCCAGCGGCAAACCAAAAACAGGCACCGGGGTAATCGGATCTTTTTTTTCAGGGACTATCTGATTTTCGGCAATATCCTTCACTTTGACGGGCAGATTATTCACGACAACCGTTTGCTTGAGGGAAACTATGCTATAGAGGTTATAGATAATAACCGCCGCAAGCGCAGCAACCACCGCTGCAATAAAAAAAATTTTTTTGTCCATGTTTTTTCCAAAAAATTATTCGGGGGAATTTCAAAGCCTATTTTTTCTTCTTTCTGCTTTTGTCGACCAGCCAGACCACTGTATAGGCGACAGCCAGCAAAGAATAGTTGGTCAGCATGAAAATCCGCGTTCCCCAGCGCGTTCCATCGACCATAAAGTTCGAAAGGGGCCAAAGAAAGGGCGTTGGAAAAAAAGCGAAGGAATGGGTCGGAATGTCCATGAGAATATGAAGAAACCAGCCTCCCATTTCCCAGACCGGACGGCGAAAATACCAGGCGACCAGACTGAAAACAATGAGAAAAACAAGCAAGCTGTGGCTCGCGTCATAAAGATGATGAGTCAGGCGCAGAATGAACGATTGCTCGCCGACGGGAGGTTCAATTTCTCCGGGACGGATCGCAAAAGGCGTTCCGCCGGCTGTAATGCGGAAATAATTGAGGTATATAAATGACAAGGCAAAGGCAAAAACATCCGGAAACAATCCCCAAGCAATAGCGAGCCAGACCCGGAGCGGCTTTTTTCTTTTCAAATTGAGAGCTCTGGCGCCCGCTCCCGCCCAAAGCCCGTGAGAAAATACGTCCATAAGAAATACTCGCTAATTTGAGCGAATTAATAGCGAATCGGAACGAATCTTAATTCTAATCCAATTACTACCCAATTTAGAATAACAAAAAATCTCATAAAAAACAGAAAGCCCTTCCCCAAGTGGTCCAGGCTTCTGGTTAGAGGCTCTGCAGTCAGAGCCTAGAAAGGAACTTGCGATAGCTCGCGAACTTTGATGACCAAAGCCGGAATTTTTCGGGCGATGGAAGGAGGCAGGCTATCGATCCGAAAATGCGTCCTTCGATAATTCAGCTGCAGACAGGCCGATCCGCACTTTTCTGCCGCAACAATATCCGGCTGGGAGATTAGATCTGCCAAAATTTCTTTCACTGCTCTCGGATCTAATCCAGCCCAATCTCTTTTTCTTCCTTTTGCGTCTCTAGACATATTTCAATTCTCCTCGCAATCTCGGATTTTTTATCTCAAAATAAGATCCTCCTCTTTTGGATCCTATCTTCATAATACGAAATTTTCGCGAAAAAAATTCCAAAAAACCGAAGAAAAGATATTCTCTCCGGCTTTCTGTTTATTTACAAAAAAGTAATTTATAATTCTTTTTTTATTTCCTGCGCTAGCATTGGATTCCACATCGCTCCCGTAGCACTCATCACCGCGTCCGCCCCGGCCTCATGGTATTTTTTGAAGTCTTCAGCGCCTGACACTCCCCCGACTCCGACAATGGCGAATTTCATCCCTAACTCATCGCGCAAATTCCGTAGCCGTCCGGTCATTTCAAGCCCCGCCCATTTGATCGCCTGCCCGCAAACGCCGCTCACCAGCCGCCCTTCACCGGGAAGGGCCTGCTCCCCGTTTTTTTTCCGCACTGCCGAGCCGATCGTGTTGATGGCGGAAATTCCGTCGATTATGCTTCCTACGTCTGAAATTAATTTTTTCAGAGCTTCCTGGTCTTCATAATAGGCGATTTTGATGATTAGCGGAGTGTTGCCAATTTCATTTTTGATCGCTTCACTCACTCTTCGCACCATCCCAATGTCAAAGCACATAAGATGGGCCGTCCCTTCATTGGGACAGGAAAAATTCACTTCAAGAATTTTCGCTCCCGTTTCTTTCACCAGCCGCGCGCCCAAAACAAAATCCGCCACGAAAGCATTGACATTCCCATCTCCTTTCTTCGTCCCCTGAAAACTGCCGACCACGACTTGTCCGGCACCTGCGTATTTTACCGCCTCCTCGAGGTCCTTTTGCCAAATTTCCGGATCAGTCGAAGGCACGCCGAAAGAATTTGTTATTGATAGCGGAGCCTCATAATCACCTTTCGAAATTATCCCTTTTTTTGCTTGCTCCAAAGTCAAATCACCGTCAAGATCCACTGCCACGACATTTGGAAAAGCGTTGCAGGGATAGGCACCAGTGCGAACGGTCTTGTAGACCGCGATGTCAAAGCCGCTATCAAGCGCCGCCTTCACAAAGCGACCATTCAGCAGCGGACCAGCCGGAATGCCAAAGGGCAAATATACTTTGTTTCCCAGGAAATCGTACTCGGGCTCGCCTTTGTTTTGATATTTTTCCGGATTTCGAAAGGCGCCGAACGGTCCTTTTCCATAATTTTCTTCATACGATTTTCCCGGATCGTAAAATGGATCGCGAAGCATAAATTTTTGCTTTAATTTTTATTCGTCCAAGAACTAGGCTTTTTGGCAAGAATATTCATAAATATATAATTCTTTTTTTTCTTTCAAACTAATGGACTTTGAGGGAACTGCATTGGGCAACTTAAAGCATAAGGAAAGTACCCGCGTATTTTTTTTGATTTCATTCCCAAATTTTTTTTCAAGACTTTCCATTTGTTTCGTGGAAAGATATAAAAAGACATGAGTCGCATCCGACAGATCCGCCTCGAAAAAATCTTTTCTATAAACTTTTATTTCTTTCAGGAGTCCCATGCGCCACAATCGAAATTTTGCCCATAAATACGGAACAATGTCTTTTTCATACCCGATATAGCGGGCTTTGGGCTGGCAACGATAGCAAGCGACAAGGATTCTTGCGTCTCCGCACCCCAGGTCATAAAGAATGGATTTTTCATCAAGACTCATGCGTTTGGCAATTTCCGGCAGATGCGCTGATTTTGTAGGGACAAAGGGTGCCTCTCCATGGAGAAAAGTTTCCACAAGCCCTCCTGTGAAAGAGTACAAAAAAACTACCCAGATTGCAATGAATAGAAGAATAGCCCCAAAAATAACATAAAATGTAATCATTTTCGGGGCGCCGGGAATCGAACCCGGCCTACAAGACCCCCAGCCTTGCGTACTACCAATATACTACGCCCCGCCAATTCGTAGCGGTTTAACCCTACGATTGCGGCATTGCAGACTTCGGACGTCTGCAAAGTCTACGAAACACAATTAGTCCTGCTTTTGCTTCTCAAGTTCTCCAACCTGATCGCTAAAACGTTCGATATCTCTCGACAACTCAACCAACTGGTCACTAAGCTTTTCAGTTGTGACCGCATGATCTTTTATGTAGCCGCCAAGAACTTCTGCTTTTTTTGCCAAATCACGCGCCATATCTTTGTATGAAGCCATATTTTTCGCTTAATAATTATTTATTTCCCTATCCAACTTATCACAAAAAAAACAGAAGGGGAAGACGCGCTGGCCTTCCCCTCTTTCTCAAAACTCACGTTGGCAGATTGCTGCCATTGATGACGATTCTTTTTGGCAATACCGGACCGAATATGCCTCCGCTTTCTTTCGCGATGCCTGGCGGTTTTCGGTCGATGAACTTTCTTCCTTTCCTTTGCTCGCAGCTTTCTTGCAAGGTACAATTGATGATTTGGCAAAATTCTTTGCCTTGAATGTTTTCGCCTCGATCTGTTTGTTTTTTTACAAACGTTTGAAGAACAAAAGCGATGGACAGATCTTTTTTGTTGCTTACGATCTGGGCTATGATGGCATTGACCGTATCAATCCCCCGAAGAACCAGAATCGCTTCGGTCAGTTCACGAATTATCCGGCATCCCTCGAAAGCCGCCATCCCGCAATAAAAATATTTATTGTCTTCCACTTTTTCCTCCCTTGTTTTCACGATGTGAAAAATAAAAAACCGGCTTTGTTGCCGGGCCAGTTTCGATTTCAAGTTCTTGGTCTCTTAAAACGAAAACTCACCGGGCAACTGCGGCCGGATAATAATGCTAATAATAATTTGAGGAAAAGTTCTTCGGTTCATTATTTTATATTATTGTTGATTATAAAAAATTTGTCAATTTTGAGGTTGCGGGGCGGACGCGATGGCGTCCGGCCCCGAATTTATTTGAGGTTAGCGCGGGTTCTGCTGAAAAACATTCTTTTCTGAACCGGGTGGCTGTTTTCCGATTACTGTGCTATCGGGAAACAGCTCTTTGTCGTAAAAAAGACGGGCATCAGCGGAAAGGGTTTCCATTGCCTGAAGAACATCTCCTCCAAAATGAGCGATCTTGCAGGCAAAGCGCCAGGGACTCGGCACACCAGGTGGAACCATTTTAATCTGATTCAGCCCAAGGCCGCTCATGAGACCCTTGACAGTCTCAATAGAATAGTCGCTTCCCTTTGGCAGATGAAGGGCGCTTCCCATGCCCCTCTTGCCAGTAACCTGCCGAAAGACCACTTCGGCTTTTTCCGCCTGATCTGAACACGCAACATCCATAAAGAACTACCTCCTTGAAAATAAAATCCCGCTTCGGATCGATTCCTCGGCGGGTGAAATATTCTAGAGAAGTGTTGTGGTTTGAAGTTTAGAATACTTTACTCAACGAGAAATCACAGCTGCCGATAAACAGCGCCTTCTTCCAAATCTTCACAATATATTTCTTCGTTGAATTGTTTTTCATCTTGCACTAATTTTACTTGATGATAAATATGCTGTCAATACGCTTCAAAAAAAAAAGGGGGCAAGAGCGATGAAAGTCGTCTTGTCCCCCAGCAATATCATGGAGATCCGGTCAGCCGTCAGAAAATTATTAGCTGGACGAGCCATGCTTTTTCTGTTCGTTATTCGGACATTTTTCCGGCACCACCCCTGTTTGGGACCGGCATCCGAGCCCGAGAGCCGCATTGTTCTTGCATCCGCAGCATTGCGGATGCGGATTTTTGGCTGTATCAGCCATAGAACGCCTCCTTTGCGCCGTTGCGCATCAAAAAATTTTCGTTATTGCCAACTCGCTGACCTCGCAGGAATCCAGTCTGTTATTGCATTGGCAAACAAATCTTTGAGATGTTTTCCAGTAGGTCTCGTATGAAGCTGGAAGACATCGAAAGCCACATGCCATGCAATAAAATAGTATCTCTGTTTCTTGAATTCTCTCCACGATTCCCTTGGCAATGCAACGTGGACAATGCTTTTTTACTCCGACTTCATAGCCGCCACATTTGCCGCATTTTTTGGATTCCGGAAAAATTTTTTTGAAATGAACTAGCCGTTCTTTTTCGTGTCCTAATCCCGCTGGATTTTCAGGCATGACTCTTTCTCCTCCCTAAAATAAAAAATCGGCGCTTCATGTTTTGCGCCGGGCGGAGGATTCTATGTGTTTTATCGAAATTTCTAGTTGATGATCTTATAAAACACTCTGCCCAACGAAAAACGCACTACGACGAGTAGCAGCATAAGCGCGAGCAAAGTCTGGAAAGAATTTTTCGCGATGGCAGATTGCATACCTTGATAATCTATAAAATATTCCCGAATCAGTCAAGAGAAAGTTATCCACAGGACAATTCGAAAACCATGGACGATGCGCCCAAAAGCGGGGTGTTTTCTCCGAGTGAAGAAATTTTTATTTTTGGCAACTTCAAGAATTTATCGATATTTTTTTTAGCATATTTAAGCAATAAATCACCATTGTTGAGCGCCACTGCGCCGCCTAAAACAACGATCTCCGGGTCATAAGCCGCAATGACATTCGAGAGTCCCCGCCCGTTTATTCTCCCCAACTCTTCCATGAATTTCAGGGCGATTTTATCTTTCTTCCGTGCTGCATCGAAGATATCCTTCGCCCCACTTGGAAACTTAGTTTCCAAGTCATTAAAAATTCTGAAGAATTTCGGGATATTGTTCCCGGAAGCATAAGCTTCCCAATGTCCCCGGCCCTTCCCGCAAGTGCAGGCCACATTATATTTCGTATCAACCGCCATATGCCCGACTTCCGCCGCGTTACCGTCCTTCCCTGTCAAAAGGTTATTATTTACAACCGCGCCACCTCCAATTCCAGAAGATATGGTAATATAAACCAAGTTATTGTATTTTTTTTCCGCTCCGAAATATTTTTCTCCCAGCACCCCCGCGTTGCAATCATTTATCAGATGAACCGGTAATTTGAATTCTTTTTTCAGTGGCGCAACAATTGGCACGAACTTAAAATTCATATTCGGCGGATTGACGCTCCTGCCTTTTTTCAAATCTATTGGGCCTGCTATACTCACTCCAATTCCCTTCATATACTCCCAAAGCTTTGCTTTGGGAGCTATATTTTTTATTTCTCTAATGACCTGTTCCGCGACAACATTTCCACTTTTTCCTTTACGGACCGTTTTCACAACATTTTTTACAATTATTTTCCCTTTATCATCGACAATTGCCACTCTTAGATTCGTCCCGCCGACATCCACCGCAAATGCCAAATTTTTTGCTTTTTTTGCCATAGATTTGAATTAATCGCTCTGCAAACATTCTAGCACAAAAAGAAAAGTCCTCCCAAGTCTTGTAGATGTCGGGAGGGCTTCGTGAATTTTTTGATGCGCGTTGGCGCCAGAAGAAACTATTGACCAGCCGATTGCCAAAGAAAGCTATCCGGCTTGGGCTCGGCTGCCTTCTTCCTAAAGCCATCACATCTGACAATCGCCCGCCGGATTTTTGTCACTATCCACTTTACTCTCGGCCGCAACCTTCCATCGGCATCGGTTGCATGGGCGCTCGTTTTGATCAGATTGATGCACTTCTTCAGGTGGGGAGCAGCCTTTGAATCTTGAATTTCCGCGATCCTGTCTATCAGGGGCGACAAAACCGAGAAATCGAAACGCCCATACACTTCAGGCCACTGAAGCATCCGGGCAAGCTGCTCAATGCGCCAATCCGGTATACCCTGGACAGCTACCGTTAGGGGAAAATAGCCGGCTGACCCATTGCTGAGGTCTTTGGGAATCTTTCCCTGCTGGCAATACTCCTCGAGAAGGCTGAAATATACCAGCGGCGCTTCTGCCACGAGGGGCAAAAGTTTCTCATGGGCCAGCTCGTAATTTCGGTTGAAAAGCTGTTTCTCCTCGATCTCGGATGGCGGATTTAATATTTCTCTAATCAGCCCATCCATTTCTTCTCTAGCTGAAGCCATTGACCTGCCTCCTTTTTGGGGAATAACTAAAAAACCGGCTCATTGTCCGATTTTGGTTTGCTTATAATTTTTGGAAGAATTTATTTTTTCGCTAAAATTCTACTCAAACCAAAACCGGCCTGGCGTGTAAACCAGAAAAAATAATAGGAAAATTGGTTTTGGTTCGAGGATATGTTCATTTGAGTATTTTGATTGTAGCATGCCAAAAAAAATCGTCAAGCCTTTTATTGAATTCCCCAGCCGCAGCAAGCTGCGGGGTATTATTAGTTCGTAATAAAAATTCGGGGCCGGTCCGTTTTGGACTGGCCCCGGGCTTTAGCCGACGGCAATTTCGCACCTTGCATCGCACTCCTCCGAACAGGGCCTCAAGCCGCGCCTCAAGATCATTTCAGCCGTCATCGGCTTGACCTTCAATTCCCAGCCATCCAATAAAATCAGGCAGCATTTCTCCGGCCGTCCGGAAACAGGGAAAAATCTGTTTCCCAAAATAACAAACTTACCGCCGACACCCTCCTTATTGCCCATCCGTTTTCCCTCCTCTTCAACAAAATAGTTTAAAAAAACCGATTCTTTGATCGGTCCGGGTTTAGAGAAAATTTATGTGAAGTTATTTTATGCTGCTGAAATTTTCGATAAACCAAAACCGGCCAAAAAGTTTGTCTTCTTGGCATCCTTCTTCATGTTTTGGTTTTTTATCCCGCAGCGAACTGGTGCGGGGCGGATTATCGATCCGTTCATTGGCTCAATTATAAACATTTTATATTTTGCGTCAACTGTTTCCCCATTTCAGATAATCCTACGAGTTGAATATGCTTGGAATGTAAGATGTTCTGAAATGCGACGGGGCAAAAACTTTGAAGCCATTGGCTTCTCAAATTTTTGTCGAGGGCCCCGTCAAGCCTCGCTCTACTTAGCGGCCAGATCGGCCAGCAACTCTTCCTCGATTTCCTGAGCGCCTTGCATCGCCGTCTGAAGCGGAATATTGACCGGAAGACCTCCCGGGAAGCGGGAACGAGTCGGCTGATTCTTGTATTTCCCAATATCGCGATAAACTTCCATGAGCCGCGTCAGGGTTCCCAGCTTGGCTCCTCTTTTTTGGAGATTACCCGCGGCTCTCCACGTTTCCCTGCCGGGATTCACGAATTTTTTCTCACCTTGGATAATGCAACCTCTTCTCACCGCTTCCAGAAGCTCCACTGCCGTCATCTCATCGTGAGATGGAGCTCTTCTTTCGGGTTTGGGCAAATCAACCATATCTGCGCTTCCTCCTTGCCTTTTTATTTGTATCGGCATACTAGGATACCTTTCAATTTTTTTCAAGTATATTTGCATATTATGTATTTTTGCTGATAATATTTGTATATGGAAAAAACCCGATTAATTTTCGCCTCAACGAAAGACTCCGATATGCAATACGCGGTGAAAACGCCGATCACCAGCTCTTTTTTCTATTTAGAGACCAAGGAGAAAAGATATGCCTTGCTTGATAAAGTTGATTTTGGAATTATCCCCAAAAAGGCAAAAATAATCTCCGTTCCGCTCAATCCTCTTTCCGTGGAAGCGAAAAAATTACGGTATAAGACTAGCGACCGCAACAAACTCGCCTATTATATCTTCAAAAAATACGGATTAATGGGAAAAAGAGTCGAAGTTCCCATCCACTTTCCGCTCGATATGGCTGATTTTCTGCGTAAGAATGGCGCGAAACTCACCCCCACTTTTCCTTTTTTTCCGCAAAGAGCCATGAAAACGAAAGAAGAAATTGAATATATCAAAGAAAGCCTCGCCCACACAAAATTGGCTTTTCGGATCATTGAAAATATCCTCCGCCGATCAAAGATAAGAAAAAATAGAATTTATTATCAGAATAAAATCCTAACCAGCGAATTTTTGAAACAGGAAGCCGAAAAAGCTTTGATTGAAAAAGGGATGTTCGATCTTTTGGGGATGATCATTTCCACCGGCGCGCAAACCGCCATTCCCCACCACAGCGGATCCGGACCGATCCGGCCGCATCAGCCGATTGTTTGCGATATTTTTCCACGCCATAGAAATTCCGGTTATTTTTCCGATATGACCCGGACTTATGTCAAAGGAAAACCCTCGGCCGAAATCCAAAAAATGTATGAGGCAGTTTTGCGCGCGCAAAATGCGGCGATAAAAAAAATCCGCTCCGGAGTGAGTGCGAAAGAAATTTATGATATTTCGGCAAATGTTATTTTAAAAAACGGATATCATATTGGCGACTCTGGATTTATTCACGGCCTCGGCCATGGAGTCGGACTCGACATTCACGAAAAACCAAGTCTTAAGCCCCATTCCGAAGATATATTGGAAGCAGGGAACGTCATCACGATCGAGCCGGGATTATATTATTCAGGCATCGGGGGTATCAGACTCGAAGACATGGTCCTTGTCACCAAAACCAGTTGCCAGAATCTGACAAATTTTCCAAAAAGATTGGTTATCCCTTAAAATAAATTCACTACCATATGGAGCAATATCACTCTCGACATCGGATGTTGGGAGTTTTTATATTTTTACCACGAATTTTTACTCCGAAAGAAAAAGCCGGATCCCCCAGTCCGGCTCAACAAATCAAACGATTTCACCAACTTTTTTTTAGCTATGCGATGGCAATGAGAACTCTCTCATATAGCCGAAATAATCCGTTGCCGCTCCGAGGAGTTCTTCTGAGGAAATCGTTGGGTTTTCAGTTCGGATGACTTTCAGGATCTTATCCTCTGGAGCATCGAGGAGACAACTCCTGCAGACTGGAACAAAAAATTGGATTTCACCCCTGATCACACCCTTTTCGGAAGAAGAAATTTTTCCACACACTCGGCAAAAGAATCTGATATGGCGAGCAAGGAAACAACTCTTTCGGCTCGATAAGAACAATAATTCTCCCACGGCAACCCCCTTTCATTGAAGGTTAGGACTATATATTAATCTATTAACATATAGCTAGAAAGTCAAGTTTCTCACATAAAAAATTTCAAATATCTTTCATTTTAGAAATCTGGTTTATCAAAAAATTTTTGAATGTATTAAAAGTTGTTTAAAACAACCCCTTTATCCTCCCTTTTCCGTCCACATCAATCCTTTCCGCCGCGGGGAACTTGGGAAGACCCGGCATAGTCATGATATCGCCGGCGATGGCGACGATGAAGCCGGCGCCGTTGGAAATTTTCATTTCCCTCACATTCAAAGTGAAATTTTCCGGCCGTCCCAGTTTTTTGGGGTCATCGGAAAGAGAATATTGCGTTTTGGCGATGCAAATCGGAATTTTCTCGAGATTTTCACGCTCAATCATTTTTATTTGCTTTTTGGCCTCTTGGGAATATACTATTTTATTTGCGCCGTATATTTCCTTCGCGATGATATTTATCTTATCATCAATAGATTTTTTTTCGCTATATAGCGGAGCAAATTTGCTTTTTTCGCTTTTTATCGTTTCCAGTACTTTTTTTGCCAATTCTTTTCCTCCTTTTCCGCCTTTTCCCCAAACTTCGGAGCGGGCAATTCTTGCTCCCATATTCTTAACGGTATTTTCTATAAGTTTAATCTCTTTCTCGGTGTCACTTGGAAAGATATTGAGCGCCACAACCTCTGGAACACCGAATTTTTTCAAGTTTTCGAGATGTTTTTCAAGGTTCACAATGCCTTTCGAAAGCGCGTCAATATTTTCTTGAGTTAGATTATTTTTATCAATCCCGCCGTTATATTTGAGCGACCGCACCGTCGCTACAACCACCACCGCGTCGGGCTTCAGTTTCGCGAGCCGGCATTTGATGTCGAAAAATTTTTCCGCGCCAAGGTCGGCTCCAAACCCGGCTTCAGTAATGGCATAATCCCCGAGTTTCAACGCGTATCGCGTTGCAAGCAGGCTGTTGCAGCCGTGGGCTATATTCGCAAAGGGTCCGCCATGGATTAGAGCCGGCGTATGCTCAAGAGTCTGAACTAAATTGGGCATGAGGGCGTCTTTGAGGAGCGCCGCCATGGCGCCTTCGGCTTTCAACTCGCGGGCAAATACCGGTTTCCCCGCCGCGTTGAGGCCGACGATAATTTTTCCAAGCCTTTTTTTGAGGTCCGCAATATTCTCCGCAAGGCACAAAATCGCCATGATTTCAGAGGCAACTGCGATATCGAATTTCTCTTCGCGCGAATACGCGCCAGATTTTTTTTTGATTTTCAAAGTTATCTGTCGAAGCGCCCGGTCATTGAGATCAAGACAGCGCTTCCAAAATATTTTTTTTGGGTCGATTCTCAGTTCGTTTCCAAAATATATGTGGTTGTCGATAAGCGACGCCAAAAGATTGTTCGCCGCCGCAACCGCGTGGATGTCGCCCGTGAAATGGAGATTGATATCCTCCATCGGCATCACCTGCGCATATCCTCCGCCCGCCGCGCCGCCTTTCATCCCCATTGAAGGCCCGAGAGACGGTTCGCGAAGTGCTAAAACGGCTTTTTTTCCCATTTTATTCAAAGCTTGCGCGAGACCAATTGAAGTTGTCGTTTTTCCTTCGCCGGCGGGCGTGGGAGTGATCGCCGTCACCAAAATCAGCTTCCCGTTCGGTCTTTTTTTGATTTTTTCCCAAAGCTCCGGTTTCAGTTTGGCTTTGGAATCTCCGTACAATTCTAAATCTCGTTCGGTTATGCCGATTTTTTTCGCGATTTCCCGGATCGGTTTCATTTTGGATTTTTGAGCGATTTGGATGTCAGGCAACATAATACTCCTCGCGTAGAGGTTTAACCTCTACGATTAATTCTCTGCCAAGTTCATAAATCAATTCATCACTTTGTATTTCACCACCACCGAATTTTCGTTTATTTTTTCCACACCCAAAAGTTTCAAGTCGATGTTGAAATCGCCGCTGAAAACTCCGAGGCCATCGCCGAAAATTTTGGGTTCGATCGTGAGCCAGATTTCGTCAATGAGCTTTCGTTCGAGAAATTGGGAATTCATGTATGTCCCCCCGCCCAGAACCGCGGATTTGTATCCCATTTTTTTGAGCTCCAGAAGGACTTTCTCCGGCTCCCCCGTCACCCATTTCACGTTTTCCGTTTCTGGAGGATTCTCAAGAAGAGTGAAAACGACATTCAGCCGGTCCGACAGAGGCTTTGGAAAAGTGAAGAAAGTTTTGTCGCCCATGATCACGGCGCCGTGTTCTTTTGTCACTTCTGCGAACATTTTTTTGTCTTCCTTCGACGTCCAATTAGGAAAATGATCGCTGTTCTTGGCGATCTTTCCGTCAGCAGTCATGGCCATCATCAATATTATTTTCATAAAAAAACTCGCTAATTTGAACAAATGATTTGCGAATTTGAGCTGATATCTTAACAGTTCGCTCTGATTAGCCTTTTATTCGCTCCTCATTCGCGAGTAATTATGATCCGCCGACATTCACAATTTCCGCCTTGATAGCCGGATGAGGATCATAGCCTTCAAGCGTGAAATCTTCATATTTGAAGCTGTCGATATCTTTCACCTTCGGATTAAGAATAATGCGCGGAAATGGTTTTGGTTCGCGCTTGAGCTGTTCTTTCACCTGCTCGAAATGGTTTGAATATATGTGGACATCCCCGAAAAAGTGGACAAATTCCCCGGCCGGAATTCCGACAACCTGCGAAACCATTTGGAGAAGCAGAGCATAGCTCGCAATGTTAAACGGCACGCCTAAAAATAGGTCAGCGCTGCGTTGATACATTCCCAAATTCAATTTTTCGTTCACGACCGCGAACTGAAAAGTGGTGTGGCAAAAGGGCGGCACTTCATTCTTGTTTTGCGGAGAAGCCATGGAATAGATAAAATCCGGATTCCAGGCCGAAACGCAGTATGACTTTCGATAGGGCTTGTCTTTGAGACCCGCGATGCAATAACCGAGCTGGTCAATGAGATGTCCGTCGCTGGCGGGCCACTTGCGCCACATCCGGCCGTATATCGTGACGAGATCGCCCCATTTGCGCGCGAAATCGCTGTCCGCCGGTTCGGCCTTGAGACGCGAGATGAAATCTTTTTGTTCCAAATCCTCGCTTGGCGCGTTCTCAAGCGCCCACTTGTGGTATTTTTTCCAAGCCCATTCGTCCCAAATGTGGACATCGCGGTCAACCAGATATTTAATGTTCGAGTCTCCCGTCAAAAACCACAAGAGTTCCTCAAAAATTCCGCGATAAAAA
Source organism: Candidatus Moranbacteria bacterium GW2011_GWC2_40_12 (assembly GCA_000995965.1). Classification (GTDB taxonomy): domain Bacteria; phylum Patescibacteriota; class Minisyncoccia; order Moranbacterales; family UBA11712; genus UBA11712. The sequence continues at coordinate 403,596 of LBYD01000001.1, forward strand.
ACTTTTTTGGTCGTGAGCAGGGGAAATCCTTGCGACAAATCAAAACGGATCACCCGCCCAAAAACCCCGCGGATAAAAGGCAATTCCTCGCCTTTTTTTCGATACTGCTCCTGCACTTCCGGCGTCAAAAATAGCGGCTTATCGGCGCCATTTTCCAGTATGTCTTTGATCAGATTCAAATATTGGTATTCGGGATGCATTTTTCCTAAGATCCGATCTTAGGAGCGTCCTAAGATCGGATCTTAGGAGCTCAAAAGCCAAGCTTTTAATTATAACCCCAAAATTTCCACCAATTGCCGAATTAGCGAAAGCGCTACGGGCGGAGCGAGCAAGCTGTATACCTCGACTCCCTCATCATCTTTCACCACAAAAGGATTTTCAATTGTTTTCACTTTGCCGCTGGTTTTGTCATATTCATATTCATAAGCCGGCGTTATTTCATAATCGTCCACAAGGTCTTTGGATTTATCAACGGGAACAGCGTTTCGAATAAGCCCTTTTGAAATGCCATGGAGCGAAAATATTTTTTCTATCAGCTTGTCATCGAGCTCCAGCCGTTCACGAATAGATTCTATTCCCATTTCGTCTCCTTCTTTTCCGAACATTCTCGCTCTCTCGTGATCGGGATTGTCGCAAATCAGATAAAACTTTCCGTCTTTTTCGTCATATTCGACTTCCTGCGTAGTGAAAAGTTTCAAATTGCGCGGCGTGTGGCAAATTGGGCAAACCCGGCGATATTTCATCCGCTCGTCAATCACCGCCTCGGGAATATCAATGGCGATGAAGATGTCCGGATCTTCTCGATAGTCAACCAGTTGCTTGAAAAACATGGAATAGGAAACCTGGTCCAAGTTCCTCGGAAAACCGTCAATGAAAATTGTTTTCTTCCCGATTTTGTCGATTTCGCGCTTCACCAGCGCCATGATGAATTCATTGGGAAGCAGGGTTTTTTGGTCGCGTCCGAGAAGGGCGTCAAGCGCCTGCTCGGGAGTGATGTATCCGCGATAATTCTTTCGAAGATAATCGAGAAGCTCTTTTTTATATTTTTCGTCTCCCACCGCCGCGTGAAGATCGCGCACAATGTCACCGACGGAAAGGTGGGCGATTTTGTCCCGGCCGAAAATTTCCATCAGAAGCTTGGTATAGGTGCCTTTGCCGGCGTTTTTCTTGCCGAGAAGATAGACCATGAAAGTTTTTCCGGAATCGAAATATTTTTGAAGCTTGGCGATGTCGCCTCCGGCTTTGGCCTCAAAGTATTTTTTTCTTTCAGCAAGGTCCGAGAGATTGAATTTTTTGGCGATGCCTTCCACTTTTGTCTTGAAAAGCGGGAATTCTTTTTCGTATTTCATGGGTCGTTTTCTTTTTTACGAAGTTATAAAAATATTAGCGAACCCCGCTAACAGCATAATATTAGCAAAGAAATATATTTTGGGCAAGAAAAAAGCCCGCAGTCGGTTGACCGGAGCTTCTTCGGTTGAATCCCGAGGGATAGAAGTTTTTTAGCTTCATTCGGGCCTCCTTTTGCGTATTGTTTTTGGGACGCCTCCCGGCCGGGCTGTATCAGCCGCGAGTTGAGGTTTTTGTCAATGTGCTTTATGGCATCACCTCCTTTCATGAGTTATCAGATGCTTTCCAGGTCTGTCCGTCGCCCCAAAATTTCAGGACCTCGAGCCAGTTTCCGCCGGCGTCACGGTGCCATCTCGCCAAAATTTCGCAACCTTTCCGGGTGTAAATCGACTTCTCGGCGAAGGTTTTAACAAATGGGCTGCCAGGATCATGGAGTTTCGAGCCATAGAAATTGTAAGCAAGTTCTCCTTTCTTATGTTTATACATATCGAGAACGTTGCTTGTGGGTTCGGCCCATCCTTTTACCATGACTATCAAGCCATCACTGAAATTGTCGCCTTTTTCAGCAAGTTGTTTGACAGTAACATGGTGGGCTGATAATTCCGTCCAATCAGTATTTGCGATTAGGTCAACCAGAATGATCGCCACACTGATTAGGATAATTGCGCCCCAGCAATTCTTTCTCCATGAGTTCTTTCTCATTTTATCCCTTCCTTTATTCTTTTTTTAATTTATTTTCCTTTATAATTGCCCGCGCGCGTTGGCAGCGTGACAACGAGTTATTTTATCACAAAAAAAGCCAGAAGTCAATACGGCGTGAAACATTCAAGTATAAAGGCTTAAGCAAGCTATTTTGTTGGCTATTCAAAGCTCGGTTTTTTCCTTCCCCAACAAACGCACAGGAATTTCTCAGAACCATACTTTTCCAACTATTTTTAAGGCCGAACCTTAAAAATAGTTTGCCCCCTCTTCGTCATCTCAGATTTCAGTTCGCCGAATTCCATCGAACGGTCGGAACTGATGCTCATTTCCACCCCCAGCCCTTCCATTGTTTCTTTTTGAAAATACTGGTCGAAAACGAAGTTGCCGAGAGAGTAATATATTTTTTTGCCTTTGTATTCTTCTGAATTTTGGACAACATGCGGATGTGTCCCGATGACTGCGTCGGCTCCGGCGTCAATGAAACGATGGGCGAGCGCGCGAACAGCATTTCCCGGGTCGCCCGTTTTATATTCCGTTCCCCAATGCGGTGAGATTATGACGATGTCTGATTTCTCTTTGGCTGATTTTATCTCTTCAACCGCCGCTTCAGCCGAATCCGGAACAGAATAATTATAACTCACAAAACTGATTTCTCCACTTGGAAACTTAGTTTCCAAGTGGCCGGTATCGCCGAAATATTCCACTCCCGCTTCGTCCAGATATTTTTTTGTCTGTTCCAGCCCCTCTTCGCCCTGATTGAGAATATGATTGTTCCCCAGGTTCACTAATTTTATATTATTTTCAAAAAGGACTTTTGCCACCGCCGGATCGAAGGTGAATTGAAAATTGTTTTTTTCCTCCATTGCCGTTCCGACGCTTACCGACTGGTTGTCCGTGATCGGCCCCTCCAGATTTCCGACAACAAGATCATATTCAGCCAATTTGTCCTTGACCGGTTCGAGAACGTAATTGTAGTTTCCTTTGCCGTACTTTTCAACCGCTTCCCGAATATAACGGTCAAACATGATATCCCCGACGAAAAGAATTTTCACGGGCTTGCCGTTTTCAGCGCCTGCATTTTCTGGCACTGCGGCACTTTCATCCGCATTAATATTTTTCTGCTCTTGGCTTTTGCTTTCCTTTGTTTGCTCGCCTCGCTGAGTCGAAGCGGGCTGGCGCAGATCGACATTTTGCGCGCAACCCGTCAAAAGCAACGCGCAAAGCGATAAAAAAATAACTTTAAATTTTACATTGTCATTTTGCATTTTGATTTTTGCATTTTGATTTAATGCAAGTATATATTATATCGCCTATCTCATCCGTCCTAAAAATATTTATATTCCTCTTTTTGAGCGCCCCAAGCACCGCCTCTGTTGGATGGCCGTAGGAATTGTTTTCGCTGACCGAAATAATTGCTTCCTCGGGACTGGCAGCGTCGAGAAATGCTTCGCCTGATGAATATTTCGAGCCGTGATGGGCGATTTTCAAGAAATCCACGTCAATATCTTCTCCGCTATCCAAAATTTCTTTTTCGGCGGGGGATTCGATGTCGCCGGTGAAAAGAAATGAATTTTCGCCATAATCGAGACGAGCGACGATCGAATCATTATTCGCGTCTCCTGCCGAAGCATCAATTTTTCCCTGCGGATGGATAACCTTCATTCTCACGTCTTCAAACTTCACTTCCGCCCCGCGCCATACTTCCATTGTTTCAAATTTATTATACGCAAGCAAATCTTTCCATTCTTTGTAAACTTGGGTGTCTTTTTCCGCTCCGGTCGTGAGAACTTTTCCGATTTTATAACTGCGCGCTACTTCCACCAGCCCCGCGAGATGATCTTTGTCCGGATGGGTCAAAATGACCAATTCAATCTCATCGTCGAAATAGGGCAGATATTTCCCCAGTTTCGCGAGTTCCGTTTTTCCGCTCGGCCCGCCGTCGATGAGAATTTGCCGCGTTCCTTTCTGGATCAGAATCGAATCCCCCTGCCCGACATCGAGAAAAACAACTTGTAGGTGTCCGACACCTACAAAGATTTGGTAGGAGAAATAGGCCAAGATAATCAGGAGTGCGGCAAATGTGATATAGCTGATTCTATTTTTCATCTGCCAGTGTCATAATTTTTTTATCTTTCTTTTTAAAATAATACAATATCCAAAACAATATCAAATAGCAAACTAGAATATATTTCCATCCGAAATTTTTGGCCTCAATTGAAGCCCAAGACCAACTCGCCATCCATTCAACCGCGAATAATTCGGCTTTGAGGAGAATATAGGGGATGAAGCCGACCAGCTTCCCAAGCGGCACAAATATAAACCCGGCCATCCCCGCCGCAAACCCCGTCCCCATTATATACGGAATCGCCGGCAAAATCACAAAATTGGCGATGGGGGAGACCAAAGAAATTTTTTCAAAAGAGTTGAGGATGATTGGCAGAACAAAAACCATGGCCGACATAGTGAGGATAATTGTTTCTTGAATGAGTTTCGGCGGCCTCCCCCACCAAAATTTTTCCAAAATAGGGGAGAGCTGAACAATCCCGATGGTAGCCAAAAAAGAAAGCTGGAATCCTGCATCATATCGCAAAAGCAAAGGATTGATCGCGAGCATGGCGCCGGCCGCAAGCAATATGGCGTTCGTTGAATTGGCCAGTCTCCCCTCTTTCATCGCCCAAATGACAAGGCCTCCCATAATCCCCGCTCTCACGGCCGAACTGGGCGCGCCCGTCATAAGGACGAATAACACTATCCCGATCACCGCGAAAGAAAAAACCTGCTGGCGCCAAAGGCCAAGCCAGATTCCGAGCCACATCAAAAACGCAGCCACTATTGTCACGTTATAGCCAGAAACCGCCACCGTATGAGTTATTCCCGTCCGCTGAAAGGCTTCCGACAGGTCCTTGGTCATTCTTTTGCTCCCGCCCAATAATAATCCTTTCAAATACGCTCCCTCCGGATCAGGAAAAATCGCCGAGAGCTTTTCTTCGAATTTGTTTTTAACCGCCAGGATGAAAGTATATAATTTGTTTCCCTTATTTTTCGAAACGACAGTTATTTGCGCTTTATTGCAAATCCGGTAAATTCTGTCTTTGGCGAGATACATCTGGTAGTCAAATTTAGAATCAGCGTAGTTTTTGGGTTCTTCCAGACTGCATTTTATTTTTAATTCATCGCCATATGAATACTGCGGATAAAGAGGGGCAGTGATCAATATTCGTTTTTTCTCGCCGCATAAATTATTAGTACAGTATACTGTATTACTGTACTGTTTTTCATCTTCGATTCCGACAACTATTTTTTGGTTTGTCTCGCTTATTTCCGGTTCTTTCAATACTATTCCCGTGAGTTCAACCGGACCCAGTTCTTGATTGGCCAGCCTTTTTTTAGAGTTTTCAAGTGAAAAATTTGTCCGCCATATCCCGAGAGCCAAAAATATAACCGCCGCGCTGGCGACTATGATTTTTTTATTTCTGTAATTTATGGTGAATATGAGAATTCCCGCGGCGGCAAGTGCCAAAACAATATATTTTTCAATTTGAAAAAAAGATGCGAAAAAAATACCCGCTAAAAATGCCAAGGATAAAATAAAAAAAATCCTGGATTTGGTCACGCCTTCATTATATCAAAAAAAGCAGGCCTCAACCCGCTTTTTTTCTCTCGTTATTCCTAAAGTTAAACTTTAGGAAAGGTTAAACTTTAGGAAAGGTTACTTGCAACACAAATATGCCCTACCCACCCACTGGTATGAATGGCTGCCAGAGCATCCGCCGCTTGGAGGACTGAAATAAGCTATTGGACCAATGTGAGAACAAACACCCCATCTTCCAAGATCAGCCTCTTCCTGGAAAGGTGCGGGACAGTGCAAACCGCCCCAATCACATTTTTCACCATAAGAAGCTGCTCCATTTTCATTGCAATACTGGGTATAGCATACGCCTCCCCCTCCTCCCGCCGCCCAAGCGACTTGGCCATCAATGGTCGAGGCAGATAATACATCGCCAACGGCAGGAGTCACTCCTGGTTGGGTAAATTGCAAGCCGCTTGTTTTAAGTCCTAAAACTTCTAGCACCCCGGCCTTTATCTGGGGTAATCCACTCGTATTTATCGGCGCGCCCACGTTTCCCCCGGGAGGAGTATCGGAGGGCTCCGTCCAGGCTCTGACGAACTGGACGGTTAAGCCCAGAATAAGACCGACCATCACCACTCCCGACCACCAGACGGCATTTTCGAATATTTTTTTGAGTTTGTTCTTCATGATATTTTATCTTAATATTTATTATTTTCTCATTTGCTCGAGTTTTTCAAATTCCGCCCGGATCTGTTCGGGAGTGGGAGGGGTTGCGTTGGATTCATTTTTTTGTTTTTCTAATTTTTCAAATTCGGCTTGGATTTCTTCGGAAGTGGGTTCTTTCGAGTTGGAGCTTTTTCGCATCTCTTCCAGCTTTTCGAATTCTTTTTGGATTTTTGCCTGCTGGGATGTCCGAGGAAGATTGGCCGGAATCTTTGCGGGATTGTTTTTGTTGATCAAAGGAACTGCCACAATCGCCAAAACAGCCAGAAACAACGCGACGGATCCGACAAGGATTATTTTCTTGAGATGATTGGGCGGTTCATAGAGCATTTTGTTTTTTTCTTTTTTTGCTCAAAAGAAACCTATGATGATATTCTAACATATAAAGCCATTCCCTGCAAACACGCGAGGGTTAGGAGTTATCCACAGGTGGTTTTGACGAAGGCTAAGCATTCGTCAGCTGATTTCAACAAGCTTCACCCGGGTGGATTTTCCTCCGATGATGCTTATGGAACTTTTAGGCACGTTGAAATGATCAGCCAAGAGTTTGATCACAGCAACGTTCGCTTTTCCTTTTTCCGGCACCGCCGTCACTTTCACTATATATTCGCCTTCGGAAATTTTCAGGACTTCGTTTTTCCCCGCCCGCGGGGTAACCCGAACATAGATTCTCATAAATTACCTACCAACATTCAATGTTGGTATACTAACATTGAATGTTGGGATAAATATATTTTTTCGCCTCTGACGATACATGAATATTTCCCTTGTAATCCAAGAAAATCGCCGCGATTTTGTTTTTCTCCGCAAATTCCAGGCCTTTTTCTTTTCCCATTAGAACTAAAACCTTTGCTCGGCCATCGGAATTTTCTGTATTTTCAGCAATTACAGTCACGGTCCGAAGCTCATACGAAAATTCATTTGGATTTTTGGGATTCACCAGATGATGAAATTTTCTGCCTCTTATCTGCCATTTTTTCCGGATGATTCCGGAAGTCGCAACGCCCCGATCAGCAATTTCCAGCATCATTTTTTCTTTTGGCACCCCTTCAATTTCGATAAGCCATTTTCCGTCTTCCCTGTTTTTCCCGGATGCGAACATGTCTCCGCCCGCGTCAACCAGAAAATTTTTCCAGCCTTGGTTTTTCAGATACTTCTCCGCCTGATCAACAATATAACCTTTCGCAATGCCGGAAAAGTCCATTCTCTTTTTGAATAATATCGCATCGCCCTTCACTTCCAAATCGTTTTCAAGTTCATTCCCTATTTTTGAAAAAGTTTTCGGGAGATCTGCTTTTTCGAAATTGGCCTGGTGAAAATATTTGTCATATCCAATTTTTTCCAGGATTCCGATAATCCTGGGATCATATAGTCCCCCGCTGATTTTGTTGTAGTGCAGTGCGCGCGAGGCCAAATACAAAATATCCGGCGAGGCTTTTTGGAACGGGCCGAGATTTTCGTTCAGTTGGCTAAGCTCGCTGTCGGAATTGAAGCGACAAAAAATTCTTTGCTTGGTGCGAAAAAGATTTTCCATTCCGCCGACATCTTTTCTCGCCCTTTTCGCCTCGTCTTCACCGTTAGCAACAATACGAATATTTATATCCGTTCCCAGAGCGCGAAAATTGGATTTCTCTTCGGATTTCATAGCGAATAGACTTATATTCCTTTACCCTAGAGCTGAGCTCTAGGGTAAAGGCTAGTTTATCTTGTCTTTTATTTCCTGTTTGATTTTGTCGTCAATTTGGTCCGGGAGAACGTCGCCGGATGGATTGTGCTTTGACGCTTCGCGATAAATGATATTTTTTGCTTTCTGCGCCGCTTTTTTCAAAAAGTCTTTTTCCGGCTTGTTTATGTTGATTGAAAACGGAGAAAAGTTCACGGAAAAAATCCCGCCCAGAAAGGCGAATAATACGGCGACAAATATTATAAATATAAAAAGTTTTTTAAACACTATAATATGTGCTGAATGAATTACATAATTCCTAATTCCTAATGTCTAATTTCCAATAAAATGCAAAATGCCTAATTCCAAAATTTTAGTATTGGACATTTATTTATTGGATTTTTTAGAAATTGGGAATCAGAAATTGGAAATTGCTATCGCACTTCCACTTTCCCAAAATACTTTTCGATATTTTTCGCTATTTTTTCCAAGTCCATTCTTTTGCCTTTCGTTTTTTTCTTGAGACGCGGATCAAGAATTTTTCCTTTGTCTTCAAACGCCTGCAAAACATATTTTTTCGCGCCTTCAAGCCACTTCCTAATACTCGCAAAATCGCTTTCTTTGTGCAAGCCAGGAACAACGGTAGTTCGAAATTCATAGTCAATTCCCGAATTTCGAATCAGATCAACGCTCAACCTAATACGCTCCAGATCTATTTTCGAATTCGCTGTCTTTTTATAACCTTCGAGGCTGTTCTTGATATCCATAGCCACAAAATCAAGCAATTTTTTGTCATATAAAAGCCTCAAAATATCCGGGCGGGAGCCGTTTGTGTCAAGCTTCACTTTGAATCCCAAGTCTTTAATTTTTCTAATAAATGGGATTATGTCCGGCTGAATAGTCGGCTCTCCACCTGTGATACAGACGCCCTCTAGCTTTCCTTTGCGCTGTTTTAGAAATTTAAAAAAGTCTCTTTCCATGACATTGGAAAGTGGAAATTGGAAATTGGAAATTATCAACTCAGGGTTGTGGCAAAAGGGACAGCGAAAATTGCAACCCACAGTAAAAACCGTCGCGGCGATATGGCCGGGAAAATCTATGAGAGTCAGTTTTTGCAATCCTCCGAGAATCATAAATTAAAAAATTCTAAGAAACAAACTATACAAAATACCAAACAAACACACAGTTTTCAAACCCTACAAAACACAAAAGTTTGATTTTTTGTGATTTGTTATATTTGTGCTTTGTTTGGCATTTTGTGGCTTTGTATAGTTTGTATCTTTTATCCGACCACAAACTCTTTCCGGTCTCCATATTCCGTCGCTTTGCCCTTGTTCCATTGTTCCACAGGGCGAATATAGCCGACGATTCGGGAATAGACCTCGCATTTTTGCTCCACGACGCATTTGGGGCAAAGCTGGTGCTCTCCGATCAGGTATCCGTGCGAAGGACAGATGCTGAAAGTCGGAGATAAGGTAAAATAAGGAAGAGCGTATTTTTCCGAAATGGTCTTCACCAGCTTTTTCGTCGTTTCGGCGTCCTGAATCCGCTCGCCCATAAATCCATGAAGAACCGTTCCGCCGGTGTATTTCGTCTGAAGAGATTCCTGGAGATCAAGGGCTTCGAAAAAATCCTCGGTATGATTCACCGGAAGCTGGGTGGAATTCGTGTAGTAGGGTTCAATTTTTTCATTTTCTCCGACCTGGCCGTTGGCAAAAATCATGTCGGGGTATTTCTTGCGGTCTTTTATGGCCAGCCTATAGGAAGTTCCTTCGCCAGGAGTCGCCTCAAGATTGTATAAATTTCCGGTTTCTTCCTGGTATTTTATAAGCTTATTCCTCATATAAACCAGGACTTCTTCGGCGAATTTGACTCCTTTTTCCGTCGCCGTGGTCTCGCCCATGAAATTTTTGAGGGCTTCGTTCATTCCAATCACTCCAATTGTCGAGAAATGGTTCGCCCAGTAGTTCCCCCGGCGCTTATAGATATTGTCCAGATAAAATCTCGCGTAAGGATAAAGCCCTTTTTTCATGAAGCTGTCGATGATTTTCCTTTTCGTTTCGAGACTTTCTTTGGCAAGGTCCATTATCTTGTCCAGCCGGGCAAAGAAATCTTTTCTCTCTGCCCGTCCTGTGGCGCGGCCTTTCTGACCTTTTGCTTGGTTTTTTGACAAATATCCGATTCGAGCCAGATTAATTGTCACTACCCCGATTGAACCGGTAAGCGGATTGGCTCCGAAAAGCCCTCCGCCGCGCTTGTGAAGCTCGCGGTTATCGATCCTGAGGCGGCAGCACATGGAGCGCGCGTCGTCGGGATCCATGTCCGAGTTGATGAAGTTGGCAAAATAAGGAATGCCGTATTTCGCCGTCATCTCCCAGACCGGTTTCAGATTTTCGTCGTTCCAGTCAAAATCGCGGGTGATGTTATAGGTTGGAATGGGAAAAGTGAAAACCCGTCCGCTGGCATCCCCTTCCGCCATCACTTCCGCGAAAGCCCGGTTGATCATGTTCATCTCTTCCTGGAATTCTCCGTACTTTTCCTTCTGCGGCACGCCTCCGACAATCACCGATTCTTCGATCATATTCTTCGGAGGGACGATATCCAGGGTTATGTTCGTAAAGGGAGTCTGGAACCCGACCCGGGTGGGAACGTTGACATTGAAAACAAATTCCTGCATGCATTGTTTGACCTCCTTGAAGGAAAGTCCGTCGTACCTGACAAACGGGGCCAGAAGCGTGTCGAAATTCGAAAAAGCCTCCGCGCCGGCCACTTCTCCCTGGAGCGTGTAGAAAAAATTTACCATCTGTCCGATAGCCGTCCTCAAATGCTTGGGTGGTTTGCAGGCAATTTTTCCCGGAACACCGGTGAAACCCCGTCGGAGAAGATCCTGAAGGTCCCAGCCGCAGCAATATACAGCGATCTTGTCGAGATCATGGATGTGAAAGTCGCCTTCGTCGTGTGCGTCGCGGATCGCCTTGGAATATACCCGGTTGAGCCAATATTTCGAGCTGACAATGGAAGAAATATAATTATTGAGCCCCTGCAGGGAATAAGCCATATTGGCGTTTTCCTTGACCTGCCAGTCGATTTCCTGAATATATTTATCCACCAGATCGACTGCTTCTTTCAAGGCTTCTTCTGATTCGCGGATTTTGCGGTGCTGCTCGCGATAGAGGATATAGGCCTTGGCTGTTTCCTCGAAATCCAGGATCATAAGAACCCTTTCTACGAGATCCTGAATTTCTTCGATTTCGGGAACATTTCCCTTTTTGAAGTTTTTGTTGAGAAGCTGGACGACTTTCGAAGAAACTTTTTTGGCTTCCGCTTCTTTTCCTTCTCCTGTTTCCGCGAAAGCTTTGAGCACAGCCTTCGTGATTTTTTCCTGCTCAAATTTGACGACCCGCCCGTCGCGCTTCACCACGCGGTCGACCCGGTTTTTGAATTCCCCCGCCCCTTTTTTGACCATTTTCTGGCCTTTTTTTACCGCAATCATTTTTTTGTTTTCACCCCAAATTAATTAAGAATTTAGAATTGTGAATTTTGAATTGGGAATAGGAAGATCGAATTAAGAATCCAGAGTTCTTCGAGATAAATTTTTCTAAATTCTATATTCTTGATTCCCATTCACAATTCACATTTCTCTATTCTCAATTCTGCGACAATTTCTCTGCTTCTTTTTTGAAGCTCTCGGCGCTGCCAAAGGATTTATAAACCGAAGCAAAGCGCAGATAGGCTACGTCATCGGCCGTTTTCAGTTTTTCGAGTACCAAACCTCCTATTTCCTTCGAGGATATTTCGCAATTCCCTTTTTGGTGCAGTCTATATTCAATCTCATCAACCATTTCGTCAATTTTTTTGTCGTCTACCGGCCTTTTCTCAAGCGCTTTTTTGAAGCCCATTTCAAGCTTTTCCCTTTTATAATCTTCCTTCCGACCATCTTTCTTCACGACGACAAAATTGAGAAGTTCCAATTGTTCATACGTACTGAAGCGCTTCCGGCATTTCAAACATTCCCGCCGGCGCCGGATCACTTTTCCATCGCCGGATTCCCGCGAGTCAATCACTTTTGTTTCGGGATGGGAACAGAAAGGACAAACCATACAAATAATTCAAAAATCAAAATTTTTGTGTCCCGCAAGCAGGACGATCTTTTTTGTTTAAATTTTGAGAATTAATAAGGGATATCCGCAAGGACCCCTTTTTACACTATATCTTGTGTTTGTAGTACAAATTTTATCACAATTTAAAAAAGCCTGTCAAGAGGCTTTTTTACGGGAAAATTCCAGGTTATCCACAATTCAACATGCCAAACCCTGTGAAGCCATCGCATTCCTGATTCAACGGTGCTATCTTATTTTTTCATTTTTCTGCGGATAAAAGCCGGGATTTCAAGCTCTTCGTCCTCATCTTCCCCAATTGAGCTCACTTTTGATTCAAAACTTATTTTTCTTTTCGGCTTTGGGGCGACTTTTTCTTCAATGATATACTTTGATTTTTCTTCTCCGATTCCAAAATCCGTCAAAGCCTCTTCCCCGAGAGTTGTTTTTTTCGTTTCTTGAATAGGGCTCCTTGCAGCCACACTTGTTGGGGTGACGACAGCAGCAGAAGATTCGCCCACAGCATCCGAATCAAAGCCGGCAGCGATAACTGTGAGATTCAACTCTCCTTTTTTCGCTGATTCATCAATCGTTGCTCCGAAAATAACTTTGGCGTTTGGATCAATGCTTTCAGTGATGATATTGGCCGCTTCGTTTATTTCAAGCATTGTCATATCCGGTCCACCATGGACATTGAAGAGGATTCCCTTGGCACCGTCAATCGAAAATTCAAGAAGCGGGCTGTTGATAGCCATTTTGGCCGCTTGAGCCGCCCTGTTCTCGCCACTGGCAGTCCCGATTCCCATGAGGGCGCTTCCGGCATCTTGAAGAACCGTCCTAACGTCGGCAAAATCAACATTCACTATTCCAGGTTTGGTAATAAGATCCGAGATGCCCTGAACGCCTTGCCGCAATACATCATCAACGACCCTAAAAGCATTTACCAAGGTTGTTTTCCGGTCAATAATTTGAAGAAGTCGATCATTGGGAATGACAATCAGCGCGTCTACCCTGTCCTTCAGATTTTCCATTCCTTCTAAAGCGATGGCTTTTCTCTGGGCTCCCTCAAAGCCGAAAGGTTTCGTGACAACGGCGATGGTTAGCGCGCCAGCTTCTTTTGCCGCTTCAGCCACAATCGGAGAGGCTCCGGTTCCGGTTCCTCCGCCCAAGCCGCAAGTGACAAAAACCATGTCGGCCCCTTTCAAGACCTCGTGAATCTCGTCACGGTTCTCTTCAGCAGCTTGGCGACCGATTTCCGGATTCATTCCAGCTCCAAGACCTTTGGTAAGATTTTTCCCAATATGTATTTTATCCGATGCCTTCGAATGGTGCAGGGCCTGGGCATCGGTGTTTATCGCCACAAATTCCACTCCCTTGAGCTTGCATTCGATCATCCGGCTGATTGCATTGGTGCCTGATCCGCCAACGCCGACTACTTTGATTCGGGCAAATGTTTCTACGTCTGGTTTTACTTCGGCCATAAAGTTATTTTATAAAGACTAAACAAGCCATAATAAGCTAGTAAAACAATGTAGCATAGGCTTGTTTTAGGTGTCAAGAACTTAACAAACTTAAAACTCAAAACTGAGAGCGAAAAGCCACGGCGTAAAAACTAAACTGACTTTGTATTCAGTTTTGAGCGGTAGCTTTGGCCTGGCGCTTTTCGTTTTGAGCTTAAATTTATTTTTTGATTTTGTTTTTATTCTATCCCGAAAAAATTGAAAATAAAAGAAAAATCACGGTAAAAATTTTTTGAGCCATCCTCTCATTTTATCCACCGTGTGGCCGATCTTCGGAAGGCCGTCAATCGCCGGCAACTTTGTGCGGTAGGCATTTGGCGAGCTCATTGCCGCTTCTTCGGCTCCCCAAAGAGCCAGGCCCACGGCTGTCACAAATCCCGGCTCGTCAACTTTGTCAACTATCCCACTTAGCTCCATGGGAAAACCGGTTTGAGCCGGCAAGCGCAGAATTTTTTTAGCAAGATCCACCACTCCGGGAAGTTTGGCTCCGCCTCCGACAATAACCGCTCCCGCCGGAAGCATTCCCGAGCGGCCGGTCTTCCGAAGCTCCTTGTCAATCATTGTGAAAATCTCTTCCAGCCGCGCTTCGACAATCTCTGCGACATGATGGCGCGAAATTTCCCCTTCTTCGTTTTGGTCGATTTCAGACAGGCTTATCTGGTCTTTTTTTCCAATTTCATCCGGAAGAGCGGACCCATAATTCACTTTCACTTTTTCGGCAACATCAATTGAAGTGCGAAGGCCGATTGCGATATCGTTTGTGATGTGGCTGCTTCCGATCGAAACTACTCCAATCTGAACCAGATCTCCTTCTTCATAAACCGCAAAACTGGTTGTTCCTCCGCCCAAGTCCACCAGAATCGCCCCCAGTTCTTTCTGTCTCTTATTGAGAGCCGCTTTCGAAGCTGCCAAAGCCGAAAAAACCATATCTTCGACTTCAACCCCGGCCTGATAGATGCACTTGGAAAGATTTTTTACGACGGGAGAGGATCCGAGGACCAGCATCGCGTTCACTTCAAGCCTGATTCCGTTCATCCCAAGCGGATCCTTGATGCCTTTTTGTTCATCCACGGAAAAATAACGCGGAATCACGTGAATTATTTCGGTGTTCGAAGGAAGCGAAATTGTTTCCGCCGCCGTAAGAGACCGCATGATATCGTCCCCGGTAATCTCCCCATCCGCTTTAGCGATAGCCACCACCCCTTGGCTTTCCTGATATTTGATATGGTTGCCGCCAATGCTCACAATAGCTTTTCCGACCGGAATCCCCGACGTGCGTTCGGCATTTTTCACCGCCTCGCTGATCGATTTCACTGTTTCCTCGACATCGGCCACTACTCCCCGGCGTATGCCAAAAGAAGAAGCTGTGCCAACTCCCATTACGCGAAGCTTTTCCTCTTCTTCAAATTTTTGGAGAATCACGGCCCGGACATTCGAAGATCCGACATCAAGACCGATTATGGTTGTTCCTTTGCTCATGAAATATACCAAAATTATACAGGAAAACTCAAATCACTGCAAAAATAAGTCCTTTATATAAGGGTAGAAAATTATCGTCCCGATGACAACCGCACCGATGGAAGCAATAAGCACCGCCGCGGCCATAACATCCTTTATCAGCTGGGCATAGGGATGCATCCGGGGCTTCAGAATATCCACTACCCTCTCAAGGATGGTGTTGATGAGTTCCACCGCTAAGACAGAAAAAATAACGAGGAAGAGAGCCACTTTTTGCCAATCCCGAATTTCGAAAATGAGCATCAAGATAACAATGAAAATAGCAATCAGGATTTCAAGCTGAAAGTTCTGCTCGTTTTTGAGAACATATTTGAGTCCCCGAAAAGCGTGCTGAAAACTGCGATATAATTTTCTGAGATTATCCACGTTGAAAATTTAAAATGCAAAAATCAAAAATAAAAATGACAATTCAAAATGTAAAATTAGTAAATTTCAAAATAATCTTTGGCATTTGTTAATTTTGAACTTTACATTGTCATTTTGCATTTTGATATTTGAATTTTGAACTAACTGTGTCTTGCAACTCATACATCTTCTTCCCATGCCGGAATCCCAAAAGATGCAAAACGCCGTGCGACAAAACAAAAGCGAGTTCTTTCCTGAAAGACACTTTGTTCTCCTTGGCTGATTTCTCAATCAACTCCGGGCACAAAAACAATTCGCCTTCTCCCTTTCCTTTATTATACCCTAAAGAATAATCGAAGGAAAGTATGTCTGTCGCTTTGTCAATTTTCCGGTATTTTCGGTTCATTTCCCGAATTTGAACCTTGTCCAAAAAAACAACTGAAACAGAAAAAGCCGCTGCCTTTTTTCCGGAAGCGGTCAGCGTTTTTCTCACGACCTTTTCGACAAAAGATTTTTCGATTCTTTTTTTTGTTTTGCGGAAAATTTCGATTTCCATTAGCTAGGATTGAGGCGAAGAAAGTTTTTCATCAATGATTTTTTTGACGAGACTGCCATCGGCTTTGTCCTGAAGTGCTTTCATTACCGCGCCCATCAGCTTCCCGAAGCCGGACTTATCAGAAACTCCAAGCTCCCCAGCCTTCGCCTCGATAATTTTTCTCACCTCGTTTTCTCCCATTTGGGCCGGAAGGTAGTTTTCCAAAACAGCCAGCTCTTTTTTTTCTTTTTCGGCGAGCTCCGTTCGGCCGCCTTTTTCATATTGGCCGATTGAATCTTTTCTTTGCCTCGTCTGGCGTTTCAGCACCGAAATGATATCTTCGTCGGGAAGATATTTTTCGCCTTGCGCCTTTTTTTCGATCTGAAAATTTTTGATCGCTGAAATCAGGAAGCGCAAAACTCCCGCCTTTTCCTTTTCACCGGATTTGAGTGCCGACCTGAGATCAGCTTCGATTTGTTCGTGCAAAATCATAACATATGGAACCCGTAACACGCGCAAGAAAAAAAATATTTTTTCTCGGGTCATGTTTCGCGCGGCAAGTAATGTTATTTTTATCCTTCCATTTTTCTCTTCACTCTCTTGAGCGATTCCTCATCAAATTTGCCCATTTTCTTGAGCTTATCTACTTCCTTTTTCACTTTTGCCCGATATTGGGCAGATTCCCTTGTTTGCCGCCGACTTTTCGGTTTGGCATAAAATCTTCCCTTCCTGGCCGAAAGCAAAACGCCGCTCTGCTGAACGCGGCGGGAAAAGCGCCTGATCAGCGCTTCGGATGTTTCCCGGTCCTTCTTTTTTACTTCAATCATAAAAATACCTCCCCTCTAAATTGGTTCTATTGATTCTCTCAACTTCGCTCCTCCGATGAGATGGAGATGAATGTGTCTTACTTCCTGCCCCCCATATTCTCCGACGCGAAAGAGCAGCTTATATCCGTTTTTTGAAATTTTCAGATCCTCAGCGATTTTTTTGGCAACCAGGATCATCCGGCCCATCAGTTTTTCGTCTTTTTCCGAAATATCCGCGACGCTTTCGATATGTTTTTTGGGTATCACCAAAACATGCACCGGAGCAATCGGACGCGCATCGCGGAAAGCGACGACGAGATCGTCTTCATAGAGAAATTCAGTGGGAATTTCACGGCTAACTATTTTGCAAAAAATACACATAAGTTATTTCTTCAGCCTCCTCTTTATCTCATCTATTACTTTCCCGGCGTCAATAATTTCCTGATTGCCGCTCGCCATGTCTTTCACAATCACCGTCTGGTCAATTGCTTCCTTTTGGCCGAGGATAAGCGTGATCTCAACGCCGAGGCGATCCGCCACTTTGAGCTGGGATTTGAGACTGCCTCTTCCAAAACTCTCTGCCACCCTGATCCCCGAGCGTTCCAGCCCTTCGAACATCTTAAGGCTTTTTTTCTTCGCAAAAACTCCAAGTTGCGCCAAAAAAACTCGCGGTTTCGGCTCTTTGTATATCCTGGCTCCCAGTTTTTTCATTTCGGCCGCCAGCCGGTCAAGACCCAGGCTGAAACCCACCGCCGGAGTATTTTCTCCTCCCAGCATTTTCACTAACCCATCATACCTGCCGCCGCCGCCAAGAGCATTTTTTCTTTTTTCTTCACCGCTTTCCGAAACGGACATGAATTCAAAAACCGTTTTCGTATAATAATCAAGCCCCCTCACGAGATTCGAATCCAGTTCGAACGGAATTTCGAGCTCCTCAAGATATTCCAGAAGCTCTTTGAAATGTGTCCGACATTCTTCACAAAGATGGTCTATCGACTGGGGCGCGCTTGCCCTCACTTGGACGCATTTGTCCTCTTTGCAATCCAGAATCCGGAGAGGATTCGTTTCCAGCCTTCGCTTGCAATCTATGCAAAGTTTTTGTTTTTTCGATTCAAAATAATGAATAAGAAGGTTCCGGTAGCTTTTTCGGCACGAGGGACAGCCGATGCTATTGACATTGACCCGGACGTTTTTTATCCCAAGCTGATAGATCACCCGCCAGCCCATCTGGATCATTTGGGCGTCTATGACCGGATCCTGTTCCCCCAAGGCTTCACACCCGAACTGGAAAAATTCCCGGAATCTTCCTTCCTGCGGACGGTCGTAGCGATAGCAGGGGCCAGTGTAGTACAGTTTCACGGGCTTGGGAGACACATGCATGCCATGCTGTATATAGGCCCGGGCGATTCCGGCTGTGAATTCGGGCCGGAGCGACACTTTTTCGCCCCCTTTGGTCGAGAAAGAATACATTTCTTTGTCGATAATGTCCGTTCCCTCTCCGATGCTCCTTGAAAAAATGTTGGTGAATTCCACCAATGGAACATCAATCCGCCGATAACCGAAATCGGCCGCCGCTTTTTCGCTCACCCGCCGGACTTGCTGCCAATAAATCTGGTCAGCAGGCAAAATATCCCTCATCCCGCGCGGAGACTGGAGAAGCAGCTCTTCCTTCTCCGGTTTTGCAGCTTTTATCTTCCGTATTGATTTTTTCGAGATTTTTTTCTGGCGAGGCATTATTTTGAATTTAGAATTGAGAATTTTGAATTGTGAATGGGAATATGGAATGAAGAATGTAGAATTATTTTAACTCAGAATTCTAAATTCTAGATTCTCATTCTCAATTCCAAATTCCAAATTCACAATTCTAAAAAAGCTGCGCTTTTTTGAAAGGCCAAGCCCGGAGAAGCACTTTTCCGACCACATCCTTCTCAGGCACCGGCCCCCAGGAACGGGAATCAGAGCTGTAGTTCCGGTTGTCACCCAGCACGAAATATTCCGTTCCAGAAAGCAGGACGGACTGATCTCCGGAAGTTTCAACGCTCGGGGGAAGATACATGCTTTCGTCGAGAACAAATCCCTCCGGATTTTGGGAGTTATATATCGTCACATTTTTATCCCTGATTTCAATTTTCTCTCCCGGAAGGCCGATGACGCGCTTGATATAATACACTGACGGATTTTTCGGATAGCGGAAAACGACGACATCCCCGCGCCGGAATTCCTTAAAGGATTTCACGGTGAAAAGATTGATTCCCTTTTCGCCGTACGCGAATCCGACATTGGTTGTTTTGTATCCCAATTCATTGATAATGAGATATTCCTTGTCTTCAAAATTCGGCTCCATAGATGCTCCCTGCACAAAAAATGGCTGGATCAGAAACACCCTCAAAGGGACGATGATTACAATTACCCAAAATACCATTTTCACGAGTTCCCAGATTATTCCGCCGACTCCGGATTCTTCCGGTTGTGAGTTGTTTTTTTCTTCAATCATATCCTAATTTTACGCAAAAAGTAACAAAACTTGCTGATTTTTCGCAGTTTCAATGGAATAATAGCAGAAATTTTCAGCTGTGGCAAGCCCGGTAGCAGAAATTTGACCGATAATAATGATTAAACAAGATATGTCACACGCGTAATTATTATAACGTTCATTTAAATATTATTTTTTGGCCATATCCTGAGTCAAATTTTCACTACCGGGCAAGCTTGGTGTATACTATCATTATGCTAATTGAGAAAAACAACTTTCACGAGAGTCTTCCCCGCCGGCGAAAGGGCCGTTTTTTCTTTTGGCTTGTTGTCGCTTTGATATTTCTTGGAGTCGCTTTTTTGGCATCCGTGGCGTTTGCCTTTAAATTCTATTCCACAAGCAAGAAAGTTATCACCCGGGACGCGCCGGAGTCTTTTTTGGGAAGCATCCAGGATATTGCGTCCTCTCAAAAAAAAATATTGCGCGGAGAAAAAGACGGGCGGATCAATGTCCTTCTCCTCGGCCTTGCCGGCGAAAATTATCCCGGGGAAAATCTCACTGACTCGATCATCATAGCGAGCATCAACCCGAAAACCTACCAAACCGCTATGCTTTCTATTCCGCGGGATTTATACGTAAATATTCCGGATACCAATTCTTATACAAAGATCAACGCCCTTTACGCCCGCGGACAGGGCAGGCGCGGAAACGCGTCGGAAGGAATCAATGATTTGAAATCAGCTCTTTCGGAAATAACCGGGCTTCCCATTCACTATTTCATCGCGCTTGATTTCGATGGATTCAGGAAAGTGATTGACGAGATGGGCGGAGTGAAAATTCAAGTTCCGAAAGATCTGCACGATGAACGCTATCCGGGACCGAATTTCAGCTACCAAATTTTTGATATCAAGCAAGGCCTCCAGGTGCTTGACGGAGAGACAGCCCTGAAATATGCCCGCACCCGTCACAACGAAGAGGGTGATTTTGGCCGGGCGTTCCGCCAGCAGCTCATTTTGAAAGCAGCGAGGCAAAAAGCTTTTTCCATTGAGACGCTCGTCAATGTTCCAGCCATAAACAAAATTTTGAACATTCTCGGCGACCACTTGCGAACCGACATACCGCTTGATGAACTGGAGACATTCTTGGATCTTTCCAGAAAAATTGACTCTCATCTCACAATCAACAAAGTGTTGGACGCGGGAAAATCAGACAGCCTGATGGCTGTCTCGCATGTGTTTCTCGGACACGTCAGGGCATTCATCCTCATTCCGCGCACGGGAAAATATGATGAGATTCAGGAGCTAGCCAAAGATATTTTCAATCTGGATCTCATCGAGCGAAAAAAAAGGGAAATAAATAACGAGGAGGCGCGTGTGGCGATAATAAATCGAAGCGGTTTGGCCAATCTTGAAAAAAAATTATCAAGTCTTCTTGAAAAAATGGGTTATTCCGTTCAAACCGCCGCTTCGAGCAAAAAAATGGGCACCCGTCCCCAAACATCTGATGTTGGGAGCGCAAACAATTCGGTTATTTATGATATTTCAAAAACCAAGCCCTTTTCCCTCGAGGACCTCGCCAAAAAATTCTCGGCCGAAATTTCGCAAAATCCGCCCGCCGACCTTTCCGCCCAGTGCCGAAATACTGACCTTTGCCTTGTCGCCGGGTCAGACCTCACTGAAAATGTTGGCTACGAGGAAAATACTATTGAAGAGCTCGAGGAGGGTTATGACAAGCAAACTGTTGATGAGAGAGAATATATCGAACTGTTGAAGAAAGGGAGCAGCGCCAGGTTTTAATTTGTTTTTGAAAATATATGAAGACAATTCTGATCGCCGGTCTTGGAAATCCCGGGAAAAAATATGAAAAAACCCGCCACAATTCCGGGTTTCTGTTCGCAGACTATTTTTTTGAAAATTTTCGCGAAGAATTCAAGTTTTCGGATTGGGAAGAAAAGAAAAAAATTAAATCTTTGGTTTCCGCAGGAAAATATGGCGAGAATAATATTATCCTCGCAAAACCGCAGACTTTCATGAATCTTTCCGGCGAGGCTCTTTCCGCAGCAAAAAAATATTTTATTCGAGGTTTCACCTCGAATAGCCTGATTGTCGTGCACGATGAAATTGATTTGCCCCTGGGAAGTTTCAGAATTTCGGCTGATTCCTCCTCGGCTGGCCATAAGGGTGTGCAGAATATTATTGATATACTCGGAACAAAAAATTTCACAAGATTACGGATCGGAGTTGACAACCGCGGGGATAAGGAGATTGCCACCGAAAAATACGTGCTTGGGAAATTTCTGCCAGCGGAGTTGAAACTGGCTAACAAAGTAATTTCAGAATCTTCTGAAGAAATAAAACAACTTATCTCAAATTCATAAAATATCTAATTACTAATTTCTAATAATATTTCCAATGCTAAAATTTGAGATTTGGGAATTGGAATTATATTAGAAATTTGATATTGGGAATTAGATATTTTTTGGGGCATAAACTTTCCAAAAATAAAAAGCCCGCCATGAGCTTTATATTCAAATTATCACAAACCGCCCCTTATGTTTTCTGTCCCGCCCAAAAGCGCTGGATTCGCCTACATTTGCAGGCTATCCAAACTTACCGACGATGCTTAAGGAGGGGTCACACCGCCTGACTTTCAGGCAGGACAGAAAACACAGCGTTGCTTTATATCAGCCTTTTTTTGAGTGAAGTCTTTCGTTTGAGGATTATTCACTGCGATAGATTATTATAGCAGAACCATGGAATTTGTCAACACCGCGCTCCATACAAAAACCCACCGCCCAAAAGCGGTGGATTTAATTCCTTAAGCTTAATTCCTTAAGTTAAACTTTAGGAATCACCTTAATCAAGGAAAATTTCTTGGTCCTGCTTTCTATCCTGGAAATCCAATATGTTTTCTTTTGCGTATTCTTCAAAATCTTTACCGCCTCTAAAATGTTCGGAAAAAATGCTATTTTTGACAAGATCGCTTTTCTTTACACCTGCATGATCCGCAAAACTGCACCACGGATAATTTTTCGCAGGACTCACTTTATGAATTTCACTGTTGCAACTTGTATAAACCGCCATGCGCAGCAGAAGCCCGGTTGATGAAATATGCGACGACTTGAATGTTCCCTGAAACAATGACCCGTCCCGCTGATACTTTTTGTTGAAATATTTCGTATAACTGGTTCCCAATTTTTGCAAAAATCTTTCAATCCCCTTTTCGACATTCTGCTTCAAAACAAAATGATAGTGATTCGACATCAAGCAATAGCTAATAATATCAACGAGATATTCTTTCTTCCTAAAGTTAAGCTTTAGGAAGTCGTCCAGGTTTGCACTCTTCACGCATCTCTGATAATCGCGCCATCTAATCATCAGGCCATCTTTCTCGTCGTTCAGGAGATTCATCGACAATAGAAAACGGAAATAATCACGATCATCTGAAAATACTTCGCGTTTATCCACGCCGCGATTATAAATATGATAATACTCGTGATTTACCAAAGGCTTCTTTCTCATGTCTTTTTTTCCTAAAGTTTAACTTAAGGATAACAAATTTTTTAAGGATATGCAAAGAACGAGCACTACACTCGTTCTTCTTGACTTCCTTAAGTTAAACTTTAGGAATGGTTCAACTTTAGGAAGGGTTAGTGAAGCTCTATGTTGGGAAGCGGTAGCACTAAAACTCTACTCGGAACACACATACGCCTCACCAAGATTGTGGACGAGCCACTGACTGTTGAGGCAACCACCCCCTGGCGGACGAAACAGGAAGTAGGTGGTGTGGCTGCAGGCGCCCCAGGAACCGAGGTCATATATCTGCGTAAATTTAGCGTCGGGGCAATGCCCTTGCGCACCTCCATGGTCAGTGCATATATTAGGTGGCGTAGGCAGGGCATCGGAAGAAAGATTGCAGTAGTAGGTAAAAGATGCTCCCCCCCCGCTCGCCACCGCCGCTTCAATCGCCCGCTGGGTAGGGTCGCCCACGGTCTGGGTTCCGACGGAGCGGACGGCTTTGATCGAGTCAACAGTTTCGGTTCCATCTGTGATCACTTCTCCGTTTTCATCGAGAAAATAGAGGTTGCAACCCGGAAAGGGACAAGTGACGCCATCAGCTATATTCAAGTCACCAAAGGCTATGGCGATGGCGATATCGCCTTCCGCACTGGCAATTCTATTGAGCGCCCATTCCACTCCGGAATCGGCGTTGAAGAAGGAACCAACAGAGCTTTTGGTTTTCCCGCTCATTTTCTGCTCCATGACGGTTATGTAGGAAAGGCTCACTACCATGGAAAGAACCACGAAAAGAAGAATGGTGGTGAGAAGAAGGGCGGAGCCCCGCCGCACGGCGGGCAGGCTTTTTTTGGTTTTTGGCATAGTTTTTATTTTATTTATTAGTAAGTGGTTTTCAGCAAGGTCAAATTAAAAATTAAAAAGTAAAAATGAAAAATTTTGGTATCCCGCCACGGCGGGATGTTTTTTTATTTTATTTTTTTCAATAATCCTTTTGAGGATTCTTCTAAAGTTTTCCTAAGCGACTTAAGTTCCGCATCCGAAAATTTTCACACTCCCATTATACTGTATCTTCGAAAAGGCAACAAGACATGGTCCCGGAATTGAATCTTCTTTGGCTTTAGCGTATATTTAGAACTATGGAGGAAAATATAAGAGAATTGATTTTTTTTCACGCTTTTTCCTGCATCGGCGGGTTCGGGCCGCAGAAGTTCAAAAAACTCCTGGCGCATTTTGGAACGCTCGAGCGGGCTTGGAGCGCCGGGCGAGAAGATTTGCTCGCTTCCGGCATCGGACCGACGGCCACCAAAAATTTTCTGGAAAAAAGAGTCGGTATGGCGCCCGAAAAGCTTTTTTCAGAGCTTGAAAAAGAAAGTGTCGGCATCATCACCCCGAGCAGCCAATTCTATCCTCCCCAGCTCAAAGAAATCCCTTCTGCTCCGGCTGTTATATATGGAAGAGGAAATTTGGAAATTCTCAAAAACAAATCCATTGCCGTCGTCGGCTCGCGCAAATTCACTGAATACGGCCAAAGAACGACTCAGAATCTGTGCCGCGATCTGGTCCGCGCCGGCCTCACGATCGTAAGCGGCCTCGCCCTGGGGATTGACGCCATCGCCCACCGCGCGACCCTCGCCGCCGAGGGTTCGACGATTGCCGTTCTCGGCACCGGAATTGACGACGACACAATCTATCCCCGCGACAATTTCAATTTGGCAAAAGATATTCTGGCGAAAGGAGGCACGCTCCTCACTGAATATCCGCCACACACGCCATCCCTCAAACAAAATTTTCCCGCCCGGAATCGCATAATGGCCGGGCTCACGCTCGGAACATTGGTCATCGAGGCCGCCCTTGACTCTGGATCGCTCATCACGGCCGGATTCGCCCTTGAAGCGGGCCGTGAAGTTTTTGCCGTTCCGGGTTCTATTTTTTCTCCCCAGTCTGCGGGAGCCAATTTTCTCATAAAAAGCGGAGCGAAACTCGTCGAATCGGCAACCGATGTCTTGCAGGAGCTCAATCTCGCGGAGCGCGACCAGCCAAAGCTCCAAAAAATATACGAACCAAAAACAAGAGAAGAAGAAAAAGTTTGGAACACCTTGAGCTCCGATCCGCTTCATGTTGACAGACTCGTGAAATTGACTAGACTTAATCCAGCGACTATCGGTTCAACGCTCGCCACGCTTGAAATCGAAGGAGTCGTGAGAAATATTGGAGGGCAAAACTATATTAGAATATAGAATTGTGAATTGAGAATTCAGAATGGAAATATTGAATTTATAATTCTAGATTCATTATTCTCGATTCACATTCACAATTCGCGATTCTAAATTCACAATTCTATGAACTTAATCATCGTTGAATCTCCCACCAAAGCCCGGACTATATCGAAATTTCTGGGCAAAAATTTCAAGGTGAAATCATCCTTTGGCCATATTCGCGACCTTCCCCAAAAGGAAATGGGCGTTGACATTGAAAATAATTTCCAGCCGAAATACGTCGTGAATAAAAAAGCCCGAGAAAAAGTGAATCCCCTGAAAGATGAAATGAAAAAAGCCGCCTCCGTGATTCTCGCCACTGACGAAGACCGCGAAGGAGAAGCCATTGCCTGGCATCTTTCGGAAATCTTGAAGCTGAACCCCGAGGAGAAGAACCGGATTGTTTTTCATGAAATCACCAAAAAGGCCATTGAAGAAGCTTTGGAAAACCCGAGACAGCTTGATTTTCATTTGATTGACGCCCAGCAGGCGCGGCGCATCCTTGACCGTCTTGTCGGATACGAACTTTCCCCCCTTCTTTGGAAAAAAATCAAGCGGGGGCTCTCGGCCGGACGGGTGCAGTCAATCGCCCTTCGCATCATCTGCGAACGCGAACGGGAAATCGAAAAATTCAAAAAAGAAGAATATTGGACAATTTCAGCGGACTTGGAAACTAAGTTTCCAAGTGGAAACTTAGTTTCCAAATTCGAAGCGAATCTAATCGAGAAAAACGGCAAAAAAATTGAAGAGGTTGCGACGCTCAAGCTTTTTGCCGGAGAATACAGATCCAAAAAATCCGTTATCAAAAATGAAAAGGAAGCCCTGGAGATAAAATCGGAGCTCGAAAAAGCGGCTTTCAAGGTTTCTGAAATTCAAAAAAAAGAAACGAGGCGCACTCCCCCGCCGCCTTTCACGACTTCCACTCTCCAGCAAGCCGCCATCAATTCTCTGGGATTTTCGGCCAAACAAACCATGATGATCGCCCAGAAACTCTATGAGCAAGGCCATATTACCTATATGAGAACGGACAGCACGAGCCTTTCGCTTCCCTCGTTGCTAGCCGCGAGAAAAACCATCGAAAAACTTTTCGGGAAAAATTATGCCCTGGAAAGCCCAAGGTTTTATAAAACCCGTTCGAAAGGAGCCCAGGAAGCTCACGAGGCCATCCGTCCGACCCGGCCGGATATTTCGCCCGACGAACTCAACGGATCTCTCGACGCTAATCAGCACAGACTATACCGGCTTATCTGGCGCCGGATGGTCGCTTGCCAAATGCAGCCGGCAGTCCTCAATTCGGTTCGGGTCTTGATCGACGCCAAGGGTTCATCCCTCACCACAGAATCCGAGGTGAGGGACAAGAAAAATAATTATATTTTTCAGGCCAACGGCTCGACAATCAAATTCGACGGGTATTTGAAAGTATACGGAGAAAAATTGCCCGTTACGGAAAACCTTCTTCCTCCTCTCAAAGAAAAAGAAGCTTTGGATCTTGCGGAGGCGAAAGCCAGCCAAAAAGAAACCATGCCGCCGCCCCGCTACACGGAAGCCAGTCTCGTAAAAGTCCTTGAGGAAAATGGAATCGGCCGGCCTTCCACCTACGCGCCGACAATCTCGACTATTTTCGACCGGAAATATATTGACAAGAATGAGGAGCGCAGGCTTTTCCCTCTTGAAATCGGTTTTCTGGTGAATGACCTTTTGGTCGAGCATTTTCCGCAAATCGTCGATATGGCATTTACCGCCACGCTTGAAGAAGATTTTGACCAGATTGCCGAAGGCAGAAAGGAATGGGTGCCGGTCATCCGCGAGTTCTATCAGCCTTTTCACAAAAATCTCGAGGGCAAAACGAAAGAGATCAAGAAAGAAAATATCCTCGAAAAGCTCGACAAAAAATGCCCTGAATGCGGCGGAGACCTTTTGGTGCGTTTTGGCAGGTTCGGAAAATTTATCGCCTGCAACAATTTTCCGAAATGCAAATATACCGAGAAAACGACCGAAGAGAAAAAAGTCGAAGACGAAAACAGCGGTGAAGTTTGCCCGGAATGCGGCGCGCCGATGGTGGTGAAGCGAGGAAAATACGGCGCATTTTTGGGATGCTCAAAATATCCTGATTGCAAGGGAATCAAAAAAATCACATCGGATAAAACGACCGGTGTGAAATGCCCCAAGTGCCAGAATGGCGAAATCTTGGAACGCCGTTCGAGAAAAGGCAGGCTTTTTTACGGCTGCAGCGCCTATCCCAAATGCGATTTTTCTCTCTGGAACCGGCCAACCGGGAAAACCTGCGAAAAATGCGGGAGTCTTATGGTGTATCAGATGAAAGGGGAAGAGAAATGCAGTAATAAGGAATGCAAGTAGTTTTTTATTCGAATTGGGAATTGGGAATTTGGAATTGGGAATGAGAATCAAGAATATGGAATTCTGAATTCTTTATTCAATATTCCTATTCAAAATTCACAATTCTAAATTCAAAATTCTCTCAATGACTTTAACCGAACTATATACCCATTACAAAAACCCCCTCAACGCCAAACAAAAACAATTGGTGGCCGAGGCTTTTGAATTTGCCAAAAACGCCCACGCGGGACAAAAAAGAAAAACGGGCGAAGACTATTTCGAGCACTCCGTCCAAACCGCGGCCATCCTTGCCGAAATCGGAATGAGATCGCGCACTACTGCCGCCGCCCTTCTTCACGATGTTCCGGAAGATACGGAATTCACTCTTGAAGACATACGCAAAAAATTCGGCGGCGAAATCGCAGAGCTTGTCGACGGCATCACGAAACTTGGAAAATTCAAATTGCGGGGCGACAAAAAAGAAGTCCAGCTGGAAAACCTGCGCAAAATTTTTTTGGCGATGGCCGAAGATATCCGGGTCGTGCTGATAAAACTGGCTGACCGATTGCATAATATGCGCACCCTCCACGCCCTTCCGCCCGAAAAAAAAGAGCGGATTGCCAGAGAAACCATGGAAATTTACGCGCCTATTGCCAACCGCCTCGGAATCGGGGAAATCAAGGGCGAGCTCGAGGACTTGGCTTTCAAATATCTTGAACCGGAAAACTACGATCTTGCCAAAGGGCTTCTGGACAAAGAGTTCAAAGAAAGGAAAAAGGATCTTGAAATCGCGATTCGGGAGCTCAAAGAGGAACTAAAAAAAAGCAACATAAAAGTAATCGACATTCATGGCAGAGCCAAGCAGATCTATCGTTTCTTCCTGAAACTCAAAAAGCACGAGATGAACGTCAATCGGGTTTATGACGTCGTTGCGGTCAGAATAGTTGTTCCTGAAATTCCCGATTGTTATGAAGCCCTTGGGATCGTGCACAAGAAATACCGCCCGCTCGTCGGAAGAATAAAGGACTACATTTCCCTTCCAAAACCAAATGGATATCGTTCAATCCACACCACAGTTTTTGGCCCGAAAGGGAAATTTCTCGAAATTCAAATTCGCACATCTCGGATGCACGACGAAGCCGAATTCGGTATCGCCGCCCACTGGATATATTCCGGCCCAAAAACCTGGCGGGATTATTTCCTGCGCAGATACACACCCGAAGAAATTCCGGAGCAAGAGCTGGCTTGGGTCAAACAGCTGCGGGAATGGCAAAAGGACCTCGGCACGGACAACCTTGAGTTCGTTCAGGGCCTTAAGATAGATTTTTTTCAAAACCATATTTTTGCTTTTACCCCCAAAGGCGATATCATCAATCTTCCGGAAGACGCGACTCCGATTGATTTCGCTTATGCGGTCCATACGGAAATCGGAAACCGCACGATTGGCGCCAAAGTGGACGGCAAACTTGTTTCGCTTGATTCCAAAATAAAAAATGGGCAGGTCGTTGAAATCCTGACCTCAAAAGACCCCAAAAATCCGAACCAGGACTGGCTCCGGCTAGTGAAAACTTCCAACGCCAAATCAAAAATACGCCAGCAGCTGAGGCGCGCGGGAATAAGCATAGGCGCGATTTAAAGAAGAAAATATTACTTTTTATAAAGAAAAAGATTTTTCGATGTCGCTTATTGGGAAAAGTTTTTTGTTATTTTTCCGGTCATACTTTCCAGTTCTTCGCTGCTATAAAAATCGATTATAATTTTTCCTCCGCCGCCGGATTTTTTTATCTGGACTTTTGTCCCCAGAGATTGGGCAATTTGATCCTCTTTTTCCTTATAAACGGGATCCTGAACAGTCGCTCCAACCCTTCTTTTATGCGTGGAAACCGTCACTTCACGGACTTTGTCCTCGGCTTGGCGGACTGTCAGGTTATCCTTGAGAATCAGCTCGAAAAGGGCTCTTTGTTTTTCCGTATTTTCAATGGCAAGAATGGAACGCGCGTGGCCTTCGGTTATTTTTCCCGCTTGGAGAGCCCGCTGAATCTCAAAAGGAAGCCCCAAGAGCCGCACTTTGTTCGCGACAGCGCTCCGGCTTTTCCCGACCCGCTCCGCGATTTCTTCCTGGGTGAGGTCAAATTCTTCAATCAATTTTTTGTAGGCGCGGGCTTCTTCAAGGATATTGAGATCTTCACGCTGGATATTTTCGACGAGAGCCAGCTCCAATTTTTCCCTTTCCCCCGTTTCTTCGCGGATGATGACTGGCACCATATCAAGTCCGGCGAGCTTCGAGGCCTTGAGACGGCGCTCTCCGGCAATGAGTTCGTATTGATCTGGTGCAATCTTTATGACAACGAGAGGCTGGATGATTCCGTGTTCTTTGATGGAATCTGCCAAATCTTGGAGCTCTTTTTCGTCGAAATTGTGCCGCGGCTGCTGGGGATTGGTGGCAATTTTTTCAATCGGCACTTCCAAAAAATCATCCTGAACCGCTTTTCCAGCCGAGACTGCAACTTCCTGGCTTATATTTTGGGATATGCCGGGAATTTGACCCGCTTTGTTTTTTTGGGGTATGAGCGAAGCCAGCCCCCGCCCCAGTCCGCTATTATTGTTGGCCATAAATATAATTTGTGATTAGTAACTGGTAATTGGGATAAAAAATCCGAATTACGAATTACAAATTACCAATTATAAATGAAACGCAGTTTCATTTTCTTTTTCCATCCGCAAAACTTCCTGCGCGAGGTTCTTGTAGGCACGGGCGCCGCGGGAAAAAAGGTCAAAATCAAAAATCGATTTTCCGAAACTTGGCGCTTCGGCGAGACGCACGCTTCGGGGAATAATACTGTCGAAAACTTTTCCCGGAAAATGATCTTTCACTTCGCGGACAACTTGATAGGAAAGGCGGTTTCTCCGGTCGAACATGGTGAGGAGGGCTCCCATCACTTTGAGATTGGGCTGGAGATTGTCACGGACGAGGTTGATCGTTTCAAGAAGCTGGCTGAGGCCCTCAAGCGCGTAATATTCGCACTGAACGGGAATCAGCACTTCATCAGACGCCACCAAGCCGTTCACTGTGAGCGGACCAAGACTCGGAGGGCTATCGATGATTATATAATCATAGTCAGTCCGGATTTGTCTGAGGACATTATAGAGACGGTATTCGCGGTTTTCAAGATTGACGAGCTCAATTGTTGCTCCGGCCAGGTCACGGTTAGACGGCAATAGGCTGTGCCCGAAAGTTTGAAGCTTAACAATATGGGGCGAAGGATGCTCGCCCAAGATCATGCTGTGATAGAGGCTTTTTTCAAGGCCCCTGGGATCAACACCGAGGCCGCTGGTCGCGTTGGCTTGCGGATCAAGGTCAACAAGCAGCACAAATTTCCCCGCTTGCGCAAGAGATGTGGATAAATTCACTGCCGTCGTGGTTTTTCCAACCCCGCCCTTTTGGTTGACGAGAGAAACGATTTTCGCCATGGAATTCTTTTTGAACTATGAAAATTTGCGAATATACGAATCCGTTAATTATTTTGATTATACCACGAAAATTGACATTTGTGTAATTGTTTTCTAAATTAAGTTTAGTAACGCCTCGGTGGCGCCCGCCTCCGCTTTTCAAGCTCCGGCGAGGCAAGAAATTGGCATCGACACTAATTACCGACGCCGATGTGGTGAAACTGGCAAACACGCACGACTCAAAATCGTGTGCCGCAAGGTTTGTGGGTTCGACTCCCACCATCGGCACTGTTCTATCGCACGCTTGTCCGCCTCTGGCGGAACTCAAAATCGTGTGGACTTACGTCCATGAGAGTTCGATTCTCTCCCGAGGCACAAAAAAAACGGCATCCAGAAATATCGATGCCGTCATAAAGTTTATGAAATCGATTTTTGATTAAAAAAAACAAAATCCGGATTTTTGTTTTCCAATTTTTTCGCGTATTTGATAATCTTCTTTTTGGCCACCTCTATCGCTTTTTTATCTTTTCCGCGGACCAGTGCCAGCGGTCCCGGAATATCTTTGAGCTCAACAAGAAGGTCATTTCTTTCGGCCAATTTTTTGAGCGCGAGATTTTCTTTGTGGTTCCGGCCTAAAATAATTTTCACCCCGCGAGAAAGTTTGGGCTCTGTGAATTTTTTTGAAATTTTACCTTTCGGCAAAACGTCTTTTTTCTCCAGAGATTCAGACTTTCTAACGGGGCGAGTCCAAAAATGCCGTCCGAGACGCAAAAGCTTTAAGTCACTTTCTTTTATTTTTTTTATTTTATAAACAAGATCGCTGAGTTTTTTTGAATATTCCTTGTCAGTCAGAATGCATCCGCCCGCTGGAGTTGGATAATTCTTTATTCCATATTTATTTGCGAGAGCCATTTGTTCTTTGCGGCCCCGACCCGATATTCCGTGCATTTTACCCAAGAGCTCAGCTCTAGGGTTGAGAATTTTTTCGGAAAGCGGACGGATGATCTTTCCAATGAGCCCCGCTTCCCGTTCGATCAGTTTCAAAGCCTCGATATTTTGAGACATTGGCCGCTGGCCGAGAACTTCTCCAGTCGCGATAAAATCATATTTCTTCTTGAGGGCAATTTTTTTTGCTTCTCTTAGCATCAAAAGATGGCAATCAATGCAGGGATTCATTCCAGTCCCGCGACCGAAACGGGGATTCTTTACAATTTCGAAATGTTTTCTGGAAATATCTTTTTCAATCAGCTTTATGCCATTTTCTTTCGCTGATTTTCTTGCCTGACCGGCATCAAAAAAATAACTCACAAATGTGAGCGCCGTCACCTCGATCCCCTGTTTTTCCAGAATCTTCGCGGCGAGAATCGAATCCAGCCCGCCGGAAAAGAGAAGGAGCGCGCAGACTTTTCGCGAAATACTCTTCATCTAAAAAATACGCACTTCAAAAAAAATTATCATATCCGGAAAAATTCCTACAATCTTCTCACTCGCTTCGTAGCGATTACGTTCTCCGAACCATTATCCGCCCGGGCTTCAATAATATTCACTCCGGATGCGAGAGACGCCCTGAATTTGAATTCTCCAGTCATCGCCGAGACTTCGGCCGCTCCCTGAAAAATTCCGTCCACGCTTATCTGAACTTCGGATACCCCATGGGCTTTCCCCCGAACAGTCACGTCGGGTTTTTTTATCCGGTTCTTGGTATGCGCAATCGAAATCCAAAGCGGTTTTTCATAAGCTGTATTCGCTTTTCTTTTGATATTTTTCTCGAGAGTTTTTTCCAGGCCTTCTGATCTGGCTGTGACCCGGACAGAGTTGTTCCCGATCCCCAGCGGAACACGGACATGGTATCTATTTTGCTCGTCAAGGATGATATCGCCAATATCTTCTCCGTTCACGAAAATCGAAATGCTTGTATCTTTTCCGGTTCGCCCTTTGAGCGTCACGTCCGAATTTTTCGTTTTGCTTTTTGCCCTCAGAACAAGAAATATTCCATTGCCCTTGGCTTGAGAAAAATCCGGCGCAATGAAAAAAGAAACCGCTAGCGCAATCAAAGAAAATGTTTTGGCGTAATTATATTTTATCATTTTTTTTATTTTAGCCTTTTTTGAAGATTCTTACCACCATCTTTGGCCTATATCCGTCAGCCAGTAGCGGCTGTCGGCGATATTCATCATATATTCTATCTTCGAACGGCTGGCTCCGAGCTTCTTGAGCGTTCCAAGCTGGATATCCAGGCATTCTTTTTCCGCCTTTTCTCCGAAATATTCTTCTTCCGGAACATCGCTCCCCGGATTTTTTCCAGCGGCGATTTCGAATTGCCCAATGTGGCAGGATTCATGGACAAGGACGCTGGCAAACCAAACTGGTTCCGCGTTTGACGTTGCCACGCCGACCTTGAAACGGGGTGGGTCTTCCCAGGGATAAACGCCCGATCCGGAAACGGCGCACTCTATTTTTCCAAGATTTGAAACGACCAAATCAAAATTTTCTTTGTCTTTTCCATGCAAAATTTTCAAGGCTTCTTTTGAGTTTTTTCGGCAAATATCATCGCCCGAAACGGCGATCGGATTTTGAAAAGCCAACGCATTTTTTTCTTTTGATGTCTTTTTTATTTTTCTCTTTCTTTTTTTCGCCGGTTTCTTTTTCGCCCAAGCCCTTGTGACGAACAATCCATCGTTTTCCGGATAATTATTCACAGAAAAATTAACTGCGCTGATTTTCTGAAAATTAGAATGATAAAAAATCAAAAAGAGAATCGCCGGGAGAACAATTTTGGAAATTTTTTTAGTCATTGTTGACTGATAAGTCCTTTAGACTAGCAAACAACCGAAAATTGTCAAAATTTTTCACAAAGCGATCATTTTTCCCCGTCCACTTCCCGAATCATCCGGCGGGCAGTGAGAATCCCCAGAAGAAAAAACAGCGCGAAAAGAACTTTGGCGAGAATCATCCAAAACCGGATTTTGCCGGCTGTTCCGATCTCAAAATAGCCCAAAATTTCCGAAAAAGTGAAGGAAACGATGGCCAACAAAAGCAGTTTGTAAGAAACATCCAGTTTTTTCTCAACCCGCCAGACAACACCCAACGCGTAAACAATGGAAAGAAGAGCGGCGAGTAAAACCACAAAGTTGGCTGCCAATTCAAAATCATTGATGTTCAGACTCATTTCCACCTCCTTTCTATCAAAAATTAGTCAATATAGCCTTCTTTTTTGAGATTTTTTTCCGTCACTTGAAGCACGGCGTATTGGGAAAGATGATATTCAAGAGCGAGAAGACTGAAGAAAGCGAGCAATATCATTATCAGAAAAATCGCTGCCCAGCCTAAATGGGATAAAAGTTCAGCATAGGTAAGTTCCCAAGTCGAATTCAGCGCTATTGCCGGCTTTTCCCTGACTGCTAAATCTTCTTCAGCGGTGACGATTTCTTCGCCTTCGGAAAATTGGGCAATGATTTTGTACTGGCCGGAGGCGACATAGAGCGGAATTTTCAGGGACTCATTGATTGTTCCATCTTTTTCCAAAATTATATTTTTTTCCACTCCATAGACAGTATTGTTTTTTGAATCGATCAGCTGAAAAGCGGCTCCTTGCCCCAATCCTCCTTCGGAAAAGTAATTTTCTGTGTCGGTTTCGAATTCAATAGTATCTCCCGCGAATATCGGCCTCTGGGATTTTTTTATCCGGAGTGCCAGCGGCAATGAGAATTTATAATTCGGCGGAACGGACAATGCTTGAAGAGTCGCTGCTCCGGTGCATTTTTTCATTTTTTTCCGGCTGTAGGCCTTGCCGATTTTGAACAGAAGCGAGCATGTCGCGAAGCGGCTGCTGTCGTTCGGATCGGTTGATCTCACGCTGATAATCTGGGTGGTTTTTTTCAGTTGACCCCGAACTCCCCACGACCAATAGCCATTTTCGTTGGCCGTGAAACTGGAAATGACTTTTCTTTTTCCGCTCCGGGAGCTTATTTCAGCTTGAATCCGGGCGCCTGAAACATTCGTCGTGCCCGCGAAAAAAGGTTTTTTCTTTTTTGTTTTTGGCAGGCAGCGAAAATTGGCGAGGTCAATTTTGTCGAGCGTCGTTATTCGGCAAACAACATCTTCGGGGGGTGGCGGAGGCGGCGGCGTGGGCGGCGTGGGCGGCGTGGGCGGCGGCGGAACATAACATTCATTGGGAGCCGTTTCATTGACCGTATCCGACTGCTCTGTG